>JAXJWW010000122.1:0-72339 GCA_036307825.1 Treponemataceae bacterium | reverse complement strand
TTGGTCTTCGTGTTATTTTGGATGTTGTTTATAACCACATGGCTAAAACTGACTTCCTTGATGACATCGTTCCAAATTACTATTTTAGACAAGTTAAAGACGGAAGTTTTACATCAAATTCAGGTTGTGGAAACGATGTCGCTTCTGAACACGCAATGACAAGAAAATTGATTGTTGATTCACTTGTTTATTGGACAAAAGAATATCATGTTGACGGTTTCCGTTTTGACTTAATGGGACTTTTAGATGCAGAAACTGTAATGACTGGTTACGAAAAATGTGCAGAAATCAAAAAAGATGTGCTTTTTATCGGTGAAGGCTGGAAAATGTACAATGGCGAAAAAGGTACAGTTGGAATGGACCAAAATTACATGAAAAAAACTGAAAAAGTTGCCGTTTTCAATGATGAATTTAGAGATTTAGCAAAAGCTGGTGGAATGAGCGAAGCTGGTCAAGGTTTCTTAACTGGAAAGAAAATTTCTGTTCCAGATTTATTCTGTAACTGTTGTGGTAAGCCTGTTCATAATTATTCTGTTACAAAACCATCTAGCAATGTTCAATATTTTGCTTGTCATGACGGACTTACTTTGCACGATAGCATTGTAAATAATATGTCTATTGATGAATCAACTGAAGAAGGCAAAATTGAGGCTGTTAATCGCTTAAAATTAGCAAATGCACTTTTGCTTACAAGTCAGGGAATCGCATTTTTACACGCTGGACAAGAAAGAGGTCGAACAAAACCTGCTTTTACAACAGCAGGAACTTCAGATTGCGAAACAATCGGTAATTTCGTAAAAAATAGTTACGATTCTTCTGATAATATCAACAATTTTATTTGGAATCTTTCAGACTTAAACAAAGATTTATTTGAATATACAAAAAATCTTATTGCTTTAAGAAAAAATAATTCTGTTTTCACAATTTCAACTCAAGATGAAGTTATGTCAAGAATTTCACTTTTAGGGGAATTTTGTGAAGATTTCTTTATGGCTTATAAAATCCTTGATGAAAAAGGAGATTGGTATTTGTTCTTCAATAGTGATGGAGAAGATAAAAATATCGACTTGAATCTTGAAGGTAAGAAAATTTTATATGCTGATAAAGAAAAAGTGTATCCTTTGGGCTCTGATTGTTGTTTACAAGATGTAGTAGTCAAGGGAAGTTCGGTTTTAATTTTGCGAAATGTAAAATAAAATCGAAAAACAGTGAAGAAATAATTTGACAATTCTATAATGTATGATATTATAGTAGTTGCAATTATTTGCTTAAAAACCGTTATTTTCATAAAATTTGTTTAGGAGGAAACATGAAAAAGGTTTTAGTTATCTTACTATCATTATTGATGGTAGTATCTGTATTTGCACAAAAAGGTGCAAGTGCACCAAAAGGTCGCGTTGAAGCTGATGCAAAAATCCGCATTGGTGTTGACAACGACGAATGGGGTGCAGCAATTGTTGAACTTTGGAATAAATCATATCCAAGAAACAAAGGTGCTCTCGAATATGAATATGTTGGTGCAGCTGGTGCAACTGACTACGTAGGACAGCTTCAAGGTGATGCTGCAGACGTTGTTCTTTGTATTGACGGTGAAGTTTCACGCCAAGCACAATCATTGCTTGAAATGGACAAAACAATTGCTAAATTTGCAGCAACTTTCGCAATTGAACCATTCTATTCAAACACAAACGAAACAAAAAACGTTTACGTTCCTGTAGCTTATGACGGAATGGTATTCTCATGGAACAAAACAATGTGTGAAGCTATCGGTCTTGATACAACAGACGCAGATGGTGATGGTCTTCCAGAAGCATTTGATACTTGGGAAGAAATCTTTGCTTGGTCAGCTTCTTTAAAAGATAGACCAGTTTACAAAGGAAAGAAAGTAAACGTTGTATACCCAATGTCACTTGCTAACCAATGGGGATGTTACTCAACATTAACAGCTGGTGGATGGCAAATCTATGCAGAAGGTGATACATCAAAACCAGGTTTCGACAAACCAGAATTCAAAGCTGGACTTGACTTCCTCCGTGAAGCAGCAAAAGCAAAAATTTCTGTAGAAGCTAACGGACAATTAACACCAGGTTCATCAATGGCTGAAAGATGGCAAGAATATCTTGATGCTGAAATCTCACCATTCGCTTTGGTAGGATCATGGATGGATGTTAAAGGTGCTGAAGCAGCAACAGGAAGCGATTTCAAATTCTCACGCATGCCTACATGGAAAGGTAACCAACTTACTCCACTTGTAAAAACAAAAGGTTTCGTAATCAATGGATTTACAAGATACCCAGGTGCAGCAAAAGAACTTGTTAAACTTCTTGTTTCAAAAGCTGGTATGCAGTTAATGGTTGATCACTCATCATACATTCCTGCTATGCAAGCAAATGCTCCTACATTGCCAGACTTCTCAAAAGAAGAAAACAAACGTGAAATGCAAGCTGGATTTGCAGCATGTTATGCAGAACCATCTGATTCACTTCCAATCAACAAACAAATGGCTTGTATGCAATGTTACTATAACATCGCTATTGAACAGTCATACTTCCCTGTATGGGACGGAACAACTGATTCAGCAACAGCACAAGCTGAAATTGTAAAGAACGCAGCTAACTGGTTCAATACAAACAATAGATAATAATATCTAAAAATATCAGATGATAGGTCATGTTTATATGGCCTATCGTCATATCTTTTTACTTGGGTTAATTATTAAATAATTATAATTGCTGTACTAATACGAGGAGTGCTGTAATGTCAAATAACACAAAACCCATAGAGAGTTCAGCCAAAGCTTCTGGAAAGTTGCATCCTGCAATTCCTGGTATTGGTTCTTTTTTGTTAATGGGTGTTGGACAGGTAATAAATAAAAGCTGGATTAAAGCTGTATGTTTTTTCTTAGTACCTGTTCTTGTATGTGTAGTAGAATTTTCAACATCAAACTGGGGTAAATATATTAAATTACAATCCGGTTCAATGGATGAATATATTTCTACTCAAGTTGTAGACTATGGTGAATATGCTACATTAGAAGATGAAGCAGATTATCTCGGAATCGAAGATGAAGAGATGGACTGGGCTTCTTTCTTTGGCGGTGAAGAAGAATACGTTGAGGAAGAAGAAGATTGGGAAGCTTTTTTTGGTGAAGGCGAAGAGGAATACTACGAAGACGAATATGTAGAAGAAGTTCCTCAATACGAATATCCAAGATATGACTTATCCCCAAACGGTGAAAAATACGTAGTTCGTGACTTTGGTGGTTTCTTCACAAAAGGTCTTTGGGGACTCGTAACTCTTGGTCGTGTTGTTCTTGATCAAGAATATGCCGGTAAAATTATGACATTGAATAACTATACTTCAAGATGGTTAACTGCTGATAACTCAACAGTATTGTTGGGTAACGGTCTTATCACTTTGGTATTTGTTATCTTATATATAATGACTTGGGTACTCTGTATCATTGATGCAGTTAAAGAAAGAAAAACTTTCAATGAAACAGGTGAAGTACAAAAATTTAAAGAATTTATCAAGGATTTGTGGAGTAACGCATATGTTTACATTATGTTGTTGCCAGCATTTATTTTGATTTTGTTCTTTACATTGATTCCTTTCTTGTACACATTTATTATTGCTTTTACAAACTATACATACCGAATCAAACTTGGTGCTTCTCTTGTTGAATGGGCTGGTTTCTCAGCTTTCGGACAAGCAGTTACAGACCCAGAATGGTTAACAATCTTTGTTAAGGTATTCTTGTGGACAGTTTTCTGGGCATTTATGTCTTCATTTACTGTTTACAGTCTTGGATTTGTAAATGCTATGGTTATCGAATCTCCAATGGTAAAAGGTAAAAAGATTTGGCGTATTATCCTTATCTTGCCTTGGGCTATTCCAGGTTTGATTACTTTGATGCTTTTCAAGAACGCATTTGCAAAAGACGGTCTTATTAACCAGATTTTGTATGCTACAGGTACAATGGATGGTTTCTCAAGTTTCTTGACAAATATTGGTTTACAAGGTTCTGTAGGTCCATATCTTGAAGGAAATATTGCAGGTGAATGGAGAACTGATATTGAACCATTGTTAGCTCAATATAGTTTGAGTGCAGAAGCAATTCGTGCTTACTTAGAAACAGGTAGTACATCATTACTTCCAGCTGGTATTTCAGCCGATGTTTTAAGTATGTTCCGTTTAAGAAACTTTGACTCTCCAATTTTCTGGTTTGCTCCATGGTATAATGGTAATCTTGCAAAGGCTTGTGTAATCTTTGTTAACTTGTGGCTTGGTGCACCTTACCACATGATGATGATTATTGGATGTCTTGCAACTATTCCAAGAGACTTATATGAAGCTGCAGATATTGACGGTGCAACTGGTTGGCAAAGATTTAAGGCAATTACATTACCTTCTGTATTGGCCTCAACAATTCCATCGTTGATTATGACATTCTCATTTAACTTTAACAACTTTGGTGCTATCTACTTCTTGACAGGTGGTGGTCCTGCATGGAACCCATCTCAAGTTCCAGATACAATGCGTGTTTTAGGTTCAAGCCTTCCTGGACAAACTGATATTCTTATTTCATGGATTTACAAACTTTCATTTACTAAGAACTCAGAAATGTTCAACGTAGCAGCTGTATATTCTATCTTCATCTTCTTAATCGTTGGTGGATTTGCTGTTTACAGTTTGCTTCAATCTAAATCTTTCTCAGAGGATGGTGAATAAGATGGCTAGTAATAAACCTGGAATTAGTTCTTATGTTGTAAAAGAAAAGCTTCAGCAAATTTTCTTGTATGTATGGTTGGTGTTGGCTTGTATTATGGTTTTGACACCAATTTTATGGATGGTTTCAGCATCTTTTACAAAAGGTAAACTTCTTGAAAATGTTCCATTGTTACCAGATGCTTCTAAGTTTTCTTTGGAACACTTCAAATATTTGTTTACATATAAATCATCAACTGATGCTATCGCTTCAGACTTTATTCTTTCATTTTTAAGAACATTGTCTGTTGCTGCTGTAACTACAGTTGGTATTGTAATTATTTCAGCTATGTCTGGATACGTTTTCTCACGTTTCCGATTTGTTGGTAAAAAACAAATGCTTCTTACAATGATGCTTTTGCAAATGTTCCCATCATTCATGGGTATGCTTGCTTTGTTCATGATCTTCCGAAGTTTTGGTTGGTTGAACAATCCATTGTACTTAGCTTTGATTTATATTGCAGGTAGTATCCCTACAAATACATATTTGTTACGTGGTTACTTACGCGGTATTCCAATGTCTATCGACGAAGCTGCAACTATCGACGGTGCTACACAAACACAAATCTTTATCAAATTGATTTTGCCATTGTCAAAACCAATGATTGGATTCGTTGCTGTTACTGCTTTCATGTCTCCTTGGATGGACTATATGCTTCCACAACAGTTGTTGAACATGAAAAACCAAACAGTAGCTTTGTATTTGTTCCGTTTGAATGACCCTTTAACACCGGTTTATTATAACCCATTGAACTTCATGGCTGGTGCTCTTATTCTTGCTATCCCTATTACAATCGTACAGATGTGTATGCAGAAGTACATTGTTTACGGTATGGCTGCTGGTGCAGAAAAAGGTTAAAAAAAGTACATGAAAAATAAAAGCGAAATGCTTTTAGAAATTTTCAAGGCACAAGTTTCCAACAAATCGGCGGAGGCTTGTGCCAATATTTCTATATGGCAATTAATTTTTCTTATAATATCATCAATATTTATTATTTCATATCCATTTATAAATCAGCGTGTTAAACAAAGTGTTACTATGTCTGATGCTCGTTTATATCCAGGTTTGGGTGGGGTATTACAGGACATAGGAAAACTTGATGCAACATTTTCTGTAAATGCAGATAATAATAATGAATACAAACTAATGTATTCTTTTAATATGCCAGAACGTTTTGAATCAAATGGTTGGATTGTTCGATTTACAAAAAAATCTGCAGAGAAAGTTCTTGCTGAAGAAAAAACAGCAGCTTATCAACCTGTAATTGTTTTTTCTGAAGATGCTTTACTTATTAATCAACCTCAACATCAAATTAAATTATCTACAAAGTACAATGCTTTGGGATTTTTTTCTGCTAGTGAATTACGAAAAGTTATTGGCAATAAAGCAGAAATGATTACTTTTACAAAGAGTTTCTTATTTTCTGCTGCTGTTGCAGGAACACCAACTGCAATTTTACAAATGGTTGGTTTGATGGCACTTCAATATGCGTTCTACATTGTAGTTGCAGCTTTCTTGTTAAGTATGTCTAGACTTAGAGCTATGAAAGGCACAAACCTTGAAAAAATTTCAAAATTCTTCCCTTCAGTTAAAATTTTAGCAACATTAGGATTTCTTCCTTCAATTATTGTTGCTTTAATATCCTACTTCAATTCTTCTTTTGGAATGTCATTTGGGTGGGTAGTTTTCTGTTTAATTGTAGGTGTTAGAACGATAATAATCTATATGAAACGCGTCAGAAGTAAATCTGTTGCAGAATTATAATTTTTAGGAATCTTTTATGTTTACTGAGCTTTCAATTAATATAAATAAAAATCGCGATGTTTGTTTTTCTTATACAGATAGAATAAATTCTTATCTTCATATCCATTGTCGAAAGGATAAATTGACGGACGGATTACGTTTGGGAAATTTACAACTTGTTAAAAATATTTGTATTTTTGATAAAAGTAAACATAAGATTCTTACAAGTAAAGATTTTGATAAAATTGTTTACACTCCTTATTGTGTTAGTTTTTTTTACAAATGTGTTGAGTTAAAATTATCTCTTCTTTTAAAAACTCAAACTGAATATCCAGTTTTAAGTATTTCTTTTATTGATAATGAAAATTCACAAAATTATTTCCCTGCTATTATTATGGGAAAGGATATAGAATCTCCAAATTTATATGATTATTACGGAAATAGTATAAATGCCGTTCAGGTTTTTGATGACCAAAATATTTTTATGTGCGAAAATCCAGCAATAAAACAATTTTATTGTGCTTTTGAAAATAATTTACCTAAAGAAAAAGTTGTAGAATTTAATAATATCCATGTTCAAGAAATAAATAATTTCTTCTCTAAGTTTTCACTTTCATTATGTGATAAATTAACTGATGCGACATATTGGGCTTTATTCTCAGGATGGATGTTGGTAACAGGAAAAACTCATCGTGGAATTTGGGCTGGTCTTCCTTGGTTTAGAGATAACTGGGGACGGGATACTTTTATTGCCTTAAGTGGAATTTTGCTTGTTTCAGGGCAGTTTGAAGAAGCAAAATCTGTAATTGCTTCTTTTGCTGAATTTCAAGATAAAAATCCTGAAAGTACTACTTATGGGCGAATCCCTAATCGCTATGTAAATAAAGATGATGTAATTTACAACACTGCTGACGGAAATTTGTGGTTTGTTCGAGAAGTTTGGGAGTATTTGCAATATACAGGTGATGTAGATTTCTTAAATTCAATGTGGGATGTAATTAAATTAGCTATTGAATCTGATATTAAAAATCGTACGGATGAATTTGGCTTTTTGCTTCATGGAGATGCAGATACTTGGATGGATGCTCGAATTAGGGGGCAACAACCACTTTCTCCTCGAGGTTCTCGTGCAAATGATATTCAAGTTTTATGGTATACAACTTTGATGATTGGTTCAAATATTGCAACATATTTAAATCAAGAAAATTTTTCAAATGAATGGAAAGAAAAAGCAAATCTTGTAAAAGCTAATTTTATTTCTCATTTCTTGAATAAAGAAAAAAATATGATAGCAGATTGTTTAAAAGAAAAAAATACACAAGATTTTTCTATAAGACCAAATTTATTTTTTACTTTCTCGGTACCAAATTTGTTGGATAAATCTGAATCAGAATTTTTTACAGAAAAAGAAAAATATCAAATTATAGAAAATGCTTTTTCTGAACTTGCTTTTGATTACGGAATTTTGTCTTTAAATCAAAAACACGAATATTTTCATCCATTTCACGATATGTGCAAAAAACATCATAAAGATGCTGCTTATCACAACGGAACAATCTGGGTTTGGAATTCAGGTCCAGTAATTGATTCTTTGTGTTCTGTATTTCATCAAAATGAAGCTTATAAATTGTCATGTTTCCATGCAAAACAAATGTTGGATGTAAACGATGATACTACATTTGCAAGTCGTTGTGCTGGATCTTTAAGCGAAAATATCAATGCTTATAAAATAAAAAATAAAATTTATCCATCGGGAACTTGGTCACAAGCTTGGAGTGTTTCAGAATTTTCTAGAAATATTTTTCAATCCTATTGTGGAATAAAACCAGATTTGTTAAATAATAAAATTAAATTTACACCAGCCTTTCCTGTAAATTGGTTAACTGGTGAAGTTAAATTTTCTTTTGGAAATAATTCTTGTGTTTTAAGTTGGAACGAAAATACTTCTTACAAGAAGAAGGGGATGGTGTATTACAACTTCACTATGAAATTAGAATATCCGCAAAATTTGGAAGTTGAAGTAAATGCGTTCTCTGGAGATATTTTCAAAACTAAAACCTTTGCTTTTGATGAAAATTCTACTTTATCTTTCATTGCTGGTGTTTATCAAAATGAAGATGAATTTAAATTTTCTAAAGAAAAGAAAAATATTTTATTTTGGAAAAAACCAAAATCTGTTAGAAAAAATCATTATCTGTTTGATTTGATTCTTTCAAGTAAAGATTCTGGTTATTTTACACCAGTTAGATAATACCATTGTTCATTATTTGTCATCAAAATATCAATTGCCTCATACAATGATTCTTTTGTAACTTGCTGAATTTTATTTTCAAGTTGAAACATAAAATCAGTTGAGTTACTTAAAGTTAATCCTTGTTTCATCAAAAAAACTTTTTCTTTGGAAGTTGAAGTATTTGCATAAAGTGAATTTATAAGTTTATTTTTATAGTTCTCTAATTTTTCTTCAACTGGAATTAAAATAAATTCATTATTATTTTGTGGAGCTTCTAATTTGCTAGAAATTGTTTTTTTGCTTTTTAAAATTTCTTTGGCTTGTTTTATTCCTTCATAAAATTTTTCTTTATTGCTAATTCTATATCCAAGAGTTGTAAAAAAAGGTTTGTTGCAAAGATTGATATTTGCACCTACAGAATAGCAAGAACCATTTTGTTCGCGAACAATGTTGTGTAATAAATCTGAATACATTAAAATTGCTAAATATGAACTTACAAATGAATTGTCAGTTGCTTCTGGTAAATTGGAATAACTTATTGCATAATCAATTAGTTTGTTTTCGTTTTTGTTAAATTCAATAACTGATGAGTCAAATTGATAAATAAATTTTTGATGATTTTTATTTTCTGTAAGTTTTATTTTTCCAAAAGATTTTTCTAATTCTTTTAAGAAAATTTTTGTTTCAAAATTTCCTGAACACAAAATGTATATTGAATTTTTGGTAAATAAACTTTGATAAAAATTTTCTAAATCTTTTTTTGTAATTTTGTTTATGCTTTCTAATGTTAAATTATTCTTTCCTAAAAAATTTGTTCTGTTTCGTAAATCATTATTTGCAAGTTCTGTTAAAAGATTTAAATCTTTTTTTGAAATATTTTCTAATGAAAATTTTTTGCCTGAAATTTCATTTTCAAAATTAGAAAATTCAGGATTTAAGATTGCATCTTTAAAAACAGGAAAAACTACAGAAAAATATTTTGTTAAAGAAGTCATTGTAATAGAAGAAAAAACTGAACTGGATGTGTACTCTAAAGTTGCTAATTTTGAATCAAGTAATTTTGTTTTATTTTCAAAGGAAAAATGTTTAGATTCACTTGTCATCATTTCAAGTGTTAAATTTGAAAGACCGCATTTTTTATTTTCTAAAGATGAAGAAGCTGTTTCAAAATAAATACTGATTGTGTTAATTTTAGAATTGGGATTATTATTTATTACAACTTTTATTCCATTTGAAAGTTTTGTATTTATCGTATTTTTTTTGTAGTTCTGATAAAAAACACTTTCATTTATTTCATTGTTTTTACTTTTTGAATTTGATGTTGTTACACAACTAGAAAGTAAATTTAATATCATTATGAAAAATAAAATTTGTATTGAAAAAAATAATTTTGTTTTCATCTATATCACCTTTGTTATTTTAATAAAATAAAACCTTGGTTTTGAAAATTTTTAGCTTCTTCTGAAAAAGCTGAATCATTAAGACAAACCGTTACTGTAAAATTTTTATTCAAAAAATATTTATTACAAAATTCTTTTATATCATCATTTGAAATTTCGTTTAACTTTTCATAATAAGTTAAACCTACATCCATAGAAGCTACTGCCCAATAAAATCGTAAAAAAGAAATATATGAATTAGGATTTTCGTCTTCGATAATTTTCATGTCAATCAATTTTTCTTTTGTTGTTTTGTATTGATATTCAGAAAAATATTTTTCATTTTTAGAAATTTCAGGAAATTCTTTTAAAGTTACATAATTGATAATTTTCAAAATTGTTTCATCTAATTTTTTATTTTGTGGATTCAAATTAAAATATAAATTGATTGTACCATTTTGAGTTGTTGTCAAATATTCAAATTGAAATTGATTAACTGCATTTTCATTATTATCAGCTTTTAAACTTTTTATACTTCTAAGAAATTTATTATTTGGAGTTTCTAGTAGTTTTGCCAAAAAATCAGCGTAATAAGTATCCTCAATTGAATTTATTGAATTTGGTCCTTGATAAGAAATTAATAAATTAGCAGAATATTGTGAATCTTTTACAAGAAAATAATTATCTTTTATTGTTGGTCTAATATTTTCTTGTTTTTGCAAAATTGATTTTTTATTTTTTGAAGGTTCCCATTGACCAAAATATTTTTCAACAGTTTCTAAGGCAAAATTTTTATCAACAGCTCCACTAATAAAAATTGCACAATTGTTTGGAACATAATATTCTTTTTGCATTTTGATTAAATCTTCAACAGTTGCTGAATTTATTTTTTCTGGATTGCCACTAACAATTTTTTGTTCTGCATTGGGATAAAAACTTTTTTGTATCGATTTAAAAATCAATAAATTTGTATTTGTTACATCATCTAAAATTTCTGAAATTACAACTTTTTTTTCTCTTTCAAGTTCTTCTTTATCAAACAAGGGCGATGTTACTGCACTTGCCCAAAATTCAATCCCTTTTTCAAATGAAGTTGCTGGTATTTGAAAAAAATAATTTACATAATCAGATGCCGTTGTTCCATTATATCCTGAAACTCCAAGTTTACTCATTGCATCATTTATCTGGGCAGAATTTTTATATAATGAATTGCCCTTAAAAAGCATATGTTCGTAAAGGTGAAAAAGCCCTTCATTTTCTGTGGTTTGATAATTTCCACCTGCTTTGAAAGCAAGTTCAATGTAGACTAGGGGAGTGTCGTAATTTTCTAAAATGATGATTTCAAGACCGTTTTTTGCCACAGTATGAAAAATTTGATTTGTATCTTCTTGAGCATAAATTGATGATAAAATACTTATAAAAATTAGTAAAAATGATAAAAATTTTCTATTAAACATGAGTTATTTTATCATTTTTTTAGCATTTTTACAATAAAATGTTTGACAGATAGAATTTTATGATTTACAATGTAAATAATAAGATAAATTTAAGGAGGCCTTATCAAATGGCTAAGGTTGAGCTAAAAGGCATTGGAAAAATTTACGATGGTGGAGTTCGCGCTGTTACAAACGCTAACATCGTCGTAGAAGACAAAGAATTTGTTGTTTTCGTAGGTCCATCAGGATGTGGAAAATCAACAACACTTCGTATGGTTGCTGGATTGGAAGATATTTCAGAAGGTGAACTTTACATTGATGGTAAATACGTTAATGACGTACCACCAAAAGACAGAGATATTGCAATGGTATTCCAAAACTACGCATTGTATCCTCATATGACTGTTTACGATAACATGGCATTCGGTCTTAAAATTCGCAAAATGGATAAAGCTGAAATCGAAAGACGCGTTACAGACGCTGCTCGTATCCTTGATATCGAAAAACTTCTTGATCGTAAACCAAAAGCACTTTCTGGTGGACAAAGACAGCGTGTTGCTGTAGGACGTGCTATCGTTCGTAACCCTAAAGTATTCTTGTTTGACGAACCTTTGTCAAACCTTGATGCTAAACTTCGTGTTCAAATGCGTGCTGAAATTTCAGATCTTCACCACCGCTTAGACGCAACAATGATTTACGTTACACACGACCAGATCGAAGCTATGACTATGTCAGACAAAATCGTTGTTATGAAAGATGGTCTTGTACAACAAATTGGTTCTCCATTGTATTTGTACAACCACCCATACAACAAATTCGTAGCAGGATTTATTGGAACACCTCCAATGAACTTCTTAACTGTAAAAGTAATCGAAAAAGGTGGAAAACTTGTTGTAGATGAAGGTTCATTCGAAATTACACCTACAGATGATCAAGCAAAAAAACTCAAAGATTACCTTGGAAAAGAAGTTTACTTCGGAATTCGTCCCGAAGACCTTATTTACCAAAAATCACCTGCTGCACACAACAACCTTCAAATGAAAGTTTCTGTAATTGAACCACTTGGAGCTGACACTCATCTTCACCTTCTTACAAAAACTCAATCAGTTGTTGCTGTTACAGAACCAGAATACAAGTTCCAAATCGGAGATACAGCTAACTTTACTCCAATCATGGAAAAAGCTAAATTCTTCGACAAAGAAACAGAACTTAACATTTGTGAAGAAGTTAAACCAGAATAATTTAACTTTTAGCAAGTTTATAGTTTAATTGCTGATAAATAAAACCTGTTCTAGCCTTTGTTAGGACAGGTTTTTGTTTTTTTTAATAAAAAAAGTCCTAGAATTGTTTATCTAGGACTTTATTCTTTATAATGTTAAATCATTATTGATTTTCACTTTTTATCTGCCAACATTTATGGATTTTCTTATTCTTAAAGTCTTCTGGAATTGTGGCATCTGTAATATCTTTTGCTATAAAACCTTGTGGTAAAAGATTTTCGTCAAAACGAAGTTTTTTGCTATTGGTAGAAAAATACAAAATTCCATCGTTATTTAAAAGTTTTGAACATAAATCAACAAAAACTGGCCAATCTCGATTAATATCCAAATCAGTTTGAGTTTTTTTAGAGTTTGAAAAAGTTGGGGGATCTAAAATGATAATATCATATTTTTCTTTTGTTCTTTGTAAAAATGATTTTACATCTCCATTGATAAATTCAAATTTTTCATTTTCAGCGTTGAGTCCGTTTAGGGTAAAATTTTTCTTTGCCCAAGATAAATATGTGTTTGATAAATCAACTGATGTAACTTTTGAAGCACCCGCTTTACCTGCGTACACAGAAAAAGATGCGGTGTAGCAAAATAAATTTAATACAGATTTTCCTTTGGCAGCTTCTTCAACTTTTTTTCGTAAAGGTCTGTGGTCAAAAAACAATCCTGTATCTAAATAATTTGATAAATTTACCAAAAATAAATGACCTTGCTCTACAACTTTTATTAAAACTGAATTGCTGTTTTCTTTTTCGTATTGATTTTCACCTTTTTGCTTTTTGCGAATTTTCAAAAATATGTTATTTGCACTTACTTCCAAAAGATTAGCAACTTTAAAAGATAAAATTTGTAACCAAGAAAATTCTTCTGCTTCATCTTTTTCGTAAGGGCGTTCATATAAATAAAATACCAAAAATTTTTCGGTAAAATTTGAATCATCATCAATTTTCCAGCCTTCATAAAAATCAATCGCTAGTGGAATTTCAGGAATGTCTTTATCGTAAATTCTAAAGGAACTGATATTACATCTTTTTGCCCATTTTTTTAAGTGTTTAAATCGTTTTGAAATACGGTTACATAAAATCTCAGCTTGATAATCAATTTTTTCCATAAAATATTTCTCTATTCTTTTGTAAGTCTTGGTTTTTCATTATCCATTTTTACACAAAGTAAAGCATAACCAGAAGTTAAATCTTCTCTTTGTGTAACTACATCAGTTGGCAAATTTAATTTAATGTTGGTAAAATTCCAAATAGCCTTAATTCCTGCTTGTACAACTTTATCTGCTGTTTCTTGGGCAAATTTTGATGGTACAGTAAGAACTGCAATTGTAGCTTCTAGATTTTTAACTTGTTCACTTAAAGTATTCATAGAAAAAACAGGAACACCATGTAGATTTGTTCCAATCTTTTTTTTATCACTGTCAAAAGCGGCTACAAAATTTAATCCATGTATTTGAAATCCCGGATAACCTGTAAGTGCTGTTGCCAAGTTTCCTGCTCCGATAATTATTGCATTTCTTGTATCATCCCATCCTAAAAAATGCTCAATTGCTGCAATTAAAGGCACAATTGGATATCCTTTTTTGGGTTTACCAACTATTCCTGTAATTGCTAAATCTTTTCTAACTTGAATAGGTTCTAAATCAAATTCTTGTGCAATTACAGTTCCTGAGATAAATTCATATCCTTCTTGTTGTACTTGTCTGATAAAATTCAAGTATGTGGGAAGTCGTTTGATAGATGGTGTTGCAGGTATTTTTTGTTTTTCCATTTAAATATCCAATAGTATTTTCATAGTCATTTTAATATAGATTGTATCTTTTTACAACACATATTATTGATAAAAAATGTTGCATAGGGTATTATAAAGTGATATGAGAGCTACTAGAGCAATTATTCATTTAGATAATTTGAAGTCAAATATTCGTGAAATAAAAAAACTTATACCTCAAAATACAAAAATTTGTTTTCCTGTAAAGGCAGACGGATATGGACATGGTGCTGTTGAACTTTCAAAAGTTGCCTTAGAAGAAGGCGTTTTTTGTCTTGCTGTTGCAACTGTTGATGAAGGCATTTTTTTGAGAAATGCAGGTTTTAATTGTCCAATAATGCTTTTTAGTTTGCCTTGTTTGGAAGAACTTGATTTACTTGTTCAAAATGATTTAACGCCTTTTGTTTTTGAAGAATATTTTGTTGAAGAACTAAATAAATCGGCAAAAAAATTTGATAAAACAATTAATGTTCACATCAAAATTGATACAGGAATGTCTCGAATTGGATGTGATTATAAAGAAGTTTTATCCTTGGCAAAAAAAATTCAATCTTTATCAAATTTAAATTTGCAAGGAGTTGGAACTCATCTTTGCGTTTCTGATTGTACAAAAAAAAGTGATATACATTTTACAAAAAAGCAAATTCAAAAAATAAGTGATGCAGTTGAAATTTTACATCAAAATAATATAAATCCCGAAATTGTACATTGTGCCGCTTCTGGTGGTGTTTTGATGTATCCTAATGCAATTTTTGATATGATTCGTCCAGGGATTTTATTCTACGGATATTTTCCTGACGAAAAATTGATAAATTTTCTAAAAAAGAAAAAAATGCCAATTCCTAATTTAAAACCAGTTATGGAATTAGAAACTCGAATTGAAACTATCAAAAAGATTCAAAAAGGGCAGACTGTTTCTTATGGCAGAACTTGGAAGGCAAAAAAAGATACTTATCTTGCAACAATTCCAATTGGTTATGCCGATGGTTTACTTCGTCAATTTTCACCGGGATTAAAAGTAAAAATTAACAACAAAATGTATCCCATTGTTGGAAGAATTTGTATGGATCAATGTATGATTGATTTAGGTGAATCTACAAATTTAAAAATCTGGGATAAGGTTACAATTTTTGGTCCCGTTAATTCTGATGAACTTGGTAATACCGCTCAAACTCTGGCAAATCTTGTAAAAACAATTCCTTATGAAATTACTTGTAACGTTGATAAACGCGTTCCTCGGGATTATGTGTAGGAAAATCATTTATATAGAAGATTTTATTACATATATTTTTTTATTGCTTCGATAATTTGATTTTTAGCTTTTTCTTTCTCTTTGTTGTCTATTTCAAAAAGTTTTGCAGGTGATATTTCTAATGCATCACACAATTTTATGATAGTTTTTAATGTGGGCGCTCTTTTTCCTGTTTCTATATAAGTAATCATATTTTGAGAAACTCCAGATTGTAAAGATAATTCAAATTGAGATAAATTTCGTTCTTCTCTGTAACTTTTCAATTTTTGAATAGCTTTTGTTTCAATTAAACTAATCTCATCTTCATTAAACATAGTAATAGTGTTAAATAAATTTTGTGTTGACGCAAGTAAAAGCAGTGTGGTATGATGTATACTAGATTGCTTTATAAAGGAGTTTTTTTATGAAAATTTTCAAGAAATTTTTATTAGTTACCATTTGTTGTATTTCAGCATTTGGTTTAATCGCTTGTGATGACTTTCTTAATAACAAGAATGATGTAAGTGGAATTGATTATGAATCATATTCAGATTATGCATTAATTGTAAAGAATAATGCACAAAAAAATATGGTGTTATTTAAAGGTGAACCATCAGCTAACCAACTTTTAGGTGGAGTTAGAGCAGGTTCTACAACAAAATTGAAAAATAATACTTCAATTTTTTCTGAAAGTACAGATTATGTTGTATATGTAGTTACAGAAGAAAATTATATAAATAATAAGGATAATTTAAAAGCTTTGAATAATTCGCCTTATTGTACTTTCTATGCAGTTTATAATAAAGGGATGGTAAACGAAAATACTTATCAAATTTCAAATCTGCTAAATGGTGCATATAGTATTACTGTAAATAATGGAAGTAATTATAATGTTGAATTTAGAAATAATGGTTCTGAGGGGGAAAGTATTGCTTTTATAATGAATAATACATATGAACAAAAATATTATTTGGAACAAGGCAATTATATGCTTTTCCCTGTATTTAGAAAATATGATAAACACTCAGGTGAAATTCTGTCTTCTTATCCAATTTATCCTGAAACTGCAGCAGTTGAAGAGATTCGTAATAAACCAAAATTTTTTAGTTTCAGTCTAGATAATGATACGACAGAACGTCAATTTAATGTAAAAGATTGGGTAAAAGATATTGAATTTAAACCTAGTGCTGCATATATCGAAATTAATAATTTTGCAGATCAAGGATTGTTATTTTTTACTTCTGCAGATAGTGTACCATTAATAACATCTTCAGGAGGAAAGTATATAAATACAGGAAAATCTTTAATTTTCCCAATCGAGATGAGACAAAACGATGAAAATAACTATGAAGAATCAAAAACAGTTTCTGGTTATAGATTAGGCACAAATGCTTTTGATTTTTATCTATTGGGTGACAAAAATAAGGAAGAAACTTATAAAGCTGGATTTTTATATTCATATACTGTTACCGGAGATCCTGTTAAGGGATATGTTATAAAACCTACTACTGAAAAAGTAGAAAAAGAAGATGGAACAATTGTGGAAGTTTTAAAAGCACAACCTTATGGTTGGTCAACTTTAGATTAGTTTTTATCTCTTATATAAAAGGTTACTGTAAATGTTAAATTTTCAGTAACCTTTTTCTTAGGAATTTTAATGAAATATAATTTTTTATTGTTTAATTTAGTATTTTGTATACTTTCTTTTCTTTTTTCTTGTAATTCTGAAACTACGATTGACAATATAATCGATAATGAAGACTATAATAAGATTTATATAAATTTTAAAAATAAAAGTTCCTATACTGTATCTGTTTATTCAAATCATCCTTCTTATTCTGAAGAAGCCTTGATAGAAATAACTGCTAATTCTGAAAAGAAAATAGAAATTAATCATTTAAATGAACAAGTAAAGACATTTTATTTTGTATATAATTTAGATTTTGGTGTTAAAAATGTGTTTTTTCCATATTATCCAAAAGATGATGCGTTGAATCATAAAAGTATAAAAGTTGACAAAAATGGAACTTATGATTGTGTTATTGATGAAATTATAAAATGTGAAACTAATTCTTCTTATATTTTCCTTGAAAATAATACAACTTCAGATATTTATTTACTTATGGCTGATGGTGCTATAAATCCTTACAAATCTAATGATAAATTTATAAAACAGAATTATACAGGCATTTATGAAATTGGAGAGTTTGGGAATATATTACCAAACTCAGTGCCTTATATAAAAATTGTAGCTGATGCTGAAGAATATACTTTACCTCAATTTTCCAATGAACCTGGAAATATTTACACGATAAATGTTTCTAATAGTAATAATTCAAAAGAAAACAAAATTATTTCTAGTGTTAAATCTGTTACTCCTTTTAATATTGATACCGTAAAAAAAATGTGGTCGTTTGATGATTCCTTATTTATTTGTTCGAATGAAACTAGACCTATGTTAAAAGAATCTTACAGTTTAACAAATGGTAGTATCATAATTGGGACGTTAAAAAAATCACCTGATAAAGTTGGAATTGTCAAAATTGATGAATATGGAAATGTAAAAAATAATGTATATTACGAATTAGGATGTAATATTCCAACTATAGATAAAGTAAAAGGTTCTATAGACAATATTACTGTTTTGGATGGAGTAGAACAGTCTGATAGTAGTATTATTTTATTATTAAGATATGAATATTTGTTTAAAGTAGATGATAATTTATATAGTGATTTTGTGGATGTGTTGTGTTGTTATAATTATATAAACAAAAGTTTAATTTGGAGTACCGAATTATTAGACTATTGGATTGAATTTAGAAAAGATTCCAAAAATAAATTAGTTTTACTTGAAGATAATAAGGTAATACTTGTAGGAACAAATATTACTTTTGATGAAACAAACAGATTTGTTTATTATCAACCAACAGTAGCTCTTTTTGATTTTACTCAACAAAATAAAGATGGAAGTTTTAGTCTAAAAGAAAAAAAATATGTAATTTTGGAAAATAAAATAGATAATGAAAGTTTTTTTACATCAGCAATATGTGATAATTCAAATATTTATGTATGTGGTTATGTTGATTGTGATTTTAAATATGGTAACGTAGTACATAAAGGTATTGTATATAAGTTTGATAAATCTGATATATCAATATATGAACAAATTTACGAAGAAGAAAGGTGTTTGTTTTTTTCGATGGAAAAAGAAGTAAACTCTGATATTTGGTATATTTGTGGAGAATATTGGTCTAATGATGGTTTATTAAGAGGAATTATAACTAATAAAAAAATGATAGATCATGATATATTTCCAATTAAGTATGGTGCAGATAAAAAATATACATGGTTTAATCAGTTATGTGCATATGGAAACAAAACGATTGTTTGTGGGGTAACATCTGAAACTAAAGATGGTAGTGATGATTTATATCCTATTGTAGTAGCCTTTGATGAAGATGGAACTTGTTTGTGGGAAAATAAATTTTTTACAAACTATGAAAATGCGTTAAATATAATACCAAATTCAATAGGTACATATATGGTTCAATTAATTAAAGGTGATAATATTCATTATGTTAATGCTGACTTACTAGGACAAGAATCCAAATGAATAAAACATTAATTTTTTGTATATTTTTGTTTATTACTTCTCTTTGTATATGTAGTTGTAATAGCGATTTTGATATTATTTATTCAAATATTAATATTCCGGGATTAGATGCATCTTTGCAAATTCCTGTCTACAACAAATATAATGAATTTTCGGAGTATGTTAATAATCAATTAACAAAAGATTTTGAAAAATATAAAGGCTATGCATTAACAGAGTGGGAACTTTATCAAGATGATACTCTAACTTATAGAACTGTTTTTAAGGATTTATCAACAGCAAGATATATTAATGTTTTTATCTCAAAATTTATTTTCTGTGGACCAGAAATGGAAGATGAATATTATATTACTTTTAATTATGACAAGAAGAATAAAAAAATACTGGATATTACTGATTGTATAAAAATGGATACTGAAACTTTGTCATTATGCTGTAAAGACAAGTTAAAGAAAAATATTACAAAAATTGTAAGGGACAAAGAGTCTGTTGAATTTTTAAATTCTTGTGTTGAATCAAAGCTTACTACACAGATAAAAAACTATTCAGCATTTTCCATACAAAATAAAAAAGTTAAAATTTATTTTGCACCAGGTGATATTTTTCCAAAAAAATATGGTGGGCAAATTGTTGAATTTAAACAATCACTTTAAATTTAAGTTGTTGTTAAAATATAAAAATCATATATAAGGAGTTTTTTTATGAAACTAAAATTTAGTTTATCTTTAATTTTGGTAACCTTAATAATTTTTGTTACAGGTTGTTTTTTTGATGATGAATATGTTGAACCTATGTCAATTTCGTCTGTTACACTTGCTATGAAGGTTGGTGAATTTGATACAATTGAAATTATAGGTACAAATAGGGATATCTATAAAGTGAATGTAGAATCATCAAATAAAAATGTAGTTACAGTAAAACAAAGTGAAACTAATAAGTTTATTTATGAAGTTGATGCTTTGAAAATTGGGACAGCAACTCTTAAATTTTATTTAGATGGAGGATCATACAAAGATTCTGATGGATACTATCATGATAGGAAAGATTTGCGTTTTGAATGTGAAGTTACTGTTTCAAAGGGGCAATTAATTTCTAATGATTATTGGGGTACTTGGATTCAGATGGATACAGGTGATGAGTTTTATATAGATAGTGATACACTTTTTAAAATTGATGGATATAGTAACGGGGAGCCTAGATTAAGAGAATTACAAACAGGAATTTCTGGTTATATTTTAGAGTCTGAAGATGTATTAAAAAAAGATTCTACAGTTTATTTTAGGAAAGGTGGAAAAAAAAGAAGTTTTTCAGTTTCAGTTTCAGGTTTTTCAGATTCATTGCAAAAAATGTCTAGAGCAGGAGGAACTTCTCTTTTAGAACGTGAAAATGTAAGAAATCCGTCTGATTCAGAACAAATAACAATTTTTGACAATTCTACTGTTACGATGAAAGGTGGTGTAGCAGGAGATCCACAGTCAATTACTGTAACCGATGGACGAGATTCTGGATCTGCTATTGTTACTCCAAAATTTGATGGAGAGTATATTGGTACTATTCCAATTATAGATTCCGGTAAGTATGCATTTAAAACAACCTATAATGTTTCTAATTTAGATGATGAAGGGTTTATGTTTGGTAATTATTATAAATGGTACAATATAACTTTTGATTTTACAAATATAGGAACTGAAGTTTGTTCAACTTCGATGTATACGATTTCTTGGGAAGATCCAAATTTAAAGACTGAGAATTTACCTATAGATGGTAATTTTTCATCTATAGAATCAGGAAAATCAAAACAAATTGAAGGTAAAATACAATACGGATTTTTTGATGATTCCGAATATAAAGATGTTCGAGTAAAAATAGAAATAACTGATAGTGAATATATGGTTACTTGGGTAGACTATGTAACTTTAAGATTTTACAAAGAAATTGTAACTTTAAATATAAATGCAAGAAATTTTAATTCTTCTTCTAATGCAATTTTAAAAGGTTTTTTAATTTATCCTGATAAAAGATCTAAGCGTTTTACTGTTAAAAATAATACTACAGTTACAATGCCATGGAGTGAATCAGATTATTTTATTGTTTTAAGTGGTGCAACATCAGATAATGAAATGTGTTATTCTTTTGCATTTAAAGATGAATCAACATTAGCTGATTTGAGTGGAACATGGAGTATTTCAGAAATTAATGCTTATGAGCCAAATAATAATATTGCAAATGCATATAGGGTTTCTAATTATTATGAGCCATTAAAAGCATATCTAAAAAATAATGATTTGGATTATTATATAGTAAATAATTCAAAACTTGCATCTATTGAAGTTCCAATAGAAAATTTGGAAATGGTAAAAATTCCTAATCAGAATTTTGAAATTTCAAAAACTCCTGTTACTCAAGGCGTTTACGAAAATATCATGGGAGAGAATCCAAGTTATTTTCCTGGTGTAAACAATCCAATTGAAACAGTAAATTGGTATGATGCAATTTATTTTTGTAATAAATTTAGTCAATCACAAGGTTATGAACTTGTATATTATGTTAATGGAAATAGTAATGTATTAAATTGGAATTATATTCCTCATATTGATGATTCAATAGAAGGTGAAATTACTCAAAATTTATCTGCAAATGGATATAGACTTCCAACTAAAGATGAATGGATTTATGCAGCAAAAGGTGGCGAAAATTATATCTATTCAGGTAGTGATGATATAGATAAAGTTGCTTGGTATGATGACAATAGCGAAGATAAAACCCATCCTGTTGCACGAAAATTAGCTAATGGTTACGGTTTATATGATATGTCTGGTAATGTTTGGGAGTGGTGTTGGGATATATATAGCGGTAGTAGGCGATATCATATGGGAGGATCTTATCGTGATGATTATGGCTATGCAAAATTAAGTTATACTGGATATAATTATGCTGATGATAGATATCGTAGTTGGGGATTCCGAGTTGCTCGTTCTGTAATAGAATAAAAAAATAATTTTAAAGGTAACTGTTGATATTAACAGTTACCTTTCTTTTGTAGGATATAGTAATGAGAATCAAATTTTTATTTATTACGTTATGTATTTGTTCAATATGTGTTTTATCATGTAAATTTGAAAATTCTGACGCTGAATGTGGAAATGATAATCAAGTGTCAGAAAATTATTATGTAAATTTTATAAATAATAGTTCTTATTCTGTTTCTGTTTATTTAAGTAATTCCAGAACTCCTGAAAATTTTTTTGTTGAAATACCTGCTAACTCTCAAGAAAAAAAAGAACTCATTTTTTTAGGTGAAGAAACTAGAACTTTTTACTTTGTATATAATTTAAATTTTGGAATTAAAGATTTTTCGTTTCCCTACTATAACGATAAATCACTAAAAAATATTTCAATTACAAAAAATGAAAATAATAAATGTATAATTGACGAAGTTATAATAACAGAAAAAGATTTATCGTTTATTTTACTTGAGAATAATACAACTTCTGATATTTATTTGCTTAGTGGAAATATTGGAATTGAGCCTTACAAAAGTAATGACAAATTTGTAAGAACTGGTTGTAAAGCTGGATATATAGTTGATAATTTAAAACTACTTTTAGATGATTTAGATAATATAGAAATTTTTACAAATGGGCAAATAAAAAAAATTTCCGACTTTCCAAAATTTGATTATAAATTCGGATTTGTTTATGTCATTTCATGTTTTGATGATGGGGCAGTATTAACTTCAATAAATCATTTAGATAAGACAGAACATGAATTAACATATAAAAATGAAGTTGATTATCATTGGAGTATTTGTAATATTTGTGGATTTGCAACTGAAAAAGAGACACATTTATTTCAATATAAAAATGATGATGTTTTTCATTGGCAGGAATGTGACTGTGGTTATATAACAGAAAGTACAGAACATCTATTTATACTTCAAAATGATGATGAATGTCATTGGCAGGAATGTGACTGTGGGTATATAAAAGATAAAGTGGAACATGAATTTGTAACAAAGAGTGATATACAGAATCACTGGAAAGTATGTAGTTGTGGTTATGTAACTGATAAAATAGTCCACAGTTTTGGACGTCAGAGTGATAATGACAACCATTGGCAAACATGTGAATGCGGGTATATAAGTGATGTAACAGTCCACAGTTTTGAATATCAGAGTGATATGTTGAATCATTGGCAAGCATGTGAATGTGGATATGTAATCAATAAATCAGAACATACATTTACAGATTGGAAAATCACAGTTCAGCCAACAGAAACAGTAAAAGGGGAAAAATCAAGAGATTGTTCAGAATGTTTGTATTCAGAAACTTTTACTATTCCTGAACTTCCAAAAGATATGGTTTTTGTTTCTGGTTGCACAATGACAGGAGAAATAACTAGTGAAGGTTATACTTTTAGTGAGATATTCAAGGCAGGTACAACTGTAACAATTCAAGATTTTTTTATTAGTAAACATGAAGTAACACAAGCTGAGTATAAAGAAATTATGGGGCAATGGCCTGATGTATCAAAAGAGAGTGCAGATATGTATGGAATTGGTGACAATTATCCTGCTTATTATGTAAACTTTTTTGATGCTATAGAATATTGCAATAAGCGAAGTTTGTATGAAGGACTAGAACCTTGTTATTCTATAAATAATTCTACAAATACAGAAAATTGGGGAGAAAAACCTACTTCGCAAAGTCACTATAATTGGAATTCTTGGTGGAACGTAATTTGTGATTTTGGTGCTTCTGGCTACCGATTGCCAACAGAGGCCGAATGGGAGTATGCAGCCCGTGGGGGAAATAGCCTTACTGATTATCAATATCAATATGCTGGAAGTGACAATATAAATGATGTTGCTTGGTATTTAGGAAATTCCGAAGAAACTACTCATGAAGTAATGCAAAAAGAGCCAAATAAACTTGGTTTATTTGATATGACTGGTAATGTTTGGGAGATTTGTTGGGATATCAGTTCTTATAGTGAAGAAGTATCTGTAAAAAACCGTTGTAATCGCAGTGGTGCGTATAGAGCAAATGATACAGAATGTTTGATAGGTTATTTAGATGATGGACATCCTGCTTATGCTCGAAGTTGGGTAATAGGTTTTCGTGTAGTAAGAAATGTCGTAGAACCTATACATGAACATACAGTAACATATTCTTGGAATTATGATGGTGTACACCATTGGTATGACACTGACTGCAATGAACATTCTATAGTTGCTAAATCAGAACATACATTTACAGATTGGAAAATCACAGTTCAGCCAACAGAAACAAAAAATGGAAAAAGAGAAAAAACTTGTTCTGTTTGTAATTATTTAATATCTGAAGTTATTGAATTTATTTGTCCTGGAATAATTTTACAATCAAGTCCTAATTATGAAATAAATGATGATGGTCAATATGGACTAGAAGAGTCAAGTAAATCAATACTAAAACTTTCTTCCTATAGTAAATATATGAATGATGATTATGTTTTTGTATTTGATGTTAAAATTTCTTATGAAGCATATTGGTGGTTATGGACTTCTGATGGGGACCATTATGAAGAAGGAAATAAGCAAATATTCTTGTTCAAGAAAGATCCTGGCTATCTTGAAGATAGTCTGAATATGGTAAATTCTAATAGTATAAGAAGTAACTATGGTCTTTTGAAAGAGGAAACCTGGGATGAAGACAAAGGAACTAAAGATTTTAGATGGGAAATAAAAGGTTCTGATTGTACTAATAACATGTGTATAAAATATGATGCGTGGGGAGATAGTGAAGATACTTGGTATGTAAAATCTATTACGGTTGATCTTCTGATAAAACCCAAATATTAGATTTTTTTTCGAATTAGTTAATTTCATTAATAGAACAAAAAATTATGTAAATATATAGATTAAAACATTCTATTACGGGCTGTCTAAGTTTTTAGGCAGCTTTTTTTATGTCTAATATTTTATCAAAATTTCTAAAAAAATATAATTTTCTTGACGCAAATAAATATAGTGTGTTACACTGTATACAATATTATGTTAACGGAATATTTGAGGAGAAAATGATGAAAAAAAATTCCATTTTTACAATTATTTTTTGTGTTGTGGTGCTTGTTTTTGTTGTAGGTTGTACATCAACAAAAGATATAGCAAAAGCTATGAAAACAAATAACATTGATGTAAAACCAGAAAAGACTGTTGTTGTTGATTGGACAGGAAGATCTGTAGGTGTTTCTGACTCTCCTGTATGGCTTGAATCTTTAATAACTGGTAATGATGAAGTTTTTAAAAACGAATTTCGAATAGATAATTCTTATGTAATAAAATATTCAGCTGGAAAAGGTAAAACTGCTGATATTGCAGAAATTAATTCAAGATTAAAGTATAATGCTATGCGTTCAGAAGAACTAAAGTCGACTGTTATGTCTGAAAATGGAGCTTCATTGGATAATAAAGGTGTTTTTTCTGGACATCAAGCACTTAGAACCTTAGTTGCTCCAATTAAAGATTTAAGTGGCCATGAACTTGTTACTCAATTCTGGCAAGAAGTTGTTTCTATTGATAAAATCACAGGTTTAGAAGAAACAGAATTTATTTACTATTCTGTATATAAAGTTCTAAAAAAAGAATGGCTAGAAACTATAAAATCTTATATGCAATCTGTTATACCTACATTACCAGATTCAGAATCAAAAACAAAAGTTGCAGCAAGTATCAATAAAATCTATGAGCGAACAACATCAAATGATATAAAATCAGAAACAGAGCTTCGTTCAGAAATTAGTACAAAACAAGAAGCAATTCGTAATTCTGATCCAAGTATAAATCCTGACGATATTGAATGGCTTGATGTTTTAGAAACTGCTTGTAACATTATTTTCTAAATCAGGGAAATAAAATGAAAAGATATTTACTTCTTATCATTTTAACTTTTTCTCTTCTATGCTTTTGCTGTGTTTCTACAAGTAAAAGCATAGATGTTGTTCAAGAATCTGTGGTACAAACACCTAAATGGATTACAGATCAAGGTCGTTTGTCAATATTTCCCGACTCTATTTATATTTCTCAGCTTGCCTATGGAAACACAGCACAAGAAAGTAAAGAAAAAGCAAGTGCTAATATTTCTGAGTATATAAAATCAACTGTTGTATCTTCAACAACTTCTTCTTATTTGTATAAATCAATTTCAAATAATGTTATGGAAAAACAAGAAGTTAAAGAAGATATATCAATTTTTACAGATAACAATTTGTATAAAATAGAATATACAAATCCATTTTATTATTCAGATTTAGGACAATTTGCATGTGTGGCTTACATCAATAAGGATCAGGCTTTTAATTTTGTAAAACCAAAACTTGAAACTGCAAAACAAAATTTTTCAACTGCTTTTACAAATGCTTTATCTAAAGAATCTTTGTTAGATAAAATAATCGGAATAAAAAATGCGCAAAAACTTCTTGTTGATTTTTATGAGGTTTATGATTTTGCACGTGCTATAAATCCTACAAAAGCAAGTGTTTATGAAGAAGTTGATTTTATCGCTAAGCAATCTTTTGCAAAAGTAAATGAATTAGCAAGAGATGTTTTAATAAAAATTATTGGACAGGGAGATTCTGATTTACTTAATAATTCTGGTGTTATTGCTGAACTTTCTAATCAGTTTTCTAAATTGGGATTTGTTGTTGGAACTTCAGCAAAATATAACTGTCTTGCCTTGATAGAAGTAAAAAGTGTAATAAATCAAACTAAAACAACTTTTGAAACTTATCCAGAACTTTATATAAGAATTATAGAAAAAGGCGAAGAAAAAATTTCTTATACAAAAAAACTTTCTAAAGTTGCGGGTTTTGATAAAGAAACTGTAGTTAGAAGAACTAATCTTAAACTTATAGAAGACATTAGAACTTCGTTTATTAACGAATGTTTTTAAGCAAATATCGTAGATAATTTTTGGAGGTAAATTTATGAAAAAACTACTATCAATTTTCGTACTACAAATTTTTGTATTTTGTTGTATTTTTGGCGCAACAATCAATTCAAAAGAAGGGTATGGAAATTTAAAATGGGGTTCAACTGTTACTGATGCACAAAAAGCAGGTTATAAATTAACTATAATGTCAACCTCTTCTGACAGAGAATATCTAAGTAAATTGTATACAGAATCAGTTGCTTCTTATAAAGTTGTTTCAAAAGATAGAGTCATTTCAGATTTACAATTTCATTTTTATATGGGTGATTTATTTGCTGTAATTGAAAGGTTTACTTTGGAAGAGTTTAGTGTAGCAGCATTAGAAAGACGTTATGGAAATTTTAAACGACAAGATATTAATAAAATTGGTCAGCAATATATGAATTTAATACAAAATCCAGATGGTTCTGTTGAATCGCTTTCTATTATGATTTCTGTTTCTAATAAAACTGTTTCTACTATTATGTGCGATTGGAATGTTTACAAAGAAATTTCTGTTGTTGGTAAAGCTTTAACTGGAAGTTCTAAATCTAATTCTGGTACAAGTGCAAACTTGCAAAAAGATTTAACGATTGTAGATGAACTTATGCCTTTAGCAAATAAGTTGATTCAAGAAAATTTAGATGGTAGTAAACCTTCTTTTGCTTTTGTTGCTTTAACAACGGATTATAAAAATACATTGGTAGATAATTACATTACAGACGCTTTATCAGAAGCGATGTTTAATACAGGTAAAATAAAAATTATCGAAAGAGGTAATCTTGAAGCAATTTTGAGTGAACAAAAGTTTCAAGCAAGTGGACTTGTAAATGAACAAACAGCAAAAGATATTGGTATGATAGCAGGAGTGGACTTTGTTTGTTACGGTACTTTAAAAGATATTGGTGATAATTTTACAGTAAATGCTCGTGTTGTTGATGTTGAAACTGGCGAAGTTGCAGCTATGTCAAGAGCAAACATTACAAAAGATGCTTACCTTAAAAAACAAGTTCAAAGTACTGTAGGAATATCTGTATATACTACAGTTACTACTAATACAGTAAACACTACTTCGCAAGAAAAAACAGAATCAGTTCAGACACCTCCTAAGGTTCCAAATAATGCTTGGAAGGTGACAAAATATACGGATGAATTTAGTGGAACTACAAATTATATTTTTACGGTTAGGAGTGCAGATACAAGAAAGTTAGTTGTTATTTATAAAAAATATGAAAATCCAGCTAATAGTAGGGTAATTGCAGGAATAAATTGGGTTGATGATTATAGTTACGATGGGTCAGATAGAGATAATAGGGATACATATGATATTAAGGGACTAAATGGTACATCTGTTTCAAAAAAATTTAATAGTTCATGGTACCAGAATTTAGATTCATCAGGAAAAACAGTTCTTTATTTTGGATGGAATGAAACATCTGGTTCTAGATGGCTAGTTGATATTATTCGTAAAAGTGATTCTGTAGCAGTTCGTCGTGATGGTTTAACACGTCGTTTCCAAACTGCAGGTCTTATGGAAAAAATGGCTGAGTACGGTATTACTTGGGCAGAAATAGATGCTGCTCTTGCTAACGAAGAGTTTTAATTTATCGAATTTGGTGAGTTTTGAATGTAAATACTAAACTCACCTCTTATTGGGAGTATTTTATGAAAAAAATTATTTGTTTATTTATTTTTGTTTTAATTTCTTTTTCTTATTTAAATTCGCTAGAAAATTCAAATTTACAAAATATAGAAGATATGCAAAATCAAATTTTGCAATCATTAAACGATTCTAATTCTCAGGCAAATAAAAATACTGAAAATTCTAATATTTTAAAAATTTTAGAAGAAAATAATAAAATTATAGCAGAGGAACAACAAAAAAATATACAAGAACAAGAAAGAGAGAAAAGGGCTGCTCAAGAAAAAAAGAGAACAGAGTTTAAAGAAAAAAATAAAACTAGATTTAGTTCTGGGTATTTTGGAGGGGGGGGGAATCTTTCATCATCTTTAGTTAGTGGAATTTCTGATAAAATTTATGAAGTTACTTCACCTGTTGGATTGTCATTTACTACACTTTTTAATATTGAATGGCAAGCCTATAAATTAAATCTCGATTTTGATTCTGTCTGTTATTCAAGTACTCAAAGTAAAAATTCAAGTTGTTTTTTGTTTTCCTTAGGTTTAGCACCTATTCATACTAATTATGCATTTTTAGGTCTTTATATCACATTTGGTACAGAAAAAATTAATAATTATTCCTATACTTCTTTTGGTATAAGTGGAAATTTTATAATACATTTAGGACAATCTTTAGGTTTGTATTTAAATATTGATGCGACAGAACGCGGGGAAGGTAAATGGAATACAGGTGATCATATAACATTAAAAAGTCTTGATTATGCTGATACTTGGAGAGTAAGTCCTTCTATTGGTGTTGTTATTCAATTGTGGAAAAAATAGATAGTAAATATAAAATTGTATTATAAATTATTGTGTGCAAGAATTTATAATACAATTAAACATTTAAGAACTTCCGCAATGTGTAATTAGTACGATATTTTTTACCTATTTTTACAATTTTATTGCAAATTACATATTGTAGGGTTAAAAAAATATATTTCCTACAAGAGGAGCAATTATGTCTACAGAAGATGATTTACAAAAAACACGCGACTTAGAACTAAAATCTTTTGACTTAGGTGAAAAGGGCGGTGGAATGCAATTAATTATTGCATCTAAAGCTATTAGCTCTACTGAGTATTATGTGATTACTTTGGGAAATAAATCTTTAATCAATAATAATCATGTAGATTCTATACCTCAATATTCTCTTAATGATGTTGAAAAAAAATTTTGTAGCCAGTTGTATTGGTATATACTTTCCTTAAATGCTAATAAATTTAAGGAAAAGGGAATTTCTGTAAATGATTTCATACCCAACAGTTATGATACAGAAAAAGATGTTGATAATGATATAAAAGATTTAAAAATGCGTTTTTTTAAATTAAATTTTATAGATAATCAACTAAATCCTGTAGAATATATAACTTTTGAAGGTATGTGTGAAGTTGCAAAAATTATTACTGATAATAAATTTATTGAACAATTAAAAAAAGATGTTTGTGTAACAGAAAATAAAACTGTATATGATAATGAAATTCTATCAGATGAGGAAGTTGAGAAATTACTGAATTGTTTTTCAGAAAACACATACAAAAACAATGAAAATTCTTCGTCATATTCAGAAAAAAGTATTGAAGAAATGTTAAATTACTCTTTAAGTGAAAAGAATGAAGAAAAAAATGAAAAAATAAAATATTATGATTTCAAACGCCCTGAAAGACTTTCTGATGATGATTTAGATGGAAATAGAACATTTGGTATAATTTTAGCAGAAAATCTTGTTAAAGAATTTAAAAAAAAATTTTCTAATCATGTTAGAAATCTTCATACTGAACTACTTATCGTCGATGAATTCTCATTTGAAGAATTTTATCGTTCAATGCCTAATTATGCGCCAATTACTTCTTCTAAATGGAACAAAAATTATATGTTATTCGAAATCGATCCCGATGCAAAATGCGCATTGCTTAAAAATCTTACTCAATTTGATGAAAATGATTTCAAAAATCGAGAAATGACTGAATCAGAGATTAAATTATATAAAAAAAATATAGAATCCTGTATTTTTAAGGCTTTGATTCGTTCTTGTAAAAAAAATATAGCATATAACGATAATTCTATAAAAAGACCAATTTTTACTAAAAAAGAATTTACTAATTATTGTTATAAACTTTTGGATTACTATAAGTTTAAAAATAATAATACTGGTTGTTTTTTTACGATTGAATTATCTTTCAATACAGATACAGAATTTATACAAAGTAATATAAATTTACTTTTAGATTGGAAAATAGCTAAACAAATTGCTGATAATATTGCAGGAAAAAAGAAAAAACAAAAGAAATTTTTTACTAATAATCAAACTGATGAAAAAAAATGTTTTGTTGAAGCAAAATTAGGAAACACTACAATGTCTTTATCTGATGTAAAAGATATAAATAAAGGTACAATAATCGATCTTGATAAAAATGCTTTTGAACCAATAACTATCTATGTTGATGGTAAGGAATTTGCAAAAGGAGAAGTTGTTGTTCGTAGCAAAAATAACAACTTTTCTTTGCGTGTAACAGAACTTTTGTAACTTGATTTATATAAAGTATTTAAGCAAATTAATGTTTGATTATATTAAATTTTTTGCCTTTTCGGTTTATTGCTTTTATATAGATCGAAAAGGCTTATTTTTTCTGTGGGTAAAATAGAATATAACTTTATAAAAAAATTGAAAAGGCAGACATTGTATTTTTATATTATCTTTACAAGATCATAAAAAAAGCCACCTAAAAGGTGGCTTACTAAGTCGGGATGACAGGATTTGAACCTGCGACATTCTGGTCCCAAACCAGACGCGCTACCAGCTGCGCTACATCCCGATTACTTTTATAATATATAATTTTTACAAAAAAGTGTCAATACCTTTTCTTATTTCTTTTAGACTTTCTTGAATAAAAATAAATCTTGAATTTTAAGTGAATATGTTGAATTTAGTGATTTTCGCATCTTATTTTCTTTGATGATAGGAACTTCAAAAGAATGATTGATAGTTTCGTATCCTTCTGCTGAAATCTCTAGTGTAAAAGTAAAAATTTTTGAGTTTTCAGTTGCCTGTTGAGGTTTTACCCAAAATGAATAAACAGCTTTTGTTGCTTTTGTTGTTGTACATGGATTGGGCCAAGTATAATCAAACATAGAAACAACTTTTCCTTCAGATTTTAAACAAATTTCTGTATTTGCCAATGGTTCAAAAGTTTCTCCATCGTATATTGATCCCATAAAAATAGGAAAGTTATAAAATTCTCCATGTTCACTTGGAGCTTCTTCTTTCTTTTGAGCGTGGTAAGGTCTTTTTACAGAATTTACGATTTTAATTGCTTCAAAAACTAACGCATTTAAGTCAGCCTTTTGTTGTGGATCACTAGAAGAAATATTATGATTCATTCCTCTTCCAGATACTATATATTTGGGAGGAATTCTATTTAAAACATAAGTTGCAGTATCCAAACGACATTGTTCGCAATCACAAGTTATCCAAGCAATTCCAATTTCTTTTGCTTGATCATAAATATTATTTACTTGATTAATTACTTCTTCTTCTAAAATATTATGTACTGTCATATTTTACCTCACTTTGTATTATTATATCTCTAAATTAAAAAATTCGCAATCTTCTTTTTAAGAGTTTCAATTTCATTATTTGTTTTAGAATTTAAAATGTCTGTATCAAATGCAAAACGAATAAATCGTAATTTTTCTGTAAAAGATTTTACTGTTTCTGGTGTAAAAACTGTGGAACTTTTGCTAAATTCTGTTTTCTCGTCTTTTATCCAAAGGTCGCTTTCAAAAGAAATTTTTTCTGGAATATCAATTAAAACTTGATATTCTTTGCATCCACATTCACTTGCAATTTTTTCTTCAAGTTTAGAACGATTTTCAAGATTTTCCAATAATTGATGATTTTGATTATTTTCATCAAATGGAATTTCTAGAACAACTGAATAAAATTTTTTATCTAAAATTTGTTTTCCACAGTGCCAAACTTCTGGTGTTTTTTTATAAGATTTTTCGATAGTTTCAAAAAGTGATTCATCAAAAAGAGTGTAGAGTTGTTCTGGTGAAATTTCATCATTTTTTAAGGCTGAAAAAAGAGTCTTTTTCATCATAGCGGTAACAATTCTAACTGTTTTGTGCCAATAAACTGTTCTGTACATCAAATATTTTGAAAAAAGCAAATTTTCAACTGCTACAATTGATTTTGAGTTTATTGTTATTCCTTTTTCTGAATCTGGTTCTAAGGCTGAAAGTGTAAATTCTGTATCCTGAATTCCGTAGGGAACTCCGCAATAAAATGCATCTCGATTTAGATAGTCCAATTTATCAGGGTCCAAAACTCCAGAAAGTAACTGTCTGTAAAATAAAATTTCTTTGTTATCAGTTTGAATATTTTTATCAACAATGGCAGCCACAAATTCTGGTTCAGTTCCTGCTTTTTTGATAAGTGGCGTAATTGAAGAATTTAAAACGATTTCACCGGTTAATTCTTCGTGGTCTTTTAAAGGAAGTTCCTTTAATGCGTGTGTGTAAGGGAAATGTCCTAAGTCGTGGCAAAGGGAAGCAATCTGAAAAGCCAAAATCCCTTCTGGACTTGTCCAATCAGATGCTCCTTTTTTTTGCAAATTGTCTATCAACTTTGTTGCAATATGGTAAACTCCCAAAGAATGAGCAAATCGTGTGTGAGTTGCTCCTGGATACACAAAATGTGTTGGTCCAAGTTGCTTGATATTTGAAATTCGAGAAAATTCCTTTGTATTTGTAATATCAAGCAAGTTTTGAGAAATTTCTATATTTTTCCAAAGTGGATCTCGAACAATTTGCATTTTTTTCACCTTAGATTTTTATAAAATCTTACTGTCCGCCCATTCTTGTGTAAGAAGCAAGTCCACCTGCTTTTAGGATTGCTCGGCTTCTTTCATCAAGGGAATTAGTTCCAACAATTTTCTTTGTTCCATTTTTGCCTGTAATAGTAATTTCAAAATCTGTTCCATTTTCAAGTGAAGAATTGATATTTGAAATTTCCATTACATCATCTTGTGCAATTAAGTCATAATCACTTGGATTTGCAAAAGTGATAGGAATGATTCCGTAGTTGATAAGATTTGCTTTGTGGATTCTAGCAAATGATTTTACGATAACTGCACGAACTCCTAAGAACATTGGAGCAAGGGCTGCATGTTCACGAGAAGAACCTTGACCGTAGTTTTCACCACCTACAACAAAACATCCTTTTTCTGCAAGTGAAGTTGCTCTGTTGTAAAATTCTGTATCTAAGCGTTCAAAAGTGAATTTTGAAATTTCTGGAATATTTGAGCGAAGTGGCAAAACTTTTGCACCTGCTGGCATAATATCGTCTGTAGAAACATTGTCATTTGCTTTTAAGAGAACTGGCAATTTTAAGTTATCTTTCATTTCTGGACAAGCTGGACATTCTTTGATGTTTGGTCCGCGAATGATTTCTACTTTTGCACTTTCTTCAACTGAAAGTGGAGCAATTAACATTCCGTCGTCAGTTGCAAATTTTTTGATATTTGCTGAATCAAGTTTTTCAGCTTTTCCAGAAAGCATACTTGTTCCTTGAGGAACATAAGTTTCAATATCTTGTAAAGTTGATGCGTCTGTAATGTATCCTGTAATTGCTGAAGCGGCTGCAGTTTCTGGTGAAACAAGATAAACACTTGCATCAGCAGTTCCACTTCGTCCCTTAAAGTTTCTGTTGAATGTTCGTAATGTAATTCCTTCTGAGTTTGGAGCAAATCCCATACCGATACATGGTCCACAAGCACTTTCAAGGATTCTAAATCCTGCTCTGATAAGTTCACCTAAGATACCAGCTTTTTCTGCCATCATAAGTGTTGTACGGCTTCCTGGTGCAATTCCTGCTTCAACTCCCGGTGCAATGTGTTTTCCTTTTACGATTGCTGCAACTGCTGCTAAGTCATCTAAAGAACTGTTTGTACAAGAACCAATTGCAACTTGTGTAATTTTTTTACCAGCAATTTTTTCAATATCAGTTACTGCATCTGGAGAGTGTGGTTGTGCAGCTTTTGCTTTAAGTGTAGATAAATCGATTTCGATGATTTTGTCGTATTCTGCACCTTCGTCAGCACTAAGTTCTGTCCAAAGTTCTACACGACCCATTGAGTCTAAGAATGCTTTTGTTGTTTGGTCAGAAGGGAAGATACTACAAGTTGCTCCAAGTTCAGCACCCATGTTTGTAATAGTTGCTCTTTGTGGAACAGTTAAAGATTGTACACCTTCGCCAAAATATTCGTAAACAGCACCAACTCCACCTTTTACAGTTTCTTTTTCAAGAACTGCCAAAATGATGTCTTTTGCGCTGATTCCTTTGTTGAGTTTTCCTGTAAGTTTTACACCAAAAACTTTTGGCATTGCCAAGTGAAAAGCTCCTCCACCCATTGCAACTGCAACATCAAGTCCACCAGCACCGATTGCAATCATACCAATTCCACCACCAGTTGGAGTGTGAGAATCTGAACCTAAAAGAGTTTTTCCTGGTACACCAAATCTTTCTAAGTGAACTTGGTGACAAATTCCGTTTCCTGGACGAGAAAAATAAATTCCGTATTTTGCAGCAATACTTTGCAAATATCTGTGGTCGTCCATATTTCTAAAATCAGTTTGAAGTGTATTGTGGTCGATGTATGAAACTGAAACTTCTGTTTTTACTCGTGGAATCCCGATTGTTTCAAACTGAAGATAAGCCATAGTTCCTGTAGCATCTTGAGTCAAAGTTTGGTCGATTTTTATTGCAATGTCGCTACCTCTTTTTATAGGTGTGCCTTTTACAAATTCTGTGTTTTTACAAGCTTCGCTTACAATGTGAGCTTGAAGAATTTTTTCTGCTAAAGTAAGTGCCATATTTTCTATTTTCCTTAAAATATAAATTTCTTCATTTATTTTAATCATTAGTTGCTTTTATGTCTATAATAAAGAAAGATTTTGTGATATAATGTTTTTAATGTCTAAAAATAGGGTTTGTTTTTTATTTATTTCAATTTTTCTCTTGTTAATTTTTTCTTGTACAAATGAAAAAAAATCATTAATAGTTACAAAAGCTGATAATTCATTACGCAATAAAATTGCATATTTAGATAATGGCATTCTTTGGACAGAAAATCTTGATAATATTCTTCTAGATGAATCTAATTCCGAAGATGATTATGAAAATTCTGAAGAATTTAAAAATCTTTTGCCTCATGAACAACGAGAATATATACAAAAAAAAGAAGAAGAAAAAAACAAAAATAAACGAGTTGTGCCCAAGGGATTAACAGAAGTAAATTTTACAGATAGACTTTTTTATCCAAAAAATGAACCACCTACAAAAAATTTATATCCTGAACTTCTTAATTTTGGAAGTTTAGATATTACTCTTTTAACACCAGAAGCAAAAACTGTAATCGAAAAATTTATTGAAGGTCAAAATCAGGAAAAATTTGAAATCGACTGCATTTCACCTGACACACGATTTTTAGAGCCAATTTTTCTTCAAGATTTTGCAATTATAGAAAATGTTGATTCTTTTATTATTGGAAATCCCATTATTATTCAAAATGAATTTTTAAATGAATATCAAGTTCCTGTTCGTATGATTACTGAAAATGGATTTTACAATACATTGTTTTTCTTGACAAATGAACAAGATAAATTTTTTATCGAACAAGTGAATTATGGGAGTTTAATCAGTGAGTAATGTGCTTTCTCGGGTAGAGCGTTCAATTATGATAAAATATCTTCAAGACAATCTACCTAAAATTATGATAAAAGCAATTTCTACAAAATACATTCCTTCTGAACAAAATTCACCTTCTTTTGATCCTTTAGATTTAGATGAAAAAAAATATTCCATTTTAGATCAAGGAATAATTTTTTTCACAAGAAATCAAACTTCCAGAGTTATTGTTGATAATGCAAAAATTTGTGTATTTTTTTATTACAATGGTCGGGGGCTTTTTTTTGAAAGCTCTTTGCGTCATGTAAAAAATGGATTCGCAATTGTTATTCCTGAATTTATTTACAAGCAAGATGATATTGGAAATGGGGTTTTACAAGAATTAAAATGCTTTTTATCAAATTCAGATGATGCATCGGAAGGTAAAATATCATGTCTTCCCTCAGATAAATTTCCATTGTTTACAAAAGTTGATGAATCTCAAATTCCAATGCAATTTTTTTCTGAAAATTTATTAAGTGATACACCTTCTATTGAAGGAAGAATTTTACCTCCTTATCTTTTGTATCTGTCTGATGCAGAACTTTATATAGGATGTTTAACTTCTAAAATTAATTTTGCAATAGGAGAAACATATTCATTAGAACTTGCAATTCCATTTGCATTTTTTGAACGAAAAATTGTTTGTAAAGCAACTTTGGAAGATAAATTTCAAACTCAAAATTCAACCGAAAAAACTTGTTATAAATTTACACTTTCAAAATTAAAGCAAGAAGACTATAGATTTTTATACGAAAAATTAAATAAAAAGATTTTTGAATAGTATTCATAAAATATCCAAATTATCAAAACTAAAATAGAATTTTCGGCTTTTAGATTAAAAAAAAAAGCGTGATTTTTGCAAGTTTTCAACACTGTTAATTTCGAATTAAAAGCATTGTCATTCCGAACTCGATTCGGAATCTTACAAAATCACGCCTTGTTTTTATCAAATTATGATAAATTATTTTTTTACGATTTTATCAAATCCACAAAGTGGAACAAGAACTTCTGGAATTGAAACTGTGCCATCTTCGTTTTGGTAATTTTCTAAAATTGCAACCATTGCTCTTGAAAGTGCGATTGCAGTTCCGTTGAGCATGTGAACAAATTTATTTTTTCCATCGTCATCTTTGTATTTTACATTTAAGCGACGAGCTTGGAAGTCTGTACAGTTTGAAGTTGAAGTAACTTCTCCCCATTCGCCACCATTTCTTCCTGGCATCCATGCTTCTAAGTCCCATTTTCTGTAGGCTGGTGCACCTAAATCACCTGTACAAGTATCTACAACTCTAAATGGAATTCCTAAGCCCACAAAGATTTCTTCTTCAATTTCTCGTAATTTTGCGTGAATTTTATCAGAATCTTCTGGCAAAGAATAAACAAACATTTCAACTTTAGAAAACTGGTGAACTCGGTACAATCCTTTTGAGAATTGTCCAGCAGCCCCTGCTTCTCGGCGGAAACAATGTGAAAGTCCGCAGTAAAATAGAGGAAGTTTTTCTTTTGCAAGAATTTCGTTTGAGTGATATCCACCAAGTGTGATTTCTGCTGTTGCAACTAAGCAAGAATTTTCACCTTCGAGAGAATAAACATTTGATTCATTTCCTCGAGGATTAAATCCGATTCCTTGTAAAATTTCTTCACGAGCAATATCTGGTGTGATAAATGGAGTAAAGCCATGTTTTCGAAGAATATTCATTGCATACATAATAAGAGCTTGTTCTAAGAAAACTGCTTCATTTTTTAGGAAGTAGAATTTTGGTCCAGAAACTTTTGTTCCAGCATCAAAATCGATAATATCCAAATCTTGACCAAGTTGAACATGGTCTTTAGGCTGAAAACTAAATTCTCTTGGAGTTCCAACTCGTTTTACTTCGAGATTTTCTGTATCTAAACTTCCAACTGGCGCTTCTGGATGAGCCATGTTTGGAATTTGTCTGGCAGCTTCATCTAATTGTGCTTCTGTTTCATTTAGCAAACTTTCTGCTTTCGAAATTTCTTCCTTGATGGATTTTCCTTCTTCGATAAGGCGTTTTCTTTCATCATCTGGAAGTTTACCTTTCATTGCCTTTGCATTGTCATTACGCTTTGTTTGTAAAGCTTGTAATGCAGTAACTAATTCAGTTCGTTTGTCAAAAAGTTGTACAACCAAATCGGCATCGCAATTCATATTACGATCCAAAATGTTCTTTTTTACAGCTTCAAGATTGTCTTTAATAAATCTAAAATCTAACATAATACTTATATTTTACTAATATGTAGAATGATTTTCAAGTGGTAAATAAGGGGTAAAATAATTGACTTTAGAGCCTATTTCCGTATAAAATAGGAAGATGTATAATTGGTTCTAAATATCTTTGAATCATTTAGCAATGGAATAAAATAGTTTCGAAAAAATTTTAGAGGTTAATGTGTTTCTCAAAAGTCTAGAAGTTTTTGGTTTTAAATCATTTGCTGACCGTACCCATATAGAATTTGCCGATGGAGTTACAGCTCTTCTTGGTCCTAACGGATGTGGAAAAAGTAATGTTGTTGATGCTGTTAAATGGGTTTTAGGTGAACAAGCTGCTAAAAATATGCGTGCCGAAAAGATGGAAGATGTTATCTTTAACGGTACAGAAAGCCGAAAACCATTAAATGTTGCCGAAGTTTCTCTTACAATTGCCAACGAACAAGGTTTGCTTCCTATCGATTATAGTGAAATTACAATTAAACGCCGTCTTTATCGTTCTGGCGAAAGTGAATATTACATCAATAATAATCTTGCAAAATTAAAAGATGTTCGTGAACTTTTCTGGGATACAGGTGTAGGTAAGGCTGCTTATTCTGTTATGGAACAGGGAAAAATCGACCAAATTCTTTCTAGTAAGCCAGAAGACCGTCGTTATCTTTTTGAAGAAGCCGCTGGAATTACTCGATTTAAAGTAAAAAGAGCCGAAGCCGAACGAAAACTTGAACGAACAGAAGAAAATATGCGTCAAGTTGAAGGAATTTTAGGTGAAGTAAAAAAATCCTACGATTCTTTAAAAATTCAGGCTGAAAAAACAACACAATATCGTGCCCTCAAAGAAGAAATTTTTAACAATGAACTTGATATTCAACTTTTAAGATTAAAAGGATTTTCTCAAAACAAAGCTCAAAAAGAAGATGAAATCAAAGAAATTTCTGCAAAACGAGATTTAGTTCGTCAGGAAATTGATAATATCAATGCAACTATCGTTGAACATACAGACGAAGTTGATGCAATGCAAAAACAAGTAAACAGTATTCAAACTGAAATTTACGGTTTAGCTATTGAACAAAAAGCAAAATCTGATACTGCAAAGGAACTTGTTGAACGCCAAAAAGAAGCAAAATTGAAAGTTCAACAACTTGAAGGTAGAAAATCTAATATCGAAGAACAAATTGAACAATTAAACGAAGATATTAGTGAACAAGAAAGTAATTTACACGATTTGAACAAGCGACTTGCAGAAGTTGCAAAAAATATTTCTGACTTTAATCAGAATATTTTACTTGCAGAAAATCAAATTACAGAAAATAAAAACAACACAACACAAATTTATCAACAAATTGAACAAATAAATCAAAAAATTTCAGAATTTCAAGTTCAATTAGAAGCAATTACAGAAGATATTGTAAAAGAGTTGGATTCTAAACTTAAGGACGCTGGATATTCTTCTCAAGCTCGTGAAAAAGCAGAAGAAAATATCAATCATCTTTTGGCTCAAATTTCAATTCTTGTTTCTGGAAGAAAAAATTTATTTTCTGACTTTATCAATATTGGAAATTATTCAGAATCTGAAGTTAAAAAGATTTCTGAAAACGCAATTTCTTCGTTTACAGAAATTGAAATTCAACTTCAAACTTTAAAAGATTCATTTGCAGATTATACTAAAATCACTCCTGCTTTTATTGATGAATTTTTGTCGCCAGAAGGTATTATTACTAAAAAACGTGTAATCGACCAGCAAATTCAAGATAATAAAAATATCATTGGCGAAAAACAAGGTGATATTGCCCAACTTACAGAAAAAAATAATGAACTTTCTGTAAAAATTTCTGAATATCGTAACACATTGAAAGACCTTGAACTTAACAAAGTAAAAATGGAAGGTCAGGTTGAAACTTTAGAATCAGAAATTCGTGCATTAAAACGAGAACTTGCAGGAAAAGAAAATTCTTTGCGTGAACTTGATAACGAAATTTACGCTGAATCAAAAAAACTTGAAGATATTACAGACCAAGTTTTAGAAATTGAAGGTGAAATAGCAAGTTTAGAGCATAAAGGTCGTGCTTTAACAAAAGAAATTGAAGATTTAGAACGAGAAATCAATAGTAAAAGTAAAGATGTTTCTGGTAAAAAAGAAGCATTAACAAAAAAATCTTCAGAATTAGCAAAATATCAGGCTCAATTAGAAAAATTCAATATGGATTTGGCTACTTCTGATATTGAAATTCGTAACCTAAAAGAAAACTTTAGAGAAACTCATTCTCGTGATTTGATGGAATTTGAAGAAAGAATGTTTACAATTACAACTCCTCCTGCGGAATTGCGTGAAAAGTTGGCTTCTTGTAGACAAAAAATCAAAGATTTAGGTAGTGTAAACTTTATGGCTTTGGAAGAATTTGCTGAAACAAAAGAACGCTACGACTTCTTATCAACTCAAATTGCAGACCTTGTAAAAGCTCGTGACGATTTAAAACGAATCACAGAAGAAATTCGAGCTGAATCAACTGAACTTTTCTTGGCAACTTACAATAAAATCAAAAAGAATTTCCACAATATGTTCCGAAGACTTTTTGGTGGTGGTAGGGCAGAGCTTCGTCTTATCGACCCTCAAAATGTTTTGGAATCTGGTGTTGATATTTTTGCTCAACCACCTGGAAAAAAACTTGAAAACATCGCTTTGCTTTCTGGTGGTGAAAAAACAATGACTGCTGTTGCTTTGATGTTTGCAACTTACATGGTTCGCCCATCTCCTTTCTGTTTGTTGGACGAAATTGACGCCGCTTTGGATGAACACAACGTTACTCGCTTTGTTCAAACATTGCGTGACTTTGCAAATGTTAGCCAATATATCATTATTACACACAACAAAAAAACTGTTACTGGTGCAAGTACAATGTTGGGTGTTACAATGGAAGAATCTGGTGTAAGTAAGGTAATTACAATTAAACTTGATAACGAAAAAGGATGTATCGCTTCTGTACCTGATGCTGAACCTTTTGAAGAAGAAGATGTTGAGCCTGAAACAGATGTTTATATTCCACCACATCCAATTAGACGAAATAGAAATAAGGATGAAAATGCTGAATCTGGAAACAATTCAACAACAGAGTAAAGAAATTTTCTCAAAAGTAAAGGATTTTGTTCAGGAACACAAATTGCAATCAATGTTGATATTGTTGCTGCTTTGTTTGTTGATGCTTTTATGTCTTTTAATGAGTTTTAATAAAAAAGATAAAAAAGCTTTTTCTGAACAACCTTATCCTTATTCATTAATTCATTCTTACGAAAATCCAATTGAAAAAGAAACTGATTCTTATTATTTTTCGCGTGATACAAAAAAATCTTGGACAACTGAAGAAGCTGAAAAATGGTTTTCTGAGCCAAATGGAGTTTTGTTAAACGAACTTGAAAATAAAAATACAAAAAAGGTAATGGATATTTTGGAGGCTGCCCCATGAAAAAAATATTTTTATTTTTTATTTTAATTTGTTTTTTGTTTGTAGGTTGTAAAACCACAAAAGATGCAGGTGAAGTATTACCTCCAGAATCCCAAACTGAATCTACAGAACAGGTTGAAATAGAAGAAGTTCCCCCTGTTGATGAAAATTTAGATGAAATTATTACTGAACAAGGCGATTTACCTTTACCCTTTGACCAAGATTTTGATTCAGAGACTGATGAATTTACATCAGAAGATGAGTTTTTCTATGGTGACGATTTTGTTCCCGAAAATCAATTTCCTGAAAACACAGAAGTTGAAGTTGAAAACGAACCAGAACTTGTTGTTTCTGATGGCTTTATTGGCGAAGATGAATTTTTTACTGAAGAAGAATTTTTTGATAGTCAGTCTAACGAAATAGACGAAATTGATGATTATAACGAAGTTGAAAATGAAATTTCTGAAAATCAAGAAGAAAATCTATCAAATGAAATAGAAAGCGAAGTTGAATCAGAAGTTAAAACAGAAAATGAAACTCAAGTGTCAGAAGATTTTATTGAAAAATCAAATTCTACTTTACAAGAAGTAAAAGATAATAATACAGAACTAACACAAAATATCAGTAATAAAACAGAAGAAGATATTTATTCTGAGGATAAAATTACAAATCCGGAAGAAATTAAAGATTTACAATCAAATGTTGAGCCTATTACAAGAAAAGAAATTGTTGAAATTGTAGAGGATATTCTTTCTAAAAAAGGTGAAACTTCAACTTTGTCTAATCAAACTGAAGTTTTAGAAAATGAAGAAAATGAAAAAATTGTGCCTTCTCGAACTGTTTATGCGGCAAAAAATCAAACTATTTTGGTTAGTTATCCAGGAAATAATTGGGTTTATCTTGGTGAACTTGAATCACAATCCATTGTTGCTTTCAAAGGAAAAACTTTTTCTGATAATTTGACTACTTTTAAAATTTTACCTCAAAATGAAGGTTGCACGGTTTTACATTTTTATAAGCTAGATACAATTAGTGGAAAATATATTGATGATTACCTTGAAGTAGTAATTTCTCCTATTGTGGATGATAGCAATATTCAAACTACTGTTACAGCTCCTGAATATTCTTATGATAAGTATTTATTAAATAATCAAAATTCTGTGCTTGCAAATGAGGATGTTTTACCTACTGTAGAAGTTATTTCAAATGATACAGATAATTTTGCTGTGAATAAAAATAATTCAAATTCAGATGATAATGGTTTTTATAATTCTCAAGATACAATTAAAGCTAAGGATAATGAAACTTCAGAAGTTAGTACACCAAAAATTGAGCAAGATAAGGCTATGTTAAATAAAGAATTAGCAGAAACTGAAGTTGTGGAAGAAGAACCTGAATTACTTTTCCTTTCCGATATTTTTGATGATGAAGAAACTGAAACTGTTGATTCTAATGTAAATGATAATGTTCTTTATGATGATGATTTGCTCAAGCGTGCTAAAACAGCTTACGAAAATAAAGATTTTGAAAATGCTTTATCTTTAATAAATAAATTTTTAGAATTAAGTAATTTTTCTATTGATGAAGCATTATTCTTAAAAGGTCAAATTTTAGAAAAACCTTTTGCAAATCGAAATATTCGTGATGCATTAGATTGTTACAAAAAAATTATTTCTTCTTATCCACAGAGTGATTTATGGGATAAAGCTGACGAAAGAATAAAATATATCCAAAGATTTTATTTTAATATTCGATAAGCAAATTTGTAAAATGAATAAAAAATTAAAATAATTTTTTATTCATTTTAATATTTTTTCTCTATAATAAAGTTATGAATTTGAGAAAAAATATTTTAAACTTGTATTTTCAGATTTTAGAAAGAATTTCTTTTGTACTAAAATCTGAAAAATGTCTATGTTGTGGTTCCTTTACAAATTTACTTCCCTTATGTAAACCTTGTCAAGAAAAAATTTTAAAGATAAATACAACAGATTCTAGATGTTGTAATTGTGGCAAAATTTTAATAAGCGAAGAATCAATTTGTTCAGAATGTAGAGAAAATCCTGTTATAAATAGTTTAGATAAAGTATATCCAATGTTTTCTTATAGATTATGGAATAAAGAAATTTTATTTAAATGGAAATTACAAGGATATCGAAATTTTGCTTATTTATTTTCAAAAAAAATTTTAGAATTATACACACAAGAATTTAATGATTTTGTTATTGTACCTGTTCCGGCAAGACCAAATAAAATAAAAACTATCGGTTGGGATCAAATAGATGATTTAAGTAAATTTATAAAACTTCAATCAAAAATAAAAGTTATGAATTTACTTAAACGAACTGAAGTTCAACAACAGAAAAAATTAAATCGTGAACAACGTTTATCTCATAAGGGTAGTGCATTTGTTTTAAATAAAAAATTTGAAAATAAAGAATTGCCTAAGAAAGTTTTGATTATTGATGATATTTTAACAACTGGAATTACATTAGAAAACTGTGCGTTAGCATTAAAAAATGCTGGTGTAGAAAAAGTTTGTGCAATCACAGTTTTCATTGCAGATTAGTTTGCGTATAAATCTTTTAAGTATTGGATACTAACTGGAAAATCGTTCCAATGTTCAATTATAAGGTATGGGTTTTGAGAAGTATTTTCTAATTCTTGAAAAAATTTGTAAAAATTTATTCTTCCTGTTCCCAATGGCTGATGAGAGTCAGCATTGCCATCGTTATCGTGTAAGTGGACAGTTGCAATATTTATTCCATTTTTTACTAATTCAGTTACATAATATTCTGGCGAAATTCCGTTTACAAAAGAATGTCCTGTATCAACAGTTGCTGCAAAAGCTTCTTTTGTATCAGAATATTCAAGCATTTTTTTTGCTTCAATCATAAATGCTAAAAAGTCAGTTCCATAAATTTTATGATTATTTGGAATTGTATTTTCTACACTTAAAACTGAACCATTATAAAAAGCGATATTTACTAAGTCTTTTAATAAATCATAGGACAAAGTGTTATAGTGAACAGTAATTGTTTTTGGTTTTAAAAATTCGATAAATGAATAAAAACTTTGCTGTTCTGGATAAGATAATTCAAAAAAGTTTATTGGAAGATGAATTGTAAAAAATAATTGATTGTTTTCTTTTAATTCACTAATCAATTTATATGTATCTTCTGGAATATCAGAAGGTGACCATGTATCAAAAAATATATCAAATGTACTGATATTATGATGCATGGCAGTGTAAATTTCATCTCTTAATTGTAAGCCATTATATAAAGAACTTTGTAAACCTAATCTTTTCATTAAATCCTCTAAGTTAAATTATCTTTGACCTTTTGATGAATACAAATATTTAAAGTAATCCATATCGGTACTATATGTAACGTCAAATTCTGGTATAGTTTTTTTGTATGATTCTAAACTCTGCCAAAAAGCATAAAATTCTGGATCAACAGAGTATGCTTTAGCATAAATACTAGAAGCTTCTGCGTCTGCTTGACCTTTTATTTCTTGAGCTTTTCGGTAAGCTTCTGATTCAATTTCGAGTTTATCTCTTTCTAGTTTACCAAGCCAATCTTTTTTCTTTCCTTCACCGATTGAACGATAACCTTTTGCAACTTGGTTTCGGTCTTTTATCATTCTGTTATAAACACTTTCTGTCATTTCATCAGAATATTTGATTTGACGAGGAACAACATCAATAAGTTCAATTCCGTATTCAGGAATCATTTTACGAGCTTCTTCTGCCATTTCTAGAGTTAATTGACGTCGACCTTTGTTAATTGACTCTGAATTTGCAGAAACATTGATAAGAGAGTCAATTTGTGCAGCTGTATCATCAGTTTCAGATATATTTGTTTCTTTTTCAATATTTTCTGTTTTTTCATTTATCAAGTTTGAAGAACGAACAACTTCGCTTAATTTATTTTGAGTAATAATTGTTCTTGTAGCTGAATCAATAATATCACTTAAACGAATATTTGCTGCTTCTAATGTTTTGAAAGATTGATAAAACTGCGCTGGGTCAGAAATTCTCCAACGGCTTGTTGTGTCCACAATGATAAACTGATTTTCTTTTGTAGGGATTCTTTGTGAATCTCCGTCCAAAGATAAAATTAATTTTGGATAAGTTACAACAACATCAACAAAAGGCACTTTGAAGTAAAGTCCTGCTTCTGTATGTGTGTCAACAATTTTACCAAATCGAGTTACAACAACTTGAGTTCCTTCATTTATAACATAAAAAGGACCCATCATCATAAAAATAACAAGAGCAACAATAAGTACACCGAGTATTACAAAAATTTTATTTGCTTTTTTCATTATTGTTTACCTCCTTGTGCTGAGTTTACTTTTGAGTTATCTAAATTTTTAATTGGCAAGAGACTTTCTAATTCTTTATCAATAAGAACTGAACCTTGTTTTGCTTTGAAAATTTCTTCCATCATTTCAAGATATAATCGTTCTCTTGTGATTGAAGGGGACTTTACATATTCTTTGTAAATTGCCGAAAATCTTGCAACATCACCTTTTGCTCTGTTTACTCTGTCAATAGCGTAACCTTCTGCAATTTGAACTTGTTGGTCAGCAATACCTCGAGAAAGTGGAATTTGTGCATTGTAAGCTTCTTTCCCTTCGTTGATGTATCTTTCCATATCTTGACTGGCTTTATTTACATCTTCAAAAGCATCTTGAACACCTTTTGGTGGAACAACATTCTGCAACTGAACCGCAATAACATTGATTCCAAGTCCTAATTGTTCATAGTTTTGATTCATCAATTCTTGAGCTGCATTTTGAATAGCAGAACGCTCTTTTCCCATAACATCAAGAATTGCTCTATCTCCAACAAGAGTGTTTACTACAGACTGAGAAATATCTCGTATTGTTTGTGTTTTTTCTTTTACATTGAATAACCAATCCGCTGGATTTACAATTCTGTATTGAATAATCCATTCAACATCTACAATATTTAAATCCCCTGTAAGCATAGTTGATTCTTTAGAAAGATTGTTTAATTGAGTTTTGGATATATTTTTGTTAGTTGTAAAACCAAACTGTTCTGTTTGAACAACCTTTACAGGCACATTATAATTTTTTTCAATGCCAAAGGGAAGTTTTAAGTGAAGTCCAGGGCCTACTGTTGTTTGATATTTACCAAAACGAGTGATTACTGCTTGTTCTGTTGCATCAACTTTAAAAAAACTTGAAAACAAAACAACTCCAACAACAATAAGAAAAACAACAAATGCTATTGAAGATCCTGTGATGTTATTTTTCTTTCTTTTTGGTGTTACATTTTCTGTATTTTCATTCATAATGAATCTATCATTCCTTATTAAAAGATATCATTTTAATATACTAATTATATTTGAAAAAATCAATATTATAGAAAATATATTTAGTCTTTATCAAAATCCATTGGATTTACAACTTTTCCGCTATGCAAAACTTTAGGATAAACAACAATTTTTAGTTTCTTTTCTAAGTTTGCATATTTTTTCATTTCATAACCATCACCAATTACAATGTTAATACCTGTATTTCCTGCTCGACCTGTTCTTCCTGCTCGATGGATAAAAAAATCGTCATTTGATGGTAAATCCATTTGAACAATGTGAGTTACACCTTGAATATCTAACCCCCGTGCTGCTAAATCACTTGTAATTAGAATTTTTGTTTTTCCAGATTTAAATCTATCAATAATCGTTTTTCGTTGAATTTTATCAGTTTTTGAATGTAATCCAACACAATCGATTTTTTTGTACTGTAATTTGTCTGTAATAATTGCAACTTGATCAGTTTTTGCTGTAAAAATCAATAATTTTTCTGGTTTTATTGCTGAAATTAAACTTCTTAAAGTATCAATTTTGTTTCGTTGTTCTGCATAAATTGCCCAGTGTGTAATTCTTTTTTGTAAAATATCTTCCAATGGAAGTTCAATATATTCAATTTGAGAATTTTCACGCATCGAAGATAGGGCAGTTTCAAAAACTTTCTTTACATTTGGTTTTACGGTTGCAGAACATCCGATAAGTTGAACATCGGAATTTAATAATTTTAGTAAATCAATTGTTTCATCTCTTATTTCTGGTTCGATAAGTCTATCGATTTCATCAAAAACAATGGTTTTTACACCTTGAACTTTTAATTTTTTTAAGAAAATTAATTCTTTTATACGAACAGGACTTCCAATTACTACCTTTGGTTTTTCTTTTAGTGTTTCGATTTGTCTTTTTAATGGAGTTCCACCGATACACAACATTGTTTTGTAATTTGAAATTTTTTGAATTTCACCTTTTATCTGAGAAGATAATTCGTGAGTAGGGGACAAAATAATTGCTTGTACAGATTTATCATCTTCATTTATATTTTGTAAAATAGGTAATAAAAACGCTAATGTTTTACCTGTTCCAGTTTCTGATTGAAATAATAATGATTTGTTTTCTAAAATCTCAGGAATCACCTTTGTTTGTACAGCAGTTGGCGTTACTAAATTATTTTCTTGTAATTTTGAATTTAATTGTTCTGTGATTCCTAAATCTAAAAATGTAGTTAAATTTGTCATGTAAAATACTATAGCATATTTTGAATTCCTGTGCTATAATCAAAATGGTATGAAGATAGGAATTAATGTTTTTGGTGTTGATAAAGATGGTCGTTCTGGACTTGGCACTTATTTTATTTCGTTATTAAAGAATTTTCCTGAAATTTGTAAACACGATATTGAAATTTTTGGTTCAAAATCAGATAGATATATTTTTAACAAAGAATTAAATTATAAATTCCACTCTTTAAAATTGAAGGAAGGTTCTGCTATTGCAAAATTGTGGAATATTTTTTCATTACCTGGTTTTGTAAAAAAAGAAAAATATGATGTAGTTTTTTATAATGTTAGTTCTAGTATAACTCCATTTGTGGGAAATGCAAAAGGTGTTGCTATCGTTCAAGATATAATTTCTTTTTCATTAAAAAATTGTGATAATGTATTTCAAAAAAAATCATTGCTTGCAAGTTTAAATAATGCAACTTTAATTATTGCAACTAGTCAATTTATCAAAAAAGACTTAGTTTCTTTAGGAATTGATAAGGAAAAAATTGATGTTATTCACAATGGTTTAGACCATAGTTTTTTCTATCCTCATACAGAATTTGAAGATGATGTTGTGTTGATAAATCCATTTTCAATTCGTAGACCTTTTTTTATTTATGCTTCACGACTTTCTTGTGAAGAAAAAAAACATATCCAATTGATAAAAGCTTTTTCACTTTTTAAAGAAAAAACAGGTGCTCCTCACAGATTAGTTTTAGCCGGAGCTGAACAACGTTATGCAAAAGATGTTCAAAAAGCAGTAGAAAATTCTCCTTACAGTTCTGATATTTTTATTACAGATTATTTTGAACATGATAATTTGCCTGAATTATATTCTTGTGCAGATGCTTGTATTTTTCCTTCTGTAATCGATGGTTCAGGTCTTTCGATTATTGAAGCTATTTCTACAGGTATTCCTGTGTTGTGCGCTAGAGCAGGGGCTTTACCAGAAATTGCTGGTGATTCTGCTTTGTATTTTAATCCAGATGATACAGAAGAATTTGCTTCTCTAATTCAGCAAGTTATTGAAGATAAATCTTTAAGAAAACGGTTGATATCTAATGGTCTTGATAGGGTAAAATTATTTTCTTGGAAAAATACTGCCATTAAAACAGTTGAGGTTTTAGAAAAGGCTGTAAAAGTTTAGTAAAAAAAAAGTGTACCTCAAAAAATTTTTTCAAATCTTTGTGGTACACCTTTATTTCTTGTAAAACTATGTTATTTTAACCTGCTTGTTTAGTGTCTTCAAGCAATGCAATTGTTGCTTTCTCTTTGTTTTGAACAACATCCTTTGTAATTACAAGTTTTTTTGGTTCTTTTATTGACGGAACTTCAAACATTATGTCGAGAAGTAGTTTTTCTACAATACTACGCAAACCTCTAGCACCTGTTTTATGTTCAATTGCAATATCAGCAATTGCTTCAATAGCATCAGGAGTAAATTGTAAATCAACATTATCCATTGCAAAAGAAGCTTGAAATTGTTTAATAATTGAATTTTTAGGTTCTGTAAGAATTACCATCAAATCTTCTTTGCTTAATTCTTTTAATGCGCAAGAAAGTGGCAAACGTCCAATTAATTCTGGGATAAGACCAAATTTAACCAAGTCGTCAGGATTTGTTTGATTTAGCAATTCTGTTTTTTCTTCATCGCTTAAAGTTGATACAGTTGCCCCAAATCCCATTGTTTGCTGATGAACTCTTGATTCAACGATTTTATCTAAGCCTACAAAAGCTCCACCACAGATAAACAAGATATTTGTTGTATCGATTGAAAGCATTTCTTGATTAGGATGTTTTCTTCCACCTTGAGGAGGAACACTAGCTTGAGTTCCTTCAATAATTTTTAACAAGGCTTGTTGTACACCTTCTCCAGAAACATCTCTTGTGATAGAAACATTTTCAGACTTTCTAGAAATCTTATCAATTTCATCAATGAAGATGATTCCTCTTTCTGCAGCAGCGATATTTCCATTTGCAGCCTGTATCAATTTGAGAAGTACATTTTCAACATCTTCACCAACATATCCTGCTTCAGTTAGGGTAGTGGCATCAGCAATTGCAAATGGAACTCTTAATTTTTGAGCCAAAGTTTTTGCTAACAAAGTTTTTCCAGAACCAGTAGGACCAATTAATAAAATGTTGGATTTTTCAATCTGAACATCTTTTTGAAAATCGCTACTCATTTTTGATAATCGTTTGTAATGGTTATAAACCGCAACTGATAAAACTTTTTTTGCGTGATCTTGACCAATTACATATTGATCCAAAAATTCTTTAAATTCTTTTGGTGAAGGTATTTCATCTAAAGATAACTCTGGAATTTCTGTTTCTTTTTCATCAAAAATATTTTTACAAAGTGCAATACACTGTCTACATATAAATACAGAGTTTGGACCTTCAATTAGCATTCTATTTGGAGCTTCTGGTTTATTACAAAAAGAACAATTGTTCAATTTTTTATTTTTATACATTATTTCTCCAAATTATTTTTTTCTTTTTGGCATAACATGATCGATAATTCCATATTCAACAGCTTCTTGTGCTGACATAAAGAAATCTCGTTCAATATCCATCTTAATTTGATCTACAGATTTTTCTGTGTGATCTGCTAAATATTGAATAGAAAGATTTTTTAATCTAATGATTTCTTTTGTGTGAATTGAAATATCTGATGCTTGTCCTTGAACTCCTCCAAAAGGTTGATGAATCATAACCCTTGAAGAAGGAAGTGCATATCTTTTTCCTTTTGTTCCACCTGCAAGAAGGATTGCTGCCATACTTGCAGCTTGTCCCATACAGATAGTTTGTATATCACTTTTTACATACTGCATTGTATCGTAAATAGCTAAACCCGCAGTAACTGAACCGCCTGGGCTATTTATGTACATACTGATATCTTTGTCTGCATTCTGTGATTCTAGAAAAAGAATTTGTGCTACAACTAAATCTGCTGTAAGATCATTAATTTCGCCATCAACGAAAATAATTCTGTCTTTTAGCAACCTTGAATAGATGTCATAACTTCGTTCACCATTTCCTGTGTGTTCGATTACATTGGGTACAAGTGAATTCATCTGTTCATTCATAACTGTAATTCCTTTTTTCATCTTAAGTATAGTGAGTAAGTTATAAATTTTAAAACCTACTCACTATATTAATTTAAGCATTTTTAAAGAGATCTGCAAACTTTATTTTTTCGCCTTTTGTGATTTTTACTTTTGCGAAAATTTCTGTATAAAGTTTTTGTTCTTTTATGTCATCTATAAGATACTCTTTTTTTACTGCATCCGCATAGTGTTTTTTTACTTCTTCTACAGAAATTCCTGCACCTTCAGCGATTTTATTGTATTCTGCTTCAACTTCTTCTGGTGTAACTTCAATTTTTGAATCTTTTAACAATGATTCAACGATGATTCTACCTTTAAGCATTTTTGCAGCATCGTCTGACCATTCGTTTAATAAATCTTCTTTTTTCTGACCTGAAGAAGCCATAAGTTTATCAAGCTGTTCAACTGAACATTGGAATCTTTGAGCCATCATTCTCCAGCGACCTTCAAGTTCTGCGTCCAACATTGATTTTGGAAGTTCAACAGGATATTTTTCAACGAGTTGTTCGATTAAAGAATTTGATTTGATTTCTTTAATACGATTATCTTTTGCAGCATTTAAATTTTTCTTAATATCTGCTTTTAAGTCGTCTAGTGTCTTGTATTTTTCGTTTACATCTTGTGCAAGTTCATCATCAAGTGCTGGTAAATCTCTAATTTTAAGAGCTGTTACAGTAACTTTGATTTTTTTAGTTGTTCCTGCAAGATCTTTATCTGCAAAATCATCAGCATAAGTTTTTGTGATTTCTTTTGTTTCATCTTTTTTCATACCGATAATTTCATCATCGATTTTGTAGATGTTTTCTCCAGAACCGATTGTAAATACAAATCCTTCGCGTTTTGAACCAGCAATTTCTTCACCTTTATCATCAAATTCTGAATAATTGATAGTTGCAATATCATCTTTTGCAGCAGGTTCTGAATCTTTTTTATCAAGAACCATTGCATTTCTTTCTTGAATTGCTTTTAATTCTTCGTTCATTTCTTCATCTGTAATTTCTACTTGTGGTTCTTCAATTTTGATTCCTGAGAAATCTTCAACTTTTACAGTTGGCATTACATCATAAATTACAGAGAAAACTAAATCTTTTTTTACATCCAATTGAGGAAGTGAATCTAATTGTGGTTGTGAATAGGCTAGTGGTCTGTTTTCTGATTTTTCTTTGTCAAATTCACCAAAAACTTCTTCAAGAGCTTTTTCGATTAATTCTCCAGCAACATCATTTTTAAGAGCATCGCCATATTTTCTTTCTAAAACTGAAACAGGAACTTTTCCTTTTCGGAATCCTGGTAATTGTAAATTTTTTGAATATTTTGTTAATGTTTCATCATAACCAGCAGCAACATCTTTTTTGTTGATTGTAATTGTTAATTTTACTGCTGAATTTTCTAATTTCTCGATTTCTTTTGTAACTGTCATGACAAGTTCCTTTCCTTATGGAGATATGATTTGTTTTAACAAGAAATTTATTCTTGCAAAAAAAAAAGCGATTCAGAACTTTCCGAATCGCTTTCGCTTAGAGCGGAAAACGGGAATTGAACCCGCGACATCCACCTTGGCAAGGTGGCGCTCTACCCCTGAGCTATTTCCGCGTAATTAGCTACGAATACCAATCCGCACGCCTTAAAACTTTATAAAATCAACATCATAAGATGTTTGCGAGAGGAGGGACTTGAACCCTCACGCCTAGGGCACTAGATCCTAAGTCTAGCGTGTCTGCCAATTTCACCACTCTCGCCTGTTTCAGTCAAGAAGTAGCTTTATGACCTAACTTCGCGAACGATAACTTAAGTTACCTTAAACAAAAGATTTTGTCAAGTGCTTATTGTAAATTAGTTATCATTTTTTTGAGCCATGAAGGGTTCGAACCTTCGACCCACAGATTAAGAGTCTGTTGCTCTACCAACTGAGCTAATGGCCCAAATGCGTCTGACACGATTCGAACGTGCGACCTGCGGATTCGAAGTCCGACGCTCTATCCAGCTGAGCTACAAACGCAAATTACACGCAAAACATATCACTTACGCGTAGGGTGCCCGACGGGATTTGAACCCGCGACAACAAGATCCACAATCTTGCGCTCTACCCCTGAACTACGGGCACCATGTTGAATAAATCAAGTAAAATGATATTACTAATAATTTTCTAAAATGTCAAGGTGTAAAATAAATATCTATATAAATATTTTTTTTTCTATAAAAAATATTTTTTTTATTAAAGTCAAATTTTTAAACACCGATATTAAAATGAGGTGAATTATGTTTAGTACAGATATTGATTATTCAGTTAAGTTAAAATCAGTTTTAACTTCTCAAGATAAATTACTTTCTGAAATTTGTGATACACAAAAAAAACTTAGAGAATCAGTAAATGAAAGAGATTGGGATGAATTACAATATCATCTTGCGTCTTTTGATGCTTTATCAAATAAATTTTCACAATTAGAAAATGAACGAATAAAATGTTTTGAATATTTTGGATTGAATGATGGTGCATCACTAAATTTGAAAGATAATAAAATTTCAAAAGAATCTATGAATGATATTCAAAATTTATATAATTCTGTAAAACAAAGATTGCTTGCCTCAAAAATTGAAAATAAAGCTTTGAACGATTACATCAAAATCACAACTGAATTTTTACAAGGTGTTTTTGATAATGTTGTTCCACAAAGAAAAACAACTGTTTATTCAAGAACAGGCTCTTTAGTAAAAAATCAACCACAAAGTATGATATTAAATACTGTTTTATAGGAATGGGAGGAATATATGTCTAGTAGTTTTTCAGGAATAGAAATCGGGAAAAGAAGTCTTTTAGTTCAAAGTCAGTCAATTAATACAGCTGGTCATAATATTTCCAACGCTGATACTGAAGGTTATTCTCGCCAAAGAGTTAATATCACTTCTTTTAGTCCTCTCTACAGACCAGATTTAACTCGTGCAGAAACACCTGGTCAAATTGGACAAGGTGCAACAGTTCAAAATATCGAACGAGTTAAAGATGAATTTTTAGAAAAAAGAATTGTTGCTCAGTCTAACCAAGAAAGTTATTGGAAAACTCGTGATGAATATTATGTGATGATTGAAGGTGTTTACAATGAACCTGCTGATATTTCAATCAGAACAAATATGGATAAATTCTGGCAATCTTGGCAAGAACTTTCACTTTATCCAGAATCAAAAACTGCACGACAAGCAATTGTTACTCGTGGAGAAACTTTGGTAAATTCAATTCAGCAACGACACAATTCTTTAGCAGGAATTGGAAATATCATAAATGGTGATATTGAAGCAACTGTTGAACAAGTTAATAGTTACACAAGTCAAATTGCGCAATTAAATATAGAAATTGAAAAATCAAAAGCAATGGGTGATAATCCTAACGATTTGCTTGATAGACGAGATTTATTAACAGAAAAACTTTCTTCTCTCATCAATGTAACTTCTGATAATCGTGATAGTGACGAATTTATGATTCATGTTGACGGAAAAATTCTTGTTCAAGGTGGAAAAGCCCGAAGTTTTGATTTAGAAACTGTAACAGACGGAACAGGCTATAGCAAAGTTGTTTGGTCAGATACAGATGAAGATGCAACTTTTTCTGGTGGTTCTCTTGGTGCTTTAATAGAATTTCGCGATAAAGATTTGCGCTCTGAACTTCAATCTTTAGACACAATGACAATGAACTTTGTTGATTTAGTAAATGATGTTCACCGTAACGCTGTTGGTGCAAATAACACAACTGGTTTAGATTTTTTTGTTGAGCAACCATTCGTTACAAACGCTTTAGGAAATTTTGATAGAAATGGCGATGGTGTAGAAGATACATCTATGATTTTCAGAATGACTGGTAGCAATCAATTAAATTTACAAGACCAAGTAGGAATTGAAGGTGTTATTACTTTATCAGGAAAAGATGGTAATGTAGAAATTCCATATTTCCCAACTGATACTGTAGAAACTGTAATCACTCGTATAAATGATTCAAATTCTGAAGTAAAAGCTTATCTTGATAAAAATAATGAATTAGTTTTAAAAGCAACAACTTCTGAAGATTCTTCAAATCCTGATTTTGTAATTCGCTATGTGGAAGATTCTGGTCATTTCTTAGCAGGTTACGCTGGAATTTTAAATGGAAGTGGAGCAGAAAATGCTTACAACTTCAATATGGCAAATGCAGTTGAATCTTTAACAAATAATACAAATTATTCTGTTGCTCCAGTATTAAATCCATCTGGATATGTAGCAATCAATCCTGCAATTAAAATGGATGTTATGTCTGTTGCTGCAAGTTATCCTGATGTTTCAGGTTTTGCAGAAAGTGGCGATGGAAGTGCTGCAAAAGATATTGCATCATTAAGAAATTCATCTGTAATGATTGGTGAAAATAAAACTTTTGATGATTACTTTGCTGAGTCAGTTACAAATGTTGCTTTGAAAGGTGAACAAGCACAATTGAATTACGAAAGTCAAGTTGCAATTATGAGTGACTTAAGAACAATGCGGGATTCAATTTCTGGTGTGAATATTGATGAAGAACTTGCTGATATTATCAAATTTCAGCATGGATACAATGCCGCTGCAAGATTTATCACAGTTGTTGATGAATTATTGGATACTGTAATAAATCGTCTTGGTGTATAAGTTTTACTTTTTAGGAGTAGTGTATGAGAAGAGTTAGTTCTGCAACAGCAAATAACGATATTCAATATAATCTTAGATTACAAGAATCTAAAGCAAATAATCTCAACAATCAGCTTGGAAGTCAAAATCGCTTACAACAATTGCGAGACGACCCTTTGGCTGCAGGACATTTAGTTCGATATCAATCTTATGCAACTCGAGTAGAACAATTTGAAAAAAATGCCAAGATTATTTCTGATGATTTTACAGTTGCTGAAGGATATGTAAATCATTCTGTTCAAATTATGCAACGAGTTCGCGAACTTGCTGTAAATGGTGCAAATGGTTTGTATCAAAAAGAAGATCTTAAAAATATGGCAGTTGAAGTTGATGAACTTTTAAAAGAACTTATTCAAAACTCAAACGCTATTGGTCCTGACGGAACAAGACTTTTTGCAGGAACAAGAACATCAAATATGGCTTTTGAAACTGAAACTGGTTATGTAAAAGGTTCTTCAGAACCTCTTATCACAACTGTTAGATATTCTGGTTCAATTGGTCAAAAAGAAATTGAAATTGATGAACAAAATCATATCTCTTTAGATAAAACTGGAAATTCAATTTTCTGGGCTGAAAAACAACAATTAGTAAGTTCAGCAGATGCTACAAATTATATTGTGCGTCAAGAAAGTAAAATTGCTGTAAATGGTGCAGAGATTAAATTACAACCGGGAGATAATGTTCATTCAATTATTTCTAAAATAAATAATTCTGGAACTTCTGTTAAAGCTAGTTTAGATCCAATTACAAAAGGGTTAAATCTTGAAACAACAGATTCTCGTCAGCTTTGGTTAGAAGATGTACAAGGTTCAGCTTTGAAAGATTTAGCAATCATTAAAGATTCTTCTCAGCGTCCACCTTATAATCTTTCAAATTCAGTAACTGTTTCTGGAGGTTCACTTTTTGATGCTGTAATTGCTTTGCGAGATTCAATGCTTTCTGGTGATATTGAATCAATCGGAGGTAGAGTTTTAGGATCAATCGATAATGGTTTAGGAAATTTGATAACTAAACAAGCAGAAATCGGTTCAAATTATGTTAGAGCTCAAGAAGCAATTGCAAAAGCACAAACTAACCAACTTGGTGCAACAAATTTAATTGCAAGAGAAGGGGATTTAGATTTTACAAAAGCAATTACTGATATGAAAATGCTTGAATATGTAAAACAAGCAACTTTAAGTACAGCAGGAAGATTGTACGAAAATAGTTTACTTAATTATATGAGATAATTTATTTTGGAGTAGGGGTAAATAATGAATAATGAATTAGAAACTGTAAAAATTGATTTTCCAAATGGTCTTTTTGGATTTGAAGGTTATACAAAGTTTACTTTAATTGAAGCGGAATATAAACCATTTTATTGGTTACAGTCTGAACAAGATAAAACTCTATCATTTTTAGTAGTTGATCCATTTATCTTTTTTGATGATTACGAACTTGATATTGATGATAATTCATTAAAATCAATTGGAGTTGATTCACCTTCTGATGTTGTGGTTTTAACTATTATCACAATTCCTGGAAACAATGGTAAAATTACTGCAAACTTACAAGGTCCTTTGATTATCAATAAAACAAATAATTTAGGAATGCAATTTGTTTTATCAGACCCAAAATGGACAACAAAACATGAACTTGTTGCTAAACAAAATAAGGATGGCGACAAATGTTAATATTAACAAGAAAAACTAATGAAAAAATCAAAATTGGAAATGAAATTACACTTTCAATTATTGAAATAAAAGGTGAACAAGTTAAAATTGGCGTTGAAGCTCCAAAAGAAGTAAAAGTTTTTAGACAAGAGGTTTTTAACGCAATTCAAAATGAAAATAGAGCGGCCGCTACAAATCAAGAATCTATCGGCGCTTTGTCAGATTTGTTCCAGAAAAAATAAGTTTTGTAAAAATATTATGAAGAAGCAGAATTATTTAATTTTGCTTCTTCTGCTTCACTTGGTCTTATGTAAACAGGCCCATCATAATCTTTTATACCTTCCAAATTTTTATCAAAGGCTGATTTTCCCATTTTAAGTAATTGCCAAGAAGTATTTATATTTTTGCTTTCAATTATAATAAATTTTTGAGCAGGATTTACACTTTGATATTCTTCTACAAAATAATTTGCATCAGGACCTGTAACTAAAATTTCTTCTTCTGGGTCGATATATTTTTGTATTGAATCTATTTCTTCATCAACTGGACCGACTACTAAATTTTTTTGTCTAAAAACTGAGGCATAAAATCGTTTTTTCTTAGCATCTAAGCAACTTAAAATAGTTTTATTTAAATCAAAAAAAGGAAATGCATAAGTTTCTAAAGAGTCAAAGGCATAAATTGGAAACTTAAAAGAAAGTTGAATCCCTTTTAATGCGGAATAAGCAAGTCTTAATCCTGTAAAAGTGCCAGGTCCTTTGCACAAACAAGCAAATTGAATTTCCGAAGGATTTAATTTTACATCACTTAAAGCGTTTTGAATTTCTGGAATTATTCTTTCTGATTGATGCATTCCAATATCCAAAACCTTTGTTGAAAATAAACCATCATTTTCTGCACAAATTGTCATGCAAGGACTTGCACAGTCAATAGCAAAAGCTTTCATTTTATATACTCCGAAAATATATTTTTATCATAAGGCCAATTTTTAATTGTAATTTTTCTTGTTTCTGGTGTTAAAATCTCAATATCAATAATAATTGCATCTTTAGGTAAAGCACTTTCGATTTTTTCACTCCATTCGATTGCGCACACACCATCTCCATACATCATTTCTTCTGAACCAATATTCAAAAAATCTTCAACTGTATCAAGCCTATAAACATCAAAATGGTAAAGTGGTAATTTTCCTTCGTATTCTGAAACTAAAGTAAAAGTAGGACTTGTGATAATTTCGTCAATTTCTAGGGCTTCTGCAATTCCCTTTGTTAAAGTTGTTTTTCCTGCTGCCAAAGTTCCTTTGTAAGCTATAACAGTTCCTTTTGTTAAGCAAGAACCAATTAATTTTCCAATTTTAATTGTTGTGTCTGCTGAATTAGAAAACAATTCTAGCATGGTAAAATTCCCATTTCAGATTTACTTAAAATAGTTTTTTTTAATTCTCTTACAACCGGTAAAATTGGATATAATATATCTTTTTTTAGATTTACTTCTACATTTTTTTTGCCAGTTGGTTCAGTTTCAATTAAAAATTTTATTGGCACTTCTACAGATTCTGATTGCAATTCCAATATTGCAGTTCCTGAGTAACTTTTTCTGTAATAAATGTAAGCATCTTCTGTTGATATGTCTTTTATGTCTAGAACTGTCATAATTATCGATAATACTCCATCAATAGAATATCGTCAAGTTTTTTATTAAAGTTTAGTAATTGTATAAAAATGAATAAATCAAATTTTTAGTTTTTTTATCAATTTTTACAAAATTGATATGTAAAATATGTTTATTCTTAGAATTGTTCACTTCAACAGCAACGATTTTACCGAAAATTTTTGATGTTTTACCTTCCAAAATTTCAACCTCTATGTAAATATACTGATTAGGTTTAATTGGTAATTCAGTTTCTAAACAACATCCTTCAGCTGATATATCGGATATTTTACCTATATGTTTTTTTTCTAGAGGTCTATATTCAACTTGTACTTCTTTTTTATCACCACCAGTAGTAACTTGAACTGCACTAAAAATACATTCAGTATTAAAAGATATTCTGGTAAAATTTCTGCGATGTACAATTTCAATATTATTTGAATGTGTTACAACAATCTCTTTTAAATTTCTTGTTTGATAACGCATAATTCTTGTTTGCATATTATATGCAACATTGTTTGTCATTGAAAAAAGCAAATTAATTTTTGTTAAAGTTGGAATGTTTATTTCATTACCTAATATATCTTTGGGAACTAATAAAATTAACCCTTCGTTTGTGTTTTCTACTACAGAAGTGTCGTATCTATCTTCATTTACAATAAGTGTCATTTTTTGATTTGCAGGAATAAGTTTACTTGAATTTAATGTCATTCCTGAATTTCGATAAACATCTATTTTATTTCTGATAGAAAATAAAATTGCGCAAAAATTATCATCTTGTTTATATAATTCAAATTCTTTTTTTAAGATTGAATCTATAAATTTTTCGTTTTTAAGTTCGATATAAAGATTTTTTACAGATTGTCGTTCACAAATATTCCAAAGTAAATCTTTTTCTTCTTGAGTGAGTTTTAATATATCTCCAATTGTTTGAATATCTTTTTTTGTTGTATTGCGATTAGGATCAATTAAATCAGATTTTTTTTTCTTTTTTAAGAAATTGATAAAAATATTTGTTAAAAAAAATATACAACCAACTAATACAACTAAAAAAATTGCGATATAAGCAATGGAGTATCTTAAAGTTTCTACTTCTGGCGTAAAATTAATCTGTAAAAACATAAACCCTCCAAAAATTCAATGTACAAAGTTAAATCTTATCCCTATTTAATTATACACCTTATTTAATAAAATCAGAACAAAATTCTTTCATTTGTGCAATTCTTGGTGCAATTTCGTACTCTGATAAATCTCCGATTAAAACTGTATCTTTGTCTTTAAAAGCATTTTCAAAATCGCTAAGAATTGGAGCAAAATCAGCTAAGAAATCTGAAATCTTTTGAGCCTTTTCTTTTGTGTTTGCAAAATACTCAGAAAATAACGAAGAGAGAGTAACAGCTTTGCAAAAATTATCAAAACTTTCTGCAAAAACTTTAACAGTTTCAGTTGCGTCAATTTCTTTTCCTGATTGTAAATTAACAGGAATTTCTGTAAGTTTTGTTTCTAATTCTTCTAGTGTTTCAAAGATTGATTGAAAGTATGAAGCTATATCATCTTTGCAAATTGTAGTAATCTCCAAAGTTGATGTATTTTCAATTAAATCAGAAAATCGATTTGATAATTCTTCAGCATCAATTTCTGTTCCGTCAATAGAAACCCCGATAATTGTTGCGTCTATTTTTTCGCATTCTATTTCTATCCCTTTTAAAACATCTTCAATTGTTTTTTCGTCTTCTAAAGTTATATCCGCTTTTGTGTTGTTAATGTAAATATCCATAATTTTCCCTCTTTTTTATAGATTAGATTTGTTATTTATAAACTAAATCAAAGTTTATTTTTTGCTACCTTGATTAAAGGTATTATTTATTGAGTTAGATTGAGCTTCTAAATTATTCAATGTAGATTCCATATTTCCATATTTTCGCTTTAATTCAGCTTCTTTATTTGCAACTTGAACTTCTAATCGTTCAATTCTTGTTTCAGCGTTTGAGATATCTCTTTCAATAGCTGTATTTTTCATTGCTAAAATTCCGCCAGTTTGAACATAAGCTAATAAAGTTTGGTCCATTTTATAAGCGATTCCGGCGTCAATAATTTTGTCATCATTTGTATCATAGCCAAAAAGATTTTTTATTTCAGCCATATTATTTTCAAGTGCTTCATCTAATTTTTTTTCGTCAATTTCCATGTAGCCACGCATTTGGGCTGCAGATGTTCCTGTGGTAGTTCCAGTTTTACTTGCAATTCCAATTTGTGATAATGTCCTAATGGTTGCATTATCTTCTGGTGTATAAGAATTTGTGATAATTTGTTGTAATGAACTTTTGCTACTTTTTAGAGTAAATTCAGACTTAAAAACACCTAATCGCTCTTTTGCACTTTCACTTTCGTCTTCTGTAAAATATTCTAGTTCATCAACAATTTCTGGCTTATTTTGAGTAACAATATTTAATTCAGCCATAAGTTGATTATAATTTCCTACAAAAGTAATCAAAGCATCTTTTGCACTTTCTGTATCATTTTTTATACTGATATTTGCGGTTCTGTCAGTAGGTGAGTGAAGTTCTAATTTTACGTGAGGCACAACATCATCAATTTCGTTTGTTGGACGATTCATTGGAATTCCTTCGTAACGAAATTTTGCATTTTGTGCAACTGAAACTGGATGTAAAGGTTCGTAACCTAAATTTGCCGAGATATTGTAAGCTGCAACTCCTTCAATTTGAACTTGTTTTCCTGTGTTTTTATTATCAACAAGGATAGAAGTTGCACCTTCGTATTCACTTAATTTTATTGTGTATTCTTTAGATTCGTTATCTAGTGGAATGCTTTCCAATGGTAAAATAGTACCATCAGATTTTTTTATATATAAAACACTATTGTCAGTAACCGGAAATCTTAATTCTTTTGGTGGTTCTGGTGGTAAAGTAGTGTCAGATTGGTCATTGTTAATTATTACATCTTGAAATTGAATATTACCAGCAAATGGTAATTCTGGACCTGTTGGTCTGTTGTTCCATGCAATAGTTACATCTTCAACAGGGACTGTTGTTACTTTAAATTCTACTGCAAATCCAGATGATTCTTTAATGGATTCTGGTAAAGGAATTTCAATTTTTGTTTCAGGATTTACATTTTTATTGATATTTTGTGCAAATGGAATCTTTTCTCCTTGAATTTTTTGAACCATATTTAAATCTATTGCTAAATCTAAAGATTCATTTTCAAGGATAAGTTTATTTTCAACACCAGTTTTGAGAGATTCGATTAGTAATGCACTTTCATTTTTTGAAACTCCGATTATTGAAGATTTGATAATTCCGTTTCCTCGTTTATTCAAACCTTCAGAAAATTCAGAGATTTTCCCACCCTTAAATCTGTATGTGATTGTTTTTTCGCCTACTGTAAACTGATATGTTCCCTCTGGGATACGAGTATTTTTATCGATATTCCCTGATAAAAATCTATCTGCTGTTGCGATTTGATCCACATCAATTTTAAAAGTCTCCACAGTTGCATCTCTTTCAGCAGTTGCTGTTACTGATCTTTCATCAGTTGATTCTGCGATTCTTTCATTGAATGGATTATTAAATGAGTATAACGATCTTGTTGATTCACGCAAAGAACTCATATATTGATTTACTCTACGCCAATTTGCTTGTTCTGTTTTAAAACCTTCAAGTTTTTCTTGCTCTCTTTTTAGAGGTAGTTTTTCAACTTCAACAAGGCTTTTTACGAGATCATTTGTTTTGTATTTGTCGCTAACACCAGGTATACTTATATCTGCCATGGGCTATTTAAAAGTTCCAATAAAGCTAAATTTTTTCGTCAACTAAAAGACCAAGAGCTTCTTTTAGCCTTAATTGCAGCTTTTGAATATCCGGAGAAGGAATTTCCTTAATAACCTGATCGGTATTTGGATCTACAATTTTAACGACTATCTTATTAAGTTCTTTGTTCACGTTAAACTGTAACTTCCTTCCAATCTGGTCAGAAATCTTTTGTAATTGAGAAACCTGATAATCTAAATCAGCAAAATCTTCCGCTACGGAGGCTGCTTCCTTATTTACATTTTCTGGCGGAGTATAACCAGAAGTAACGTGTTTTACCACGTCAGAATTTGTATTTATGCGGCCATCCATTGCCAAATTTTGCCCAACCATGTTTACGCTCAAACTCATTTGGGCCTCCTTTGTAGGAAAACATCCTATATTTTCCTAGTAAAAGCAATTAAGACGAAAGAGGGGCGCACCTCTTTCGTCAATATGCTTTTCATTAAAAAGATGACATCCAGAAATCTCTTTAATGTTTTTAGTTACTAACTAAGCAATCTCAATACATTTTGAGATTGTGAATTTGCTTGTACGAGCATAGCTGTTCCAGATTGTGTGAGGATCTGGTTTTTTGTATACTCTACCATTTCACTTGCCATGTCAGAGTCACGAATGCGTGATTCTGCAGCTTGTAGGTTTTCAGCAGCAACTGCAATACCTTTTGCAGCAATTTCAAAACGGTTTTGATAAGCACCTAAATCTGCTCTTTGTCTGTTTACAGATTTCATTGCATTATCCAATGTTGCAATTGACATGTTTGCAGCATCTGGTGTAGCAATAGAAATTCTTTCGTCAGAACCTTGAGTTCCTGTTAAACCAAGAGATTGTGCTGTCATTGTTCCAATGAAAACTTGTTCATTTTGGTCAACATTTGCACCAATTTGGAATTGCATAACTCTTCCAACTGCTGAATCTCTTGCAAAAGCACCTGTCAACATGTTCATTCCGTTGAATTGTGCTTGTGAAGCAATTCTGTCAACTTCTGCTACAAGTTGAGAAACTTCAACTTGAATTTGCATTCTATCTTCATCAGTATAAATACCGTTTGCTGATTGAACTGCTAATTCGCGAATTCTCTGTAAAATATCTGTTGTTTCTGACAAATATCCTTCAGTTGTTTGAATAAAAGAAACACCATTTTGAATATTTCTTTCAGCTTGGTTCAAACCACGAATTTGTGAACGCATTTTTTCTGATACTGCTAATCCAGAAGCATCATCACCGGCTTTGTTAATGCGTTGACCGGAACTGAGTTTTTCAATGTTGCCAGCAAGTTGAGAATTTGAAACTCCCAAAGTGCGATTTGCATACATAGAACTCATGTTATGATTAATAATCATAAATCGCCTCCCTGTGATTTAGTTCTATTGAACTATGTCGACCTAAAAGCAATTCCGTGCTTTTAGCAATCCAAAAATGTAAAATTGCGCCTTTTACATTTTTTTCTTGTATCGTCAAACAGTATTATACTACTATAAGTATAAAATCGTCCATAGTATAAATCAAAAAAAGGAGTATTTTTTTATGATTTTTTTTAGCGGGTGAGTAGAATAGTTGAGTAAAACCATCCGCTTGAACGGAAATAGGGAATAAATCCCTATTCCGATCAAACTTTGATAATGAAAAGACCTAGTATCTTTCCATAACCAGCACACTATCTGAGCAAAGATAATACATTCTGGCTTTGTGCGTTAGCTTGAGCCAACATAGCTGTACCAGATTGTGTAAGTACCTGATTCTTAGTGAACTCAACCATTTGAGCAGCCATATCTGTATCGCGGATTCTTGATTCAGCAGCTTGAAGATTTTCAGCGCCAATGTTGATTCCGTTAACAGTGTGTTCAAGACGGTTTTGGTAAGCACCAAGGTCAGCTCTTTGTTTGTTAAGTCTTTTTAATGCTTCATCAAGAGTACCGATGGCACGGTTGGCATCATCCGGAGCAGCAAGACTCATGATTGTTTCTGATCCTAATTCTTTTAGTCCAAGAGATGTTGATGTCATTGTTCCGATGAAAACTTGAGTTCTTTGATCCATGTTTGATCCGATATGGAACCACATAGAAGCTGTAACTGTGTTTTCACCTGTTGATTTTGCAAAGCGACCTGTAAGCATGTTCATACCGTTAAATTGAGCTTGAGATGCAATACGATCTACTTCAGCTACCAACTGTGAAACTTCAACTTGAATTTGCATTCTGTCTTCGTCAGTATAAATACCGTTTGAAGCTTGAACTGCTAATTCACGAATTCTCTGAACGATATCAGTTGTTGATTGGAGATAACCTTCTGTTGTTTGGATAAAGCTAATTGCATTTGATGCATTTTGTGAAGCTTGATTCAAACCTCTAATTTGGCTTCTCATTTTTTCAGAAACTGCAAGTCCTGAAGCATCATCACCAGCGCGGTTAATACGCATACCTGATGATAATTTTTCCATATCTTTTTGAATATTACTGTTTGTAACACCCAAAGTACGATTGGAATACATTGCTGACATGTTGTGGTTGATAACCATAATTTTCCTCCATGGAAATTTAATTTAAGACAGAATCCGTTCCGTCTTTTGTTTTTGATGTTTGATACAAGCGTATTAACGTTTGTATCAAACCAGAAAATTGAATAATGCACGTTTAAAGGCTACATACGTGAAAAATACAGTTTTCTATATTTCTTATCGGCAGGTATATAAAAAAACTTAACTTTTTTTTTAAAATTTTATATAATTTTTTTATGAAAATTAAACAAAATTTTTGTAAATGTTGTAATTCACTTTTAGAAAATAATATTTTAGTAAAAGATAAAATTTATTATTTTTGTGGTCATTGTAATTCAGTTGTTTTAGATGATAAATTTTATCTTACATCAGAAAATCAAAAAGATAGATATTTGCTTCATAATAATACACTTGAAGATATTGGATATAAAAAATATTTAGAAAAGTTTTTTGAAGATGTTATTTCTGCCACTACAATAAAAAATCATACTTATTTAGATTATGGTTCTGGGCCTAATCCTTGTTTAATTGAATTGGTAAAACAAAAATGTTCTGATTTTGAAGTTATAGAAGGATGGGATTTATTTTTTACAAAAGATTTTATTCCAAAGCAAAATTTTTATTCTCTCATTACATGTTTAGAAGTTGCTGAACATTTTGAAAATCCAGAAGAAAGTTTTAAGCACATTAAATCTCTATTAAAAAAAGATGGAATTTTAGCTGTTCAGACACAAATTTTTTATCCAGAGGAAGATTTTGAAAAAACTTCAAAAAAATTTGCTACATGGTGGTACAAGGAAGATACCACTCATGTAACGTTTTATTCAAAAGAAGGGCTTATTAACTGTTGTAAAAATTCTGGTTTAGAATTTTTGACACAAATCAATAAAAATCTCTTAATTTTTATTAGAAAAGATTAAATTGATTAAAAGCTGCCATTACTTCTTTTACTGCTTTTCCTCTGTGAGAAATTTTATTTTTTTCTTCTTCTGTGAGTTCTGCAACAGTTTTATTGTATTCTGGTAAAAAGACAATAGGGTCGTACCCAAAACCTTTTGTTCCTTTTGAATCCTCTATATTTTTTAATAAAATACCTTCAAAAGTTTCTTGAGCACTTAAAAATTTATCTTTTGCAAGATACATTACGATAGAACAAACATATCTACATTTTCTGTTTTCTGGATTGTTTGGATCTAAACCTTTTTCTTGTAAAGTTAAATTTACATCTTCCAAAAGTAGAGTGTTTTGCTCTGTTTGGGATAAGTTATGTCCATCTTCTGTTTCATTAGAAGAGGCAAATTTTCTTCCACAGTATCTTGCTGAGTAAATTCCTGGTTTTCCATCTAGTGCATCAACACAAATTCCTGAATCATCTGCAATTACAGGTTTTTGTACTATTTTCCAAAGGCTTTCTGCTTTTATTAAAGCATTTTCAAAAAAAGTAAGACCTGTTTCATCTGGGTCAAATTTTAATCCAAGATCTTTAGGAATTATTATCTTGTGTGGAGAACAAAGTAATTCCATTTCGTGTTTTTTATGTAAGTTTCCAGTTGCTAAAAATATTTCCATATTTGTATACTACCTTTAAAATAATTTAATGTCTATTATTATTCATTTGCATTATATTTGTATTTTTTTTGATTTAGTAGAAATATTGTAAAGTTTATAGTTTCTTTTTATATAATAACGAATTTTTCCTGGTGATATTTTTAATATATCGCTGATGATTTTATCACTTGGAACTAATTTTATACTTTTTAATTTCTCTAGGTTTTTGTTTCTTCGATTTGTTATTGCTTTGTATTTTTCCTGAAATATATTTTTTTCTATTTCGCCATATTTTAGTAAATTGATTTTCATTTTTATTTCTTCAAGTTTGAAATAATCACGATTTATCATTTTTTCTAAATGATTTATTTGTAGTTTTCTTTTTGAGAGTTTCTGGTTTGCTTTTTCAATAATATCGAGTAAGTAAGTTTTACTAATTTTTGTAAACCTGCTAATTTGATTTATTTGATTTTCTGTTATTACATGAGAGGATTTTAATGCTATTATTAGAAATTCTAATTTTAGGTTTTGTGTTTTTCTATGTACTTTGTCGGTATAATATTTAATGTTTTGATTATTATCACTTATTGAAGGTAAGTTTTCTATGTTTTTTTCAGGTGAATATATATTTTCATTTTCTCTTTCAAAAAACTCAAATTTATTTAAGTTATTAATTATAGAATATTTAATATTTTCATTTGTTTTGTTTTTTCGCCAAGTTTGATAAATATATCTAACAACTAATTGAAAGTAGCTTGAAAACTTTGTATTTTTTCTTTTATCGTAGTTATCAAAAATAGATTCCACTTTACTGATTATTTTACAAATTGTTTCTTGTAAATCATCGTTATTCAATTTTTCTAAACCAAAAAATTGTGGCTCTTTTACAATTAAAGTTAATAATTGATTTTTTGCCTCTTTTTGACTAATTTCTCCTTTTTGTACCGAAAAATAAATGTTTTCAATTGTTTGTGAACTTATCATATAAACCTCGTAATTTTTTATTTGTAAAACTAAAAATGCTTTACATAAGGTTTATATGCAAATTTTGTGCCAAGTTTTTATTTTGATTTTTTCTTAGATTTTATGGTATGTTTTATAAATTTTTAATGAAAAACTCATAAATCTTATAAAAAATCTTAATCATTTTTTAGATTTTTATTAGTGAGAATTTAGATTTTATTTTTTTATTAAGAAAATCGATAAGATTTTTATTAAGATAAAATCTTTTCAAATTCAGAAATAATTTTTGGAAGTAGGGTATCTAATGTTCCTTCTGTGCTAAGTCCTGCAGCATTTTTATGTCCACCACCACCAAATTTTGAAGCAATAGCACTTACATCAACTACATCTTTTGAACGAAATCCTGCTGTACAAGTTTTATCTGTATCTTGGCGTACAAATAAAACAGCTTGAACTTCATCAACTGAAAGCAATAATTGATATAAACTGTCTGAATCTCTGCCTTCTTTTCCAAAAAGATTGGTATCTTCCAATGTTTCGTAAGTTACAATTAATTTTCCATTAAAGTACTGTTCTGCACGAGAAAGCATAATTCCAAGTAGTTTTCTTGTAGAAAAAGGTTTTCCGCTGTTTATGTCTGAATAAGTTTGTCTCGGATTTGCTCCATTTTTTACTAAGCGGGAAACACCTTCAAATACTTCATAAGTGTCACTGTCTAAAAATCTGAAAAATCCAGTATCTGTACAAAATCCAAAGAAAAGTGTTTTACTTAGTTCTTCATCTGGATTTCCGATGATTTTTTCGTAAATCTGTTGAACCAAATAGGCTGCTGCTGGTGAAGTTGGATAAATTATGGAATTATCTTCATCTGCATTTGCAGTTTTGTGATGATCTACAATGAAAATATCAAAATCCTTAATGATTTCTGCAATATCTTCGCCAACTCGTTCAATTTCTGAACAATCAACCATGATAACAGCAGTATTTTCTTTTGTAAAATTTTTCTTAGGTGATTTATAAAATTTTTTTTCAAATTTTTTTATTTCAGGGCGTTTAAAAGGTCCTGCTGACAAAAGTTGTACTTTTTTGTTTAATTTTTCTAATAGAGATGCAATTCCTAGAGAACTAGAAACGCAATCTCCATCAGGCTCTTTATGCCCTACAACATAAAAATTTTCGTGGGAACCAATAAATTTTTTTAAATTTGCAATTTTACTTTCAGTTATACTAGACATAAGAACCTTTACTTATTTTATTTAATGAGAATATTAAATTAGTATTCAATTTCTAATGTTTCTGTGTTCATTTTAGAAGCAACATCAACATTTCGTGAAAGAATTTTCCAAGAAGAGTGTTTTCTATCAATAGGCATATTGATATAAACTTTTCGGAACTCTCCTGATTCGTAAATGACTGTCATATATGGTTCAACACCTTTTGCTAAAGGTCGAAGTCTACTTTTGTTAAACTCGTGTGTGTTAAACCATACTTTTGGTACAAAAACTTGTCCAACTTCCATATTACCTTTTAAGTAATGAACTACATAAGCGTCAATGTGATCGTAAACTCTTACGATTGGAACATTGATGTAAAAAAGATCTTGTTCTTCTGCATTTTGTTGTGCATACAAACTAAAGCAAAGTAATGAAACTAGTAAAATGATAATAAGTTTTTTCATAAAATAAACCTCACAAAATAAATTGTTTTACATCAATGCTAACATGATAGCTTTGATTGTATGTTTTCTGTTTTCAGCTTGATCCCAAACTTTGCTATTTTTACCTTCGATTACTTCTGTTGTAACTTCTTCGCCTTGAACAGCTGGTAAACAATGAAGGAAAATTGCATCAGGATTTTCTGTTTTTTCCATGAGATTTTGATTTACTTGGAAAGGAGTAAGAAGTTTAGTTCTTTCTTCTTTAAGTGCTTCTTCACCCATAGAAATCCATACATCAGTATAAACTGCATTTGCTCCTTTTACAATAGAAATATCATCAGAAATTTCAATTTTTGCACCAGATTTTTCCGCAAAAGGTTTACAAATTTCTAAAATCTCTTGGTCAGGGAAAAGTTCTTTTGGACTGAAGATTCCAAAGTCAATTCCTAACTTAGAACAAATAATCATTGTTGAACGGGCAACATTGTTTCTTCCGTCGCCACAAAAAACGAGTTTTAGACCTTTTAGTTTTCCGAAGGTTTCTTTAAGTGTTAAAATGTCAGCAAGGGCTTGTGTTGGATGAAATTCATCTGTTAAACCATTGATAACTGGAATTCCTGAATATTTTGCTAAAATTTCAACATGTTTTTGTGAAAATCCTCTAAATTCAATAGCAGAAAACATTCTTCCTAAAACACGAGCAGTATCTTCGATAGTTTCTTTTCCTCCAAGTTGAATATCTTGTGTGGAAAGGAAAACAGGATGTCCACCTTCTTCTCCAAATGCTGTTTCAAAAGAACATCTAGTTCGTGTAGAACGCTTTTCAAAAATTAATGCAATAGTTTTTCCTAAAAATCTAAGGTGAGTTTCATTGTTTTTAGCTTGAGCTTTAACATTTTCAGCAATTTCCAAAAATGTAAGAATTTCTTCTGGAGTATAATCAATCCAAGTAAGTAATGAGCGACCTTTAAATGGGGCATTAAATTTTTCTAATTCCATTTTTTTATCCTAAAATAAAGAAATAAATATCGAAATTAAATGATAATATAGAGTGAAATCAATGTCAACTTGCTCTACAGAATTTTGCAAAATAATTTGTACCAAAAGAAAACTGGCTCTCGCCGAAAAATCCCCAAACTCGCTAGTGCTGCGCTACGCTTGCAAGGCTTTTAGTAAGCCTTCGGCTTACAATCAAGTTTTGCTTTTCAAAACTTGCCGTTTGTTTTTTTGTCTACGTGTTTTCTTTTGCACTGATTGTGCATTTTGCGAACTTTTTTCGTTCTAGTAAAGAGGGCGAAATTGTGAATGCCAGTTTTTTTTCTGCACTGGTTGTGGTTTTGCAAAGTTCTTGCGTTGTGGGAGAGGAAAGGGGGAGTTGTGTTATTTCAACCTCATCGTCATACAGAACTTGTTTCAGCATCTCACTAGAAAGATTCCGAATCAAGTTCGGAATGACAGTTTGCTTTGCAATCCCGCCCAAAAACTAACCAACTCCCAGAAAAGTCGTTAGACTTTTCCAATCCGTGTGATATTTTTTTATCATGACGCAACTTTATGAAAAAACTTCAGTATTTATGAAATTTAGTATTGTCAATCTTTAGTAAAAGTGTTAGACTGTAGGCATGAAAATAGTTTTTGAATGTTCAACTCAACTCAACTCAACTCAACTCAAC
>JAXJWW010000121.1:0-7430 GCA_036307825.1 Treponemataceae bacterium | reverse complement strand
TGCTATTTCAGCCATTTAGACCCCCATTTGTTTTCTTTTTTTCTTGTAATTCTAGTGTAAAATGGAAATCCTAAATCTGCAACTGAAATTTTTGCTTTAAAAATAAAAAATGTTAATAAATGTCAGAGTATTCAATTATATTCAACGAAATGTTACGAATTTTTTTTAAAAGTGTATTTTAAAAAAAGTTAAATCTTGGTTACAAAGTAGTTTATAGAGTGGAATTTTGATATTTGCCACATTTTCTTCGAAATTTACAGAAGCGATATTATCTTTTGCTGTTTCGATATTTTTTATTTTGTCTAAAACATTGACTTGTAACATAAAGGTTGTGTTTTCAAAATCTTTTGCAAAAGATTCTCCGTAGACAGAAGCAAAAAGTTCAAGATATTCTTGTTCTGAAAGTTCTTCTCCTGTGTAAACTGGTGCCATCAACAAATCAAGATAATCTGTTATTTCTGGGAGAGTTTCTAAAATATCAATTAAATTATCAGGATTGATAGAAATTTCAAAACTGTTTTCATTTTTTATAAAAAGTGATGATAAAGGATTTTCTTGTTCTAAATTTGAAAGATTTTTAAGTTGAGCAAATAATTTTAAATCAGCATTTTTTTTAGTTTCTAAATTGATATTAGAAAATCCAAGTTCTTCCAAATTCAATGATAATATTTCTTTGTCATAAAAATTATCTTCTGAAAAATCCATAAAAGCAGAAAAATTTGAAAAAAAACTTTCTGTATTCGAAATTTCAAGTTGGATATCAGCTGAATCATCATTTTTTAGCGAAATTGATAATGCAGGTGAACAGGAAAAAATTGTAAAAATTAAAATTGATATAAGCGAAAAATAAAATATTTTTTTCATTTTGTTGTCCTTAAAAAGTTAAAAGCCGTAGGAAATTCTTATTCCTGACTGAAAAATTAAACCTGCCACGATAGAATCTACAAAATTTAATGCAAAGTTATTTGTCTTATTAAAAATCGTGTAGTTAATATCTTGTACAAATTTTAGTTCTGTTTTTCCAATTTGAATTGCAGGTGTTTGCAATGAAACCCCTAAAATTCCTGGAAAAATTGAACTTTTGATTTCTTCTTGGGTTCCAATTAAAACTGGTTTTCCAAAAGTAAAAACTGTTCCTGCGTAAATACTCAAAAAATCCCTTGGGGAAAGAGATAAATACATAGGAATTTGAAAGATATTCATTTTTGGTTCATATCTAAAATCAATTCCAATTCCAGGACGCAATTCCCATTTATTATAAACACCATGAAGTTGTAAAGTTACACCTCTTACATTGAATAAAAATTGGTCAGTTGTAAAAAGATTCCAGTTCATAAAAACTGAAGTACTTACATCAAATGTGGTTGTTTTTTTTTTAGGTTTAGGATGTTCTTTGGGAGTTGGTTTTGGTTTTTCATGTGGAGGTTTAATTCCTGAAACTTCTTCAGAAGGAGTTTCTTCTGTATCTTTATTTGAAGTAACATAAATTTCTGTAGGTTGTGTTTCTGCAGGAAAATATGTTCCTACTCCAGCGTATCGTGTTTTCCAATAATTTTCTTTTAATGAAGAAACGATAACTCCAGTATTTGGACCATCACTTACAGAATGAATAAATTGGTCTTTTCCTATATAAATTCCTACATGGGAAATTTTTGATTCCACAGTTTTAAAAAATACTAAGTCGCCTTTTTGCTTTTTGCTATCAGGAATCATTTGAACAAAAGAGTAAAGCGCTTTTACTGTTCTTGGAAGCTGAATTCCCGCAGAATCTCTAACTGTGGTAAAAACAAAACCTGAACAGTCAATTCCGTCTTTTGTTAATCCACCGTAAAGATAAGGCGTTCCAATATATTCTTTGCATTCTTCAACGATTGCATTTCTTTTAGCTTGAATAGGAATAACATCTTGGGCAAAAACACAATTTGCTGAAACAATTAACAATATCCCTAAAAAATAAAATTTCAATTTCATAGTTGATAGTATACATCAGAAGTGTGATTTGTTCTATCTTTTTTGCATTCCCAAAAAAAATCTTTTATACAATATAAAATACTACTTAATAAAAATATAGACATTTCTTTCAGGATATGTGATAATTGAATTATTGGAAGTACCAAAGGTATCAGGCGGCGTCTCCCAAACTCAAATCTAGTTTTGCTAGAAATAATTGATTAGGGAGGCTTGTCTATGACTTTAGAACTGGTTTTAGCTGTGGTAACTTGCATTGCCACCGTAACTGGTACAGTTATAGCATTGCTTTCTTTCCTAAAAAAGAAAGATAAAGAGTAAAAAAATAAAGCCGCCAAAAGTGATTGAAACCCATTTTTTTGGCAGCTTTGCTAAATAAATGTGGAGACGACCAAATGAGCTTTGGTGCTTCCTTTCCTTTTAATATATACTTAGTTTTGTGTTTTTGCAAGAGATTAATTTTGACTTCTTGTTTTCAAATAAATTCCACTCTATTTTTTGCATTCCCCAAAAAAATCTTTTATACTAAAGGTGCAACCTTTTTTATAGATTTTGTGTCTAAAAGATAAGGTAATCTTTTCACTATGCTAAAAAAATGGTGAGTTATTTAAATTTTTAAGGATTTTATTATGGCAAAAAAAGAAAAAACACTTCCTTGGGCATTTTTAGATGACTTTAGAGGAAAAAATTTTAATGGGCAGTGGCCAACACTTCCTGAAATGTTTTCAATTACAGTTTCAAGATATCCAAACAATTCTTGTTTTACTGATTTTACTCCAGAAAAAAATACTTTAACTTATACACAAGTTCTTGCAAATGTAAAAAAACTTTCTAACTGGATTCTTGCACAAGGTTTGAAAAAAGGTGATAGAGTTGCAGTTTCAGGAAAAAACTCTCCAGAATGGGCAACTGTTTATCTTGCAACTTTGTTTGCAGGTGGAATTATCGTTCCTATTGATTACGGTCTACATGATAAAGAAGTTTCTAATCTTTTGAATGCTGCAAAACCAAATCTTTTCTTTGTTGATGAAGAAAAATTTGGATATTTTTCAGAAAATCCTCAGGGAACAAAAGTTTATTCTTTGAGTAAAAAACATCCAGAACTATATGCTTATAATTTATCAGATGATAAGGAATATACTCCAGAACTTCCTACAGAAGATGATGTGGCTGCAATTCTTTTTACTTCTGGAACAACAGGAAATCCAAAAGGAGTAATGCTAACACACAAAAACTTGGTTTCTGACTGTTATATTGCACAAACAAATCTTACAGTTTTTCCAACTGATGTTTTTTACGCACTTTTGCCAATTCATCACTCTTATACAATGTTAGCTGTATTTATCGAAACAATTTCTACAGGTGCAGAAGTTGTGTTTGGTAAATCAATGGCAGTTTCTAGAATGTTAAAGGAACTTAGAGAAGGTAAAATTACAATGCTTCTTGGTGTTCCGCTTCTTTTTAATAAACTTTTGGCAGGTATTCTAAAAGGAATTAAAGAAAAAGGTCCTATCGTAAATGGATTGATGAAATTTTTGATGGGCGTTTCATACTGCTGTAAAAAAGTTTTTGGATTTAATCCTGGTAAAAAGATGTTCAAAGCTGTTCTTGAAAAAGCAAGTATTTCTACTTTGCGCGTAGCAATTTGTGGTGGTGGACCACTTGCTCCAAGTATTTTCAAGGTTTATCAAGAATTGGGAATTGATTTTATCCAAGGTTACGGATTAACAGAAACTTCTCCAATTATCGCTTTGAATCCAATGGAACACTTCAAAATTGAAAGTGTTGGTCAATTCTTTGCTCCTTATATGGAAATGAGAATTGCAGATCCAGATGAAAATGGCGTTGGGGAAGTTCAGGTTAAAGGTCCAATGGTAATGAAAGGTTATTACAATATGCCAGAAGCAACTGCTGAAGTATTTACAGAAGACGGTTGGTTCAAAACTGGAGACCTTGGAAAACTTGATAGCGAAAACTACTTGTATCTTGCAGGTAGAGCAAAAAATATGATTGTTACAGAAGGTGGAAAAAACGTATTCCCTGAAGAAATTGAAAATGCATTCCAATTATTTACAGATATTGAACAAATTACAGTTCAAGGTTATATTATGGATGAAGCAACAAAATCTGAAGGAATCGAAGCATTGATTTATCCAGCTGAAGACTTGTTCAAACGCTTAAATGTAATGCGAGGTACTCCAGAATCTGTAGATCCAATTTATTCAGCAATTAGCGATTTAGTTGCAAAAGTAAACAAAGATGCAGCTTCTTATGCAAAAATTTCAAAAATTACTATTTTGGAAGAGCCTCTCGAAATGACTACAACCAAAAAAGTAAAACGAAACTACAACAAATAAAGAGTTTTAATGTTAAAACAAGGTTTAGAAGAATTAGGGTTTTCGGCAGAACTTATTGAACGAGTTTTGCCAAAACTCAATTCATATATTAACGAATTAGAATTATTCAACTCAGCTTATGACTTGGTGGGTGCTGATACTCACCAAGATATTGTTGTTCGTCATATCTTAGATAGTTTGGCGCCTTATTCACATTTGCAAAATTTAATTTCTCAAGCAAAGCAAAATTCTACAGAGCAAATTGAAATTGCCGATGTGGGAACTGGTGGTGGATTACCTGGAATTCCACTTGCCATTGTTTTTGATGATGTTCATTTTACACTTGTTGAACGAATGAGCAAGCGATGTGTTTTCCTTGAAAATTGTCGAGCAGTTTTGCAACTTGAAAATGTTACAGTAAAAACTTTAGAAGCCGAACGAGTTCCTCAAAATAGTTTTAATATTGTGGTTTTTAGAGCTTTTAGACCTTTAGAAAAAAAGATGATTCGAGTTTTGTTAAGAATCCTAAAAACAAATGGAAAACTTGCCGCTTACAAAGCAAAAATGGAAAAAATTCAAGCAGAAATGGAGGGAATTGCTCAATGGGCTCCAAACTGGGATGTACTTCCTTTGCGAGTTCCTTTTTTGCCAGAAAACGAAAGAAATCTGGTTGTAATTCCAAAACCATAAATTTTTCAAGTAAAAAGAGAAAATCAATTTAAAAGAAATAAAATCTCGTTACAAAAAAAATTGAAAAGTATCAATTAAAGTGTATTCATTTCAAGTGAAGAAAGAATTTTGGACAATTGTGTTTTTTCAATTAAGTCGATTGGACGACCTTCAATGTATTTTCTTGCTTCGTCGGTGAAAGTTCCCGCTGTAAAACAAATTCCACGACCTGCTTTTTCATCTCTGATTTTTGCGTGAAAATCTCTTACATAAAGTTCGCCTGTTGAACCTGTTGTTCGATAAAATCGGAAAGAAATTACATCTTGCCATTTGTCTGTATCAATTTCTGTTAAAAGTTCTGCATACTCAGCTGAAACATTGATATCGATAACCTTTGTTCTAGATTTTTTGAAGAAAGTACTTACGATTTTTCTACAGATTGCAACGAACTCATTTGATGTTCCAATCATATATGTTCTGAGGTTTGTGTTTTGATTTAATTCTTGGTATTTTGTAATCAATGTAGGAACATCTTTGTAATTTGGTGAAAGATATTGAATATTTTTCAATAAAGAAAGTCCTGCTGTCATATTGTTTGATTTTATATAACATTGTGCAAGACGATATTTAATATTCAACATCAAGTCTAAAGGGGTATTTTCGTGTTTTGTTCCAATTTCAAAGTCTTTGATGGCGGCTTCGAGCTGATTACATCTTGTATGGTAAATTCCTGCTGCAAGGCAACTTTGTGCTCCATACACTGGATCTGGGCGCAAGTGCATAAACACTTTGATAGCTCTATCTGGAGTTCCTGATTCATTTAAAGCATCGGCCATAGAGAAAAGTAAGTCTTTATCTTCAGGATTTGTGTCTAATGCTTTTCGTAAATAAGGCAAAGATTCTTTATATTTTTTAGAAAGATAATATGCTCTACCGATTGTGGCGTAACATTCAGGAACATCATTATTTATTGTGATTGCTTTTTTTAGCAAAGGAATAGCCTTCTCAAATTCTTTTTGTTCAACTAAAGCTTTACCAAGATAAAAGTTTACATCAAAAGTATCAGGATTGAGTTTTCTTGAATCTAAAAGTGATTTTAATGCTTCTTGTGGTTTAGCTAGATTCAAAGCACATATACCATGTCTTAGAGTTACTTCTGCTAAATTTATTCCCATACGAGAAGAGGATAAACTTACAAGTGATGTGTACAAAGGATATGCCTTAGCCCAATCTTGTTCTTTGTAATATAAATTTCCTAACTCTGTAAGTGCATTTATATTGTGAGGATCTGAAGTCAATTTTTTTGTAGCTTCTTTTACAATTACTTGTCGTTCTTTTTGCCTTTTTGCCCCTGTGGTAACTCTAGATTTTGCGTTCATTATAAGAGAGAGTATTATGCCAAAAACAGCAACGATGATAATTGCAATCAAAATAGGAAATAAAGTATCCATATACTTATTATGTCAATCCTTTTGATTAGTGTCAAGAAAAAAAAGCGTTGACAAGATTTGATAAGCATAATACCATTAAACTAAGGTGAATTGTATGAATAATAAAATAGGAATAAAACTAGCGGATGGGTCTTTTTACCCAATTTTAGAGGAGGGAAGTCCTCAGTCAAAAATTATTGAACTCACAACAGTACGAGACGACCAAACAACAGTTCAGTTGGATTTGTATCGTTCTTCTTCTGATGATATGGAAGATGCTGAATATGTTGATACTTTGTTAGTTGAAAACTTGCTTCCTAGACCAAAAGAAACTCCTACTTTGAATTTGAAAATTGAGCTTGATTCAGAAAATGTTTTATCAGCTTCTATCGAAGATTGTGAATCAGGTGAAAGTAGTGCAACAAAAGTTTCTCTTGTTAATTTAGATTCTTCTGAAAGAACAATCGTTCCTGATTTTTCTATGATTGATGCCGAAACTGCCGATAATGAAGAAGCAGATTCTCTCCTTGATGAATTTGCAGATAATACAATCGCAGTTTCAGGAGAAACAACTATGGAAAATGAACTAGATAACAATGAAGATTTAAATCTTGATGATTTTGATGATGTTGATGAACTTCTTACAGATGATGTTGAAAATCAAGATAACAATTTACCTGAACTAGACGATTTATCCGAAATTCAAGCTGAGCCAGTTTTAGGTGAAATGCCAGAAATTGAAAGTGAAGCAACTTTTGAAGAAACTGACAATTCAGCAACAAACGATTTTGCAGATTTACCAGAAATTGAAGACGAGCCGGTTTTAGATGAAATGCCAGAAATTGAAAGTGAAGCAACTTTTGAAGAAACTGACAATTTAGCAACAAACGATTTTGCAGATTTACCAGAAATTGAAGACGAGCCGGTTTTAGATGAAATGCCAGAAATCGAAAGTGAAGCAACTTTTGAAGAAACTGACAATTTAGCAACAAACGATTTTGCAGATTTACCAGAAATTGAAGACGAG
>JAXJWW010000120.1:0-36528 GCA_036307825.1 Treponemataceae bacterium | reverse complement strand
TGAACTTTAGAACTTACACCAGACAAAGCTTCTAATTCTTGAAAACGTTTCCAAATACCCTTTCTAGAAAAAGGCTTACCTTGATAATTTACAAATATCGTAGGAACACTTTTTGAACCAACAAATTTTGGCCTAACCTCACGCCATTTTTTTAGCCAATTTTCAGCCTCACTGCCAAATGGAACTAATCGCTCTTTATTTCCCTTTCCTGTAACCCAAATAATTCGCTCTTTTAAGTGAAGATTTTGCAACAACAAATTAGAAACTTCGCTTATTCGTAAACCACAAGAATAAATCAATTCAAATAAAGCTCTATCTCTAATTCCTAAATCCGTAGAAACATCAATACAATTTAGAAGTGCATCAACTTCTTCAACAGAAAGAACCTTTGGTAGAACTTTTTCTGCTTTTGGACGGTCTAATTCTAGGGCAAAATTTTCTTTCCAAATTTGATTTCGTGTAAGATAATTACCAAAAGAACGAAGAGAAGAAATATCTTTGGCAACAGTTAAAGAATCCATTCCTTGTGTTTGACGCCATACAAGATATTTTATTAAATCAGATATTTCAACTAATGGGATTTCTTTATTTTCTGATTTTAGCCAATTCAAGAAAATCTCAACCGCAAAACAATAAGTTTGAGCAGTTGAGATTGACTTTCCATCGATAGAAACTAAATCATCATAATAGGATGATAAAATATTTTCCATTATTTTTCATCTGATGAAGAATTATTTTTATTTCTTAAACAAGTTGGAGTTGTAAAATCTATATTTCTTCCAGATAAATAACTATTTGATTGTTGTCGTGATTGAATTTTTGTCCAATCATCATGAGAAACTAAATTCCCACCACTTGCTGAAGATGTATTATTTTGTTGTGGTTGAGCAGCAACTGGTTTTTCAATATTTGGACCAGTAGAAGTTTTTGCTTTCAAATCGTAAAAAGGATCCTGTTGTGAATTACCTTCAGATCCCTTAGGAAATCCAGTAGCGATAACAGTTACACTTACGGTATCATTCATATTAGGATCAATAATTTGTCCATAAATCAACAATACATCAGGATCAGCACTTTGACGAATAAGATTTACAATTTCTTCAGTTTCAATAAGGGAGAAATCTTCACTACAGCGAATATTAACAAGAATATTTTTTGCACCGTCAATTTGAGAATCCTTTAGTAACTGATTACTGATAGCTTGAGTTGCAGCATCAACAGCTCTATTTTCTCCAGAAGCTTCACCAATACCAAGAATTGCGTCCCCTTTGCCTTCCATTGTTGTTCTAACATCAGCAAAGTCAATATTAACCTCTCCTGGGTGTGTAATCAAATCTGAAATACCTTGAACACCTTGTCGTAAAACATCATCAGCAATTCTAAATGCTTCTTTTATTGATGTTTTTTTATCAACAACGCTTAACAAATATTGATTTGGGATTACAATAAGTGTATCAACTTGTTCATGTAACTTACGGATACCTTCTTCTGCAAGCTCCATTTTTACCTTTCCTTCAAAATTGAAAGGCTTTGTTACAACACCTACAGTCAACGCACCTTGTTCTTTAGCGATTTTTGCAATAATAGGAGCAGCACCAGTTCCTGTTCCACCACCCATACCGGCAGTAACAAAAACCATATCTGCACCGCGTAATATATTTGCTATAGCATCAGCATCTTCAATAGCAGCTTTTTCACCAATTTCTGGCTTACCACCTGCACCTAAACCATTTGTGAGTTTTGAACCAATAACAATTTTATTTTCAGCTACAGATTTGTTTAGCGCCTGTTTATCAGTATTTGCTACAATAAATTCAACATGCTGTAAGCCTTCCTGAATCATACGGTTTACAGCGTTAGAGCCACCACCACCAGCTCCAATAACCTTAATCACTGTAGGACTAACAGGATTTTCATCCATAACAGAGATGTTTAACATTTTTTCCTCCCAACCCAGAAAAAAATTTATTAATTAAAATAAAGAATTTTAAATAAAAACTCTCTTATATTATACAACTATATATCGTAATTTCAAGATATAACAATGATAAAAGCTATAAATTAGAACATATCTTCAAAAAATTTAGCAATCTTGTCCATAAATCCTTGTTTTTTTCTTGAATAATCTTTTCTACTTCGTTTTTCACCCTTATGTTGTAAAACTTCAGAATTAGCAACAACTAATCCAATTGCAGTAGCAGAATCTGGAGTTCGGTACTCATCGGTTAATCCGCCAAGATTTGAAGGTAAACCAATTCGTACACTTTCTGTGTTAAATACAGTAGAAGCAAGTTCTATCACACCACTCATCTTAGCACCACCACCAACTAAAACAACATTTCCTGAAAGGCGACGGTCTTTTATTTTTGCTGAAATTTTTTCTCTAATCATTTCAAAAATTTCACCAACGCGAGGCTGAATAATATCGCAAAGTTCTGTACGAGGAATTGATTCTGGACGACCATTTACTCCTAAGATAAGAACTTCTTCATTTTTATCAACTAAAGGTTCCCAACAACAACCATCAGAAATTTTTATTTTTTCAGCTGTTTCAGTTGAAATTCCGCGAACAACAGAAATATCATTAGTAACAAGTAAACCTCCAATTGGAACAGAATCTGTACAAATTGGAGCTCCGTCAGCAACAACGATAACATCAGTAGAACCACCACCCATATCAATTAAAATTGAGCCGAGTTCTTTTTCTTCATCTGTAAGAACAGCTTGTGCTGTAGCTAAAGTTTTTAACATAACACCATCAACTGTATATCCTGCTCTACTTGCACAAGTAAAAATATTTTGAACAGTTGTTGTAGTTGCAGTAACAATATGAACATCAACATAAAGTCTAGTTCCAATAACATTGATTGGATCTTTTGTTTTTTGTAACATATTTACACCATGTTCAACGGTATACATTTGAGGAACAACATGTAAAACTTGTCTATCCAATGGAATTGAAAGATGACTAGCAGTTTCAATTACACGATTTATATCATTTTGGTTAATTTCTTTTGATTTATTTGATACAGATACTTGTCCTGTGGAATTCAAACTATCAACTTGAGTTCCTCCGATTCCAACAAAACAAGAATGAACTTCGTATCCACTCATTAATTCGGCAGCTTCAATTGCAGCAGTAACAGCTCTCATGGTTGCTTCAATATTTACAATTACACCACTTCTTAATCCTGTAGAAGGAGCTTTTCCAAGACCTACGATTCTGAGTCTATTATTTTCATCATATTCAGCGATAACAACACGAACATTACTTGTACCAATATCAAGTCCTACAACTATATCACTCAAAACAAAATCCTCCTAAGAATCAAATTATCTATATGAAATTGAGCCGTATCTTAAATCTACAGCAGAAACATCACTTTGCATAGAGTTTATAACATCTAATACAACCATCATATACTGAAGTGCTTCTAAATTCAATGTTCTATCAGTAAGAACTTTTATTCTAGAATGAACTGGATATAATTCCAATTCGTAACTTCCATAGTCTTTAGAAATCACTCTAATTTCTGACAAAACAGAAAAATATTCAGGATTAGTACTTTGAATTTCGGCAATCTGTTCCATTAAAGGTCTTAATTTACCATTCAAACGCATTCCTTCTGCAATTGTATCAAAAGTAAATCCTGTAAGTAAAGGTACAGAATTTGATGGCATTCCTCTATCAACTGCAAATATTACACCATTTTTATCAATTTGAATAGGTACCGTTTTTCCATTAATATTTACAAGACTAACAGCGGCAGCCTTTCTTTCTACAATATTCACTAATACTTGGTCAGGAAAATGTTTTTCAATTACAACATTTTCAATAACTGCATTTCCAGCAAGTTTTGAAGCAGCTTTTGCAGAGTCAAACTGAATCCAAGTTAGTTTTGGAGTTATACCTAGATAGTTACTAATTTGTTGTGCAGAAAAAGATTCTAAACCTGAATATGTAACTTTTACAGGTGAAAGACATGGCATTAAAATTGTATATACAAAAGCTTCTGCAAGTATTAAAATACCAAGGATAATAAATAAAATTTTAATTAAGTTTACTTTACTCACCTTTTTTTCTGCCTTTTTTTCGTTAACTTGATTTCCTATTCTGTAATAAGATTCTGTAAAAACCATTCCGTTATTCATTATACAACTCCACATAATTATTATCAAATTTAGAAATATTTATTATTACACCACACATAAGTAATGTAACAATCAAGGACGACCCACCCGATGAAAAAAACGGAAGGGGAATTCCTGTTGCAGGCAAAGCTCCACAGACGACTCCACAGTTAAAAAGAGATTGAAGAACAATACAAGTTACTAAGCCAAATGCAGTATAACTTCTAAATTTATCTTCACATTTGAAAGCAATATTGTATCCTCTCCAAGCAAAGAAAATTAAAAGTGCAAAAAAGAAAATTACACCTAAAAATCCCATTCCCTCGGCCCAACCTGCAAAAATAAAATCTGCTTGAACTTCTGGAATTCCGTTAACTTGTTTTAATCCACCAGATAAACCTTCGCCCCAGAAAGAACCAGCAGAAATTGCTCGTCTAGAAGCATTGATTTGATAATTTACTCCGTGTGAATATTGTTCTGGATTAAAAAAAGCTATCAATCGCTTTACACGATATGATTCTGTAAAAATAAACAAAATCACTATTGGAAGAGAAAATGCACAGAAGCCTAAAAACCAACCTAATTTAATTCCAGCAATAAAAAATAACGAAAGTCCAACCATCATGATAAAAAATGCAGTTGAAAAGTCATCTTGTAAAAAAACCAAAATAACTGTACAAAATAGACCAAAAACAGCTGGTGCAATATTAAATCCAGATTCTTTTAAAATATCATGTTTTTTATCAAAGAAATTTGCTAAAAACAAAACTACAGCAAACTTTGCAATTTCAGAAGGTTGAAAAGTTCCTAAAACAGGTAGTTTTATCCAACGTCTTGCACCATTTCGTTCTACACCAATGAAAGGTAAAAAAGTCATTATACATAAAACTAGAGTTCCAATAAAAATAACTGGTAACAATTTTCTTATAAAAGATAAATCGATTATTGAAAATAAAACTAGTAAGAATAAACCAATTCCTGCGCTAATCAACTGTCTTCTAACAAAATACAAAGAATCATCAAATGCTTTTACTGCATAATTTACTGAAGAAGCATACAATGTAACCAAGCCTAAACCTAGTAACAAAATTACAGCAACAACAAATCCTGTATCCACAGATTGAGAAGAATATGATTTTTCGGCAAAAATTGTTTTCCTACCTAACATATTAAATTGCTTCCACAATTCGTTCTAGTTTCATTCCTCTAGAACCTTTTAATAAAACAATATCATCTTTGCTACAAAAATCTTTTAATTTTTTTGCAACAAAATCCACAGCATTTTCATCACTTGTTGAAATTGCATCAAGTTTTTTTGAAGTAACAAATGATTTTGCCTTACTCATTTCTTCACCAAAGAAAATCACATAATCGGCACTAGATTTTTCTACAAGTTCAGCAATTTCTTTGTGTGATTTTTCTGATTCATCCCCTAATTCAAGCATATCTGCAAGAACGAAAACTTTTTTTCCTGCACATTCAACTTCAGAACAAAATTCCACAGAAGCCTTCATTGAATCAGGGTTTGCGTTGTAGCAATCTAAAATGAAAGTAAAATCTTTTTTTACAATTTGATTTCTACCAAAAATTGTTTTTACTGTTTCTAAACCAGTTTTAATTTCTTCGGAAGACAAACCTAAATCTTCGGCTAAAGCGATTACACTTAAAGCATTTTTCAAGTTGTATTTTCCACACAAAGAAAAATTGATATTTTCGCCTTTGTATTTAAAAGAAGTTCCTTCTAAACCTGAAAATTTAACATCACTAATAAAATCTTGTGAAACTTTTTTGATATTTCCTTTTGATTCAGCAAGAAAATCAGCAAAATCATCATCACTTGGAATATAACCAAATGCTTTTGAATTAAAAAATTTGAAAATTTGCTTTTTTTCTTCTGCAATAGCTTGTCTTGTTCCTAAAATTCCAATATGAGCAGTTCCAACATTTGTGATAATTCCATATTGAGGATATAAAACAGAAGCTAACTCTGCAATTTCACCTTTTCGGTTCATTCCCATTTCAAAAATTCCAACTTGGTGATTTTGTCGAATTTTAAAAACAGATAAAGGAAGTCCTGTTTCTGAATTTAAATTTCCTTCGTTGTAAACAACAGAAAATTTTTGCGAAAGCACATTTACGGCAATTTCTTTTGTAGTTGTTTTTCCACTTGAACCTGTAATTCCAATTCTAATAAGTGAAGGAAATTTTAAAACATAACTAGCGGCTAATCTTTGTAAAGCATACATTGTATGTCCAACAGAAATTACAGCAACGCCAGTTTTGATAATATCTTTAATTTGTTGATTATGAAAATCTGCGTAATAATCAGTTACAAAAATAACAGAAGCACCATTTTCTATGGCTTGAGGAATATAATCGTGTCCATCTTGATTATTTACTAAAGGAAAGAAAATAAAATTTTTTTCAACTTTTCTACTATCACATGCAACTCCAGAAAAGCAAAATTCTTCTTCCATTGTTTTTGAAAGAAGCTTTCCGTCTACGGCTTTTAAAACTTCGCTGAGAGTCATTAAACTTTGTTCGTTTTGAGGTGCCCCACCTTGCACATCAATCATATTTCTATTTCCCCTTTATAGAAACTCTAACTATTTCGTCGCTGGTTGCTTTTCGCATTCCCAGCTCTTCAACGGCTATTTTTTCAATTCGCTCGGAACTGGATAAAACACTTATATCAGTTACCAAAGCTTTGTTGCTTTCTATCAAGTCTTTTTGAACTTGTTCTAGTTCAGCAACTTCTTTTTCGATATTCATGTACTGCTGGGACTGAACCATAGCAAACACCAAGAAAAACGGAATTGAAAATGCTAAAAGATAAATCCCTAATCTTTTTACAAATCCATTTTTTTTGTTTTTCATATAAACCTCTTAAAAAGTAAATTTCCTATCCAATTTAGAAATTATCGTAACTTACGAATAACTCTAAGTTTTGCACTACGAGAAGGAGAATTTTCTTTCACTTCTTCTTCTGTAGGTCCGATAGGTTTTCTTGTTAAAAGTTCAACTTTTGGTGAACCCCCACATGTACATATCGGTTGTTCTGGCGGACAAGAACAGACTTTTGCCCAATTTCTAAAAGTGTTTTTTACGATTCTATCCTCTAAAGAATGAAAAGTAATTACACCCATTTTTCCGCCAACTTGTAAAACATTAAAAGCAGAATGCAAAGCTTCTGGAAGTCGATTAAGCTCTGCATTTACTGCAATTCTTAATGCCTGAAAGGTTTTTGTAGCAGGATGAATCCCACCATGCCTATACGGCGCAGGCACACAATCATAAATAATTTGTGCCAAAGTTTTTGAATTTGTAATAGGAGCAAGTTGCCTATTTTCAACAATTGCACGAGCGATTCGTCTACTATATCTTTCTTCACTATAATTAAAGATAAGATTAGCAAGTTCATCTTCACGCATAGTGTTTACAATATCACTTGCAGACTTTCCTTCACTATCATTCAAACGCATATCAAGTTCTTCATCGTAACGAAAAGAAAATCCCCTGCCTGATCGTTCATAATGAAAAACTGATATTCCCAAATCAAACAAAATTAAGTTTGGCTTTGGTAAATTATCTGGATAATTTGCATAAAAATCGTTGAACCAGCCCAAGTGAAAATTCATCCGGTCACCGAAACAACTAAGTCGTTCCTTAGCACGAGCCTGAATTTTCTGGTCTGCGTCCAAGCCGATTATTCGCAAATTTTTATAACGATTTAAAAAAGCAAAAGAATGTCCACCTTCTCCCAAAGTAGAATCAACCATAAAAGCATTATCAGCAAAACTCTCATTTTCTGGAGATAACCATTCAAGAGTTTCATTTAATAATACTGAAGTATGGATAATTTCCATTCTTTTTACTCCCTTTATCAGAAACTAGAAACAAATACTTCCTAATTCTTCAGTTGCTTCCCTGAAAGAAATATCTGTTTGTTCCAAATATGATTTATATTTTGTAGCATCCCACAATTCTATGTACTTGTTGATACCCAAAATAACACAATCTTTTGAAAGTCCTGCAAATTCTCTCAAACTCTGAGGAATTGAAATTCGACCAGCTTTATCAAATTCAACTGGTTGAGCAGGTGCAATCAAACGACGCAAAACAAGTCGTGAATTCGGATTAAAAGGTGAAGCAGATTCCATCAACTTTGAAGAAAACGCTTTCCATTCATCCAAGGTAAATAACCATAAACAGCCATCAGGACCTTGTGTAACCATGAGAGTATTTTCTGTTAATTCATTTCGCATACGAGCAGGAAAAAGGATTCGTCCCTTTTCGTCTAACGTATTACGATATTCACCAGTTAACAACTCCATCTACCACAAAACCCCACAATTTACCACTTTTCACCACTTTCTTACATTTTATACGATATAATAGTAAAGTCAATTGAGAAAATTAAAAAAATTAGAGATTTTTGATAAGTTCTTTACTTTTCGCCATAACACTTGTATAGTTAAACAATAATGATAAATACTTACAACGAAACAAGTTTACACAAAGAACTAAAAGCAATTTATACTCAGAAATACAACGGAAAAACTGAAATTAAAATAGAAAATTATATCTGTGATATAGTTTGTCAAGACGAAAACTCAACTATTATAGAAATTCAAACTTCAAATCTTTCAAAACTAACTAATAAAATTGAAAAACTAACAAAAAATCACAAAGTAAAACTTGTATATCCTCTTGCAACTACAACATATTTACAAAAACAAAATGAAGATGGAAAAATTTTATCCAAAAGAAAAAGTCCTAAAAAGAAAAACATTTATTCAATTTTTGGAGAATTATTCTCTCTTTACAAACTATTTGATAATAAAAACTTTTCTTTAATTGTACTTCCAATTGAACAATGCATAATAAAAACTGTTTACCCAGAAAATGTACAAAGCACAAATAAAAAACGAAGATTCAAAAAAGATTGGTTAATTACAGATAAAATATTATTAAACAACAGAGAAGAAATATTTTTTAATTCAAAAAATGATTTTCAAAATCTTTTACCTAAAGAAATTCCAGAAAATTTTTCAAGCAAAGATTTATCAAAAACAGAAATTGGAAAAGAAGCAAATAAAATGCTTTGGGTTTTAAGAAAAGCAAACTTAATTGAACAAGTAAAAAAAGAAGGAAATTTGATTATATATAAAAAAACCTCTTTGGAATAATCTACTCCAAAGAGGCCTTTCAAGGATTAAGTGTATTAAATCTTACCAGTTATCATCCATGTCATCTTCGTCACGATTTTGCATTGCGTAAAGATCTGTTACTGCACGCATATCGTCAAAGTAAACATAGTATGCACCCTTTGCTAACATTGGATCACAATCAATTCTAAAACCAATAATTTTTACACCTGGCTTATCTCCGTGATATGCACTTGTTTGTACAATTCCGTGAACTCCATCTGGTGATGGTGGAACAGCAACTGTAAGTTTTTTCCAACCTGTAAAATCAAGTGTACCAACATACAATTCAAAATTAGAACCAAAATAATCCTGCAAAAGAAGAGTAATTTTGTGTGGTTGATTTCTTCCTACAGCCCAGAAAGAAACTGTTTTTGTAACACCTTCAATAGCAAGAGGTCTTGCTGATGTTACATAGAAAGAGTTAACACCACGTCTAAAAAATTCAACTTTAATACCAAGTACTTTTTCATCAACTAATTGTTGATTTTCAGCATCATCAATTGGTTCTTTTGCTGCAGGAGCTCCATCAAAAAGACGAGCAGAAATAATTCCACAGTCTGGAGAAATTTTTGCTTTCCAAGCACCTTCTCTTTCAAATAAATCTACAGAAACTTCCTTAAGAGCTTGTCTTGCTGAGTCAGCACCAATAATTGATGGATCAGGATCTGATAAACTTGAATTTTCTGTTTGTTGTGCAAATACACAAGTAACCATAAGAAGAACAAAAAGAACAGATAATAATTTCTTCATTATTGACCTCCGTTTACAGCATCAAAATCAATATCTCTCAAATCAAATCCATCATAGATGTTATCAAGAGTATGTGTTGTATATTTAAACTGATCGAAATAAATTGCAAAATCATCTACAAATTCAGCTGGATCAGTTCTAACTCTAAATCCTACAAATGTAAGATTTTTAGGACCAGAACGCAATCTTGATTGTTGAATCATGTGTTTTGGAATATTGATAACCAAGTTTTTCCAACCATTATAATTCAATGTTCCTGCTTTCATAGTATGAACACGACCATCAGCATCTCTTAACATAACTTCGAGAGTATAAAGATAATTTGCTCCCCAAGCCCAGAAATCTAACTGTGTTACCAAACCTTGAAGTGGGATTTCATAACTTGTAAGTTCCCCATTTTCATCAGTTGTTGAAGGATAAATCTCAAACCAGTTATCCCCTTTTCTATCATAAGAAACATTAACACCAAAAACCATAGCTTCTGGATCTTCAGGTGTTCTGAGTGGTCTTAATGAGTTAGGAATTCCAGGAACATATCCTGATTTAGGAAATCCATCAGCAATAAACCTACTTGTTTGAACTGACCATGACCAATCTTTACCGTCAGCGGTGTCAAAGTCATCAATTACTATTGTCTCTACACTCTTTGTGCTTGGCTGTGCCATAACAGGCATACAGAAAAGCATAAATAGAACTAAAGACATGCAGACTAAAACGCCTCGTTTCATCCATTTACTCCTTGAAACTTTCGTTATAAAATGGAAGCACAAACCGTGCCTCTCATAACTACATCCTTTAATAAAAAATATAGTTATACTATATATCGGTTAAATTATATTTATTCAATATAGTTTTGTCAAACTCTTTTCATAATTTTTTGCTATTTCTATTGATTATTTTCATATTAACGCATAAAATTACAAGTAACAACTTCTTAATCTGTACTTTTAGGAGATAAAAAAACTCCTAAAATATCGTCGAAGTTTTTAGCCAAAGTTTGCGTTGCAAACTTTATAATCAAACTGCAGTTTCTCATTTTATTAAGGAACTGCGTTAAAAAGTCACTTTGAAAAATAAATTTTCTAATGACTTTTTAATTGGAGATTTTATGACTAGTTACAAAGAACTCGGCCTTGTAAACACAAAAGAAATGTTTGAAAAGGCAATCAAAGGTGGATATGCAATTCCAGCTTACAACTTTAACAACATGGAACAAATGCAAGCTATTATTCAAGCTTGTGTTGAAACAAAATCACCTGTAATTCTTCAGGTTTCTTCTGGAGCAAGAAAATATGCTAACCAGACACTTCTTCGCTACATGGCACAAGGTGCTGTTGAATACGCAAAAGAACTTGGTTGCGAAAAACCACAAATCGTTCTTCACTTAGACCATGGTGATTCATTTGAACTTTGTAAATCATGTATCGATATGGGATTCTCATCAGTTATGATCGACGGTTCAGGACTTCCATACGATGAAAACGTAGCATTAACAAAAAAAGTTTGTGACTACGCACACTCACAAGAAAACTACGTAACAGTAGAAGGAGAACTTGGAGTTTTAGCTGGTGTTGAAGATGAAGTTTCACACGAAGAATCACACTACACAAAACCAGAAGAAGTAAAAGACTTCGTTTCAAAAACAGGTGTAGACTCACTTGCTATTTCTATTGGTACATCACACGGACGCTGTAAATTCAAACCAGAACAATGTACAAAAAATGCTGATGGTGTTTTAGTTCCACCTCCACTAGCATTTGATGTTCTTGAAGAAATCGAAAAAGAACTTCCAGGATTCCCTATCGTACTTCACGGATCTTCATCAGTTCCAGTTGAATATGTAAAAGAAATCGAACAATACGGCGGAAAACTTGCTGACTCAGTTGGTATCCCAGAAGAACAACTTAGAAAAGCTGCAAAATCTGCTGTTTGCAAAATCAACATTGACTCAGACGGACGTTTGGCAATGACAGCTGCAATCCGCAAAGTATTTGCAACAAACCCAAGCGAATTTGACCCAAGAAAATATCTTGGACCAGCTCGTGACGAACTCAAAAAACTTTATATGCACAAAAACATTGAAGTTTTAGGTTCAGCAAATCACTTGGACTAAAAAATAAATAAATTTGTTCATATTAGCCTTTTAATGTGAACAAATTTACAAACAAAAAAAAAAGACTGTCAATTTCAGAATTTCTGATAAAGACAGTCTTTTTTTGTTTATATCAAAATTAAATATTTAATTTAAGTAGAAAAATTAAATAATTTCTTCAGGTTTAGATTTTGAAACAAAAATGAAGAATAAAAAAGCCGAAACTAAATATAATAAAATCATCAAAGGAATTTTTACAAAAGCAAGAAATTTTAAGAAATTCAAAGTTTCAAGACTTGCAGGAATTACAGAAACAACAATCATCAAGAAAACTAATAAAATTTTAATTGCAACAGAAGATTTATTTTTTACAGACTGAGAAAATAAATAAATTAAAACCCAAAGAGAAAAAATCATAGCAAAATAAGTTGTAGGTTTTGCAAATAACAAAAACATATCTGTTGTTTCATATTTTAATAAACAATTGTAAGGAATAAATATTGAATAAAATCCTAAAAAGAAAGGAAGAATTGTTAAAGCCTTATGATACATTGACTTTCGAGAAGCAACAATTATCAATAAAAATCCCAAAACAAAGGGAATAAAAAAGTCAAACAAATAAAAATATCCTAAATCCCAAAGAAAATTATCTGGAACTTGTTTATAAGTTGAGGTAAAAATTAAATCTCCAAAACAATAAATTACAGAAACAAAAATTGCCAACAAAAAAGATTTTAGAGAATTATCATAGAACAACTTAAAATCAACAGACTTTAATCCTTTTAACAAAAAATACATTAATGGAAAAAATACTACTAAAAAAACACTCATAAAATCCCCTAATTATACACGAACTTTGAGAGAAAATATCACTTTTCATAAAATAGCACGAAAAATAAGACTATACAAGGGGCTTTTTTATGTTTTTTTTATTTCAGACTAGACATTTACACATATTTTCTGTTATTATAAATAATACGCTTTATTAAAAAGGTCTCTCTATCTTTTGCTAAAAAATAAAAAGAGGATAGAAGAAAACGAGGAGGATAGTTGGCGGAAGCTAAGGGGTTACGGATAAACGAACAAATCCGTGTACGAGAAGTCAGACTTATAGATGATGAGGGAGAACAAAAAGGAATCGTCCCTACTATAGAAGCTCTTAAAATGGCAAAAGAGCGAGAATTCGACTTGGTAGAAGTTGCACCAAATGCAAACCCTCCCGTGTGTAAAATTCTTGATTATGGCAAATATAAATTTGAACAAGAAAAAAAACTTCGAGATTCAAAAAAGAATCAAAAAGTTATCGAATTAAAAGAAATCAGAATGCAACCTAAAATTGCTTCTGGTGACCTTGATTTCAAATCAAAACATATCAAAGAATTTCTTGATAAAGGAAACAAAGTTAAGGTAACTATTCGATTTAGAGGTCGAGAGTTAGCTCACACAGAACTCGGTTTTGATGTTCTTAACGAAGTGCTAAAACGTCTTAATGAGGATTATGTTATGGACAAAGCTCCTGCAATGGAAGGAAGATTTATGTCTATGACATTAAGCCCGAAGACGAAAAAATAAAGAGGTAGTGCAGTATGCCTAAAATGAAAACAAAAAAAGCTGCCGCAAAACGTATGTCTTTGACAGGTAGCGGAAAAGTTAAGTACAAGAAGATGAATCTTCGACATATCTTAACTAAAAAAGCTGCAAAGCGAAAAAGACAGTTGAGAAGCTCAGGAATCTTAAGTGAAGCAGACTCAGCAAAAGTTCGCAAACAGCTTTTACCTTACGGCTAGAATTAAATTACAAACAGCCGTAACGGCTAAGATTTTATTTTTATTAGCCGTAACGGTTAGAAAATTCTAACCGACAATTCGCAAAAGTGCGAATAAAAAAATTTGAAGTGTGATAAGATTCACACAATTAAACTATTCCACGGTTGAGTCATTAAGAACACTTGCCTGGAACAAGGAGTAACAAATGTCAAGAGCTATTGACGGAACAAAACGGTTGAACCGCCGAAAGAAGATTCTTAAATTAGCAAAAGGGTTCCGCGGAAGAAGAGGTACAAACTTCAAAGCCGCTAAAGATGCCGTAACACAGGCATTGTCAGACGCATATGTAGGACGAAGAGACAAAAAAGGTGATATGCGTTCTGTATGGATTGCACGTTTAAATGCAGCCGTTCGTGAACAAGGTTTATCATATTCACGTTTTATTGATGGCTTAAATAAAGCTGGTGTTGTTATTAACAGAAAAGCACTTTCAAATATGGCTATCGAAGATCCTGAAGCATTCAAAGCAGTAGTTGAAACTGCAAAAAAAGCTATTGGAGCATAAATCATGATTACACTCGATCAAGTTCAATTGTTGGAAAAAAAAGTAGAAGCAATCGTTTCTAAAATGAATGATCTTCAAAGACAAAATGTAGCTTTACAGGAGAAAAATAGAGATTTAATCGAAAAAAATTCTCTTTTGATGCAAAAAATTTCGTCATTTGAAGCCGACCAGAACCGAATCGAGCAAGGAATCTTGAATGCACTTGACCGACTTAATAGTATGGAAAATTCTGCGCTAAAAGTTGGTTCAAGTGCAACATCAACTCAAAATGTTCAAGAAGTTGTACTTTCAAACACAGAAAACAATTTTACAGAAGCAACATCACAACCTAATGAATTAACAAACTTTTCAAACATCCAAGCAGAACAAGTTGCTCAAGAACAAGAAGTACAACAAGAGTATCAAGAAAACAATTATCAACCACAAGAAGAATCACTTAATTTTTCAGAAGAAAAGTTGGATGAAGAAATAAATTCAGAAGAAACAGAAAATAATAATTCTGAAGGATTGAATTTAAATTTTGATTTTGACGACAATATTCAAGAAGAAGATAACCAACAGGCACAATTAGGAATTTTTTAATGGCAACACTACAAATAGATACATTAGGAACATCTTTTGCTATCCAAGCCAATGAAAACGAAGAATATCTTGAAAAATTGTTAAACTATTATAGAAGAATAGTAAGCCAAGTTGAAAGTGAGTCAGGTCTAAAAGATTCATTAAAGATATCTATTATAGCAGGAATTATGATTTGTGATGAACTTTGTAAAGAAAAACAAAAATTACAGTACACAAATCAAACAATAAACCGACAAGACTTAGATGAAGCAGAAAAAATAACACTAAGAATGATTGACAATCTTAATAAGGTTACTAAGTGATAGATTTTTCAGTCTGGGTTGATGCCGACTCCTGCCCTATTCCAGTTAAAGATATAATTTTTAGATTCTGTAAGCGATTAAGTTTAAAATTAATTTTTGTAGCAAATCACCAAATTCCAATGCCAAAATCTGAACTATTCAAAATGATAGTTTGCGATGCAACACCAGATGCAGCAGATAATTATATCGTAGAAAATGCTTTACCGAATGATATCGTTATAACTCGTGATATTCCAATGGCATCTCGATTATTAGATAAAAATATTACTACAATAAACGACAGAGGTTTATTATTCACATCAGAAAATATCAAAGAAAAATTATCTTTGCGAAATTTTAATAAAGAACTCTACGACAATGGAATTTTAAGCGAAAAAACTTCAACTTTTAGCAAAAAAGATGTAAATAATTTTGCAAATTGCTTCGATAGAGAAATTCAAAAAAAACTAAAAACAAATTAAGCTTCTTCATCAGGTAAAGAGTTTTGTATTTCTTTAATTGTAGGATAAACTTCAAAAAAAGCATCGATTACTTCTGGGTCAAATTGTAGTCCAGATTGAGATTTCAATTCATTCAAAACATCACCTTCAGACCAAGCATCTTTGTAACATCTTCTATGTGATAATGCATCAAAAACATCAGCAACAGCAACAATCCTTGCAGAAAGTGGAATTTCTTCACCTTTCAAGCCTTGAGCATCATGTAAATCAAAAATTACATCTGGACTTGTTACTTTAGAACTATCAATCTTTCCTGGGTAACCTTTACCATCCCATCTTTCATGATGATGTAAAGCCACTTCAAGAGTCATTTTATCAAGAGATGAAACAAAACCAGCAAACAAAAAGTGACAAATATAAGTGTGTGCTTTGATAATATTTCGTTCAGTATCATCAAATCTTCCTGGTTTTTTAAGAATCAAATCCGAAATTCCAACTTTACCAACATCATGTAACATTGAAGCAATTATCAAAGAATCACGAAATGCAGTTCTTTCTTTTAGTGGGATATTATGATTAAATGCCCATCTGTCATATATTTCCAAAGAAAATTTTGAAACACGAGTAACATGAGTTCCAGTTTCTTTTGGGTCACGCATCTCAGCCATACGAGCCATACGCAAAACCATAGAACGTGTTAAAAAAGTTCTTTCTAACGCGGAAGTTGCATTTTCTGCAAAATGTTGAATATATAACTCAGCATCCTTATCAAATGCAATAAAATTTCCTTCATCATCTTGAGCATTAATAATTTGTAAAACACCTAAAACTCTTCCATCTGCTGTAACCAAAGGAATTGTAAGCATTGATTTTGTTAAATATCCTGATAACAAATCTGGCTGACGATTAAATTTATAAACACTATCTTCTGGAATTTGATAAACATCAGGAATATTTAAAATTTCTTTATTTAGTACACAATATCCAGAAATTGATTTTTCATTCGCTGGAAAAGAAAAGAATGAATAAGGAAGCTTTTGCCCCGGTTCCAATTTTTTCTGTTGAGTATCATTTTGGCTATATTTAATTGATAATATTTTTGCAGATTCATCCCAAACATAAATTGAACCAGCATCAGCATTAACAATAGAACGAGCTTCTGTTAATAGTTGCTCTAAAAGAATATCAATATCTTGTATATCGTTGAGAATTTTTTCTGTTTCTATAATTTTTTGAAGTTTTGCTTCTCGTGAAAATGACAATATATACTCCTAAAAATATTCGTATTATCTCGACTAAAATTATGTATAAAAAATTCTAATATGTCAATATTATACTAGATTTTCAATTTTAGTCTATATATTTTTTTATAAGACAAAAATAAATAGGTCCTGCTCCCCTATTTTTATCAGGTAAAATTTGATATCCAAATTCAGTTGTTTCAATTATCAATTCTGGAATTTGTACACAAGATGGTATGTTTTTATAAACATGTGAAAAATCAATTTGGCAAACTTCAATTTTAAAATTTTCTTGTAATTTTGAATATTTTTTTATCAATTTTTGAATAACACTATCATTTTCATCTTTTGCTAAAGCACAAGTTGAATACAAAATATATCCTGTATCATTTAATGTTAAAAATGCCGATGAAAGTAAAGACCACTGAGTAAAAGAAAGATTTTTTACCCTAGAAGCAGTCCATTGTTCAAGATGTTTGGGAGAATTGTACACATGTCTCTCTGAGGAACAAGGTGCATCAAGTAAAATTGAATCAAATTTTTTATCAGTTTTTTTACAAATTAAGGCTCCATCATTTCCTGTAATTTGAATTTTACTGTTAATTTCTTCTGGTAAAGACTCTTTTACAACTGTACAAAGTCGGTTTCGTCTTTCAGCAGAGCGTTCATTACAAACCAAAGTAGAATCTTCTGACATTCGAGAAGCTAAAATTAAGGATTTTCCACCAGGGACCGCGCACATATCTAAAATATTTATAGAATTTTCTAAAGGTAAACAAGAACTTGCAAAAACACTAGCGGCGTCAAGATAATATGGTTCACAATTTTCAAATTTGAAAGTTGCATAAAGTGGCTCTAAAGAAAAACTTTCTTTCAAATCATTCCAACGCTCACCATAAAGTGATGAGTAATATTGTTCGAAAGATTCTTTTCCTAATAATTTATTTTTTGCCATAAAGTTTATCCTTTAAAATTTTTTTTCATAAAAAGAGTTATACGCATCAACAAAACTTTGCCACAAATTATCCAAAGGAAAAATAGGAGAAACAAATTCTTTAATTTCAGTTGAATTAGGAACTGGTGTTCTTATTGATTTAGCATAAAGTCTAATTCCAGGAATAGAATCACTACGGCGAGCTCCGTATTTTACATCACCTTTTATAACCATTGAATTTTTTGCAAGTTGAGCTCTAATCTGATGAGTTCTTCCTGTTTTTGGATTCACTTCTACAAAAGAATATTTTTGCCCTTTTCCGATAATTTTATATTCTAGAATAACTTTTTTAGACTTTCTAACTTCTTCATCGTATAAAAAAGCTTTTTGTTTTTTTGTATTAAAAACCAAATAATCTTGCAAAGTCCCAAAGTTTGTTTCTTGCAAACCTTCAACTATGGCCCAATATGTTTTATGAATTTTATTATTCTGAAAATTCTTGGTAAAAAAATCAAAAGTTTCTTTATTAAAAGAAATTATTTGCACTCCAGAAACTGGCATATCAAGACGATGCGGACATTCAATAAAATCAATTTTTCTTAAAAGTAGATTTTCAAGTTCATTTTGAAAAATCCGTGGTATATCAGATTGACTATTTTCCCCTGGAAGTTTTGTAACAACACAAAAATTTTGGTCAAAATATATAATTCTTTCTCTTATACTTAGAGTATCCATTTAAAACCTCAAAGAATAATTATACATTTTAGGAAAACCTTGTTTTTCAAAACAAAGCGACAATGGATTTTCTGTTTTTTCAATTTCTATCAAACCTTGTTGAATTTTGGCAGATATAATCTTTAAACAAGATTCTTCAATTCGATTATAAAACTCATCATTTGATAAAGCTAAATTTTTAAGATACGGAATAAGATTTACAAATCGTTTTGGAGAAAGCATAATCAAATCCACACCTGATAAAATACTAAGTTCTGCTGATTTTTCAGGTGAAAAACCATTTTTTGCAAGAGCTCCCATGTAAATATCATCTGAAATTATTAAACCTGTAAACTTAAGTTGATTTTTAAGAATATCAGTTACCATTTCTTTTGAAAAACAGGCTGGAATTTCTCCAAAAATTTGTGGCAACATTGCATGAGAAAGTATAATTGCACAATTATATCCAAAAGAAGCTGAAGAAATAATTTTTTCAAATGGAAGTATCATTTTATTAAACTCTTCGAGAGATACTTGAAGCTTAGGTAACCCAAGATGCGGATCATCATTTGTATTTCCTGGAAAGTGTTTTAATACCGGAATTATTCCTGCATCTATGTAAGATTTTACGCAAACTTCACCATAGGACAAAACTTTTTCCAAAGAACCAAAAGAACGATTATCCAAAAAATCTTTATTTTCTGAAGTTTTTTCTTCCACAATCGGCGCCAAATTGATATGAATTCCAAGTTCTTTTAAGATTTTTCCTTGTAAAAGGTAATCTTCATAGGCTTGTTTTTCTGATAATTTATTTGCAACATCTTCTTGTGATAAAAAATTTCCGTAAAGTTTTTTAAGACGATTTACATATCCTCCTTCATGGTCAATAGCCAAAAAAGGAGGAAGTTGTTTTGCACAAACATAAAAATCATTTACAGATTTAGTAAATTTTTGAACTTTTTCTTTTGTGTCAGCAATATTATAAGAAAAAAGTAAATATCCACCAGGTGCAATTCCATCATTATATTCAGTTTTTTCTGTAAATTTTAAATTACCTTCAAGATTCAACAAAAAAAGTTGAGCAATCTTTTCTTCAATGCTCATAGTCTTCATATAATTACAAACTGAAATCGGTTTACAAACATCAGTCTGACACATTTCAAGTCTACGAAGAAAAACTTCTGTTGCAGGACTTATACCATAGAGAAAACTTGTTGAGAAAATAAATAAAGCAAATAAAAAAACTGTTCGCATTTTGATACTATGAGAGCAAATAAATTTACGAACAGTTTTTTTTAGTGAAAAAATCATACTAAGGAATAATAGTTGTAAACCAAGGAATATAAGTTACAAGCAATAATACAACAGCTTGGATTGCAAGATATGGTAAAACACCTTTTACAACTTTCATTAGTGGTTTATTAAATGCATAAGTTGAAATAAATAAGTCCATTCCAACTGGTGGAGTTAAAAATCCTAATTGCATATTCATCAAGAAAACAACACCAATGTGAACTTGTGATAAACCAAAACTTTGTGCAATCGGAATAATCAATGGAGATACAATCAAAATTGCAGAATAAATATCCATTAAACATCCAACAAGAATCAAGAAAATATTTAACAATAACAAGAATAAATACTTTGAATGCACAAATGAAGTGATGAATTCAGAAAGCATATACGGAACATTTGCGTCAATAAGGAAGTATGATAAACCTCTAGCAGATGCTAAAATCATCAAAACTCCACCTGTAATTGGAATACTATCAGCAATTACTTTTAATGATTCTTTTACAGTAAAATCTTTTCTGATAAATGTTTCAAGAATGTATGTGTACACAAGAGCAAAAGCTGCAGTTTGCATAATTGTAAAAATACCAGTAAAGTAAGTTACAATAATTAAAATAGGCAATAAAAGCTCCCAAACACTACTTTTAAAAGCTTCCCAAATAGCCCCTGTTGAAAATTTAGGTCTATCTGTGTTTTTATCTTTTGAAATTCCGTAAATAATAGTAGCAGTTGCTAAAATAAATCCAGGAATCAAAGCACCTTTGAACAAGGCAAAAACATCAACAGAAAAGTAGTTTGTTGTTCCATACATGATGATAGCAACACTTGGAGGGAAAAGCAAACCTAAGGCTCCAGAAGATGTAATCAAAGAATGAGCATCATCTTCCTTATAACCAGATCCAGCAAGCAAAATTGTTAAAAGAGAACCAAGTGCAAGAATTGTAACCCCAGAAGCACCTGTAAACATTGTAAAGAATGTTGTTACTACAACTGCTGCAATTACAGTTCCACCTCTAAACCATCCAAAAAGTGATTTAAAGATGTCCACAAGTCTACGCCCTGCACTACCTTGAGAAAGTAAATATCCCATGATAGTAAACAATGGAATGGCAGCAATGCTAGAGTCTATTAAAACAGAATAAGCTTCCTGAGACATTACTTCAACGTATCCACCACCTTGTGAAAATGCAATATATGCAATTCCTGCCAAAGCAATAAACAAAGGAACTCCCATGATGGCAAGAATAACTAACACAATAATAAGAGGAACAAAAGCAACACCAGCTAATGAATTCCAACCATTTGAAATTGAATACAAAATATTCAAATTATCTAATTGGAAAATATAATATAAAACACCTGAAATTGGACCAGCTGCAAGAATAAGACCTAAAACAAGCCCTATAATTGATGCAATTTTATATTCTTTCTTAAAGCAGGAACGCACTAGCATTGTTAAATAAGCTAATGGCAAAAAAGCAAAAATTAGTCTTAGAGGAATTCCCCAAATTCTTTGACTCCAAGTAAAAATTTGGAAAAATTCAGAAAAGGCGGAAAAGAACATGGCACAAAGAATAGCAGGAATAGCAGCAGCTCTAATTTGTAAAATCACATCTGTAACTTTTTTGGGAAACAAATCTGATAAAGAAGCTAAACTGATATGTCTATCTTCACGCCATGTAATTGCACCTGCAACACATGAAAAAACGAAAACAAGATTAACCATAACATTTTCGTTATTTACAATAATAATATTAAATAAAGACTGTAACAACTTTGTAACTAACGGAAACAAAGCCATAAAAACTACAAAAAAAACAGCTAAAATGTTTTCAAATTTTACATATTTTGCAGAAAATTTATTCATTATTGTCCTCTATGTTTTTGTAAAATAGAATCGATTCTTTTGAAAAAATCGTAATTGATAACTGTAGTTTCTTTTGATTCGCCCATTTTTACAGCATCATTATATAAATCTTCTTGGAAAACATCTTTTTCAGCTTGTGTAAGTTGAATAATCTTTCCACCTTCAGATTCAATTTTTGCAAGATAAGTATTATCATTTTCTTGCTGAATTTCGATAAATTTCTTTTCAGCTTCACGGATGTTAGCCATAATAACTTCTTTATAATTTTCAGGAATTGAAGCCCAAACATTCTTATTTACAACAAATCCACCCATAACAGGACAAATTGGCATACCTAAAACATAAGTTGCATGTTTTGTATATTGAGCTGCATAAGCATACATAGGAATTGTGTACAATCCACCACATCCGTTATTTGACTTCAAACTTGAAAGAATTTTTTCGTTAGAAACATCATCTGTTTTGTATCCTGCATGTTGGAATGCGCGACCAAGTTCAGGAGATGTGATTCCACCAACTGACAAACTTACATTTTTAAGTTGTGTAGGAGTTCTAACTTCTTCTTTTGTAAAGAAATATGCCCAACCAACATTAAACCAACCGAGCAAAACAAATCCTTGTTCTTCGATTGCAGCGTTGATTTCATCTTGTGATTCTTTAAGAACAAGTGAAAGTTCTTCTTGGTCACGGAACATAAAAGGAACACAAAGTGTTAAAATATTTGTTTCTGGTGCAAGTGCATAAATACCGATATTTGTAAAAATACCACCATCAAGAGGAGCTTTTTGACCTGGACGAGCAACCCTCATCTTTTGAATAACACCTGCTTCTCCACCAAGAGCTGTAGCTGTCATAAAATTTACATTAACAACTCCATTTGTGGATTTTGCCCATTCTTGAGCAATTTTTTTCTGTTCGATTGCCCAAGGTGAGTTATCTGGAGCAACAGACCCAATTTTTAAGTTAATTTTTTGTGCATAAATACTTGTAAAGGCAAGTAAACACATCAATGCAACAAATAATCTTTTAAATTTCATTTTTTCCCCCGTAAAATTTAATATATATAAAATCAAGAATTTAGAAAAAAGTTACCAAATAATAAAATAATCTTCTCTATGTTCTTTTAGAAATTTTGCTTTATCTTGAGCAAGAACTGTCATAAATCGTGAATTAGGATCTTCATTTACATCCATATTTAATACAACATCTAAAGCCCAATCAAAGCCATAAACACCAGTAGGCATAGGCCAAAGTGAATTTTCATTTTGCCCCATTCCAATTGACTCTAAGAATTCATCTTTTGGAATCTCTGGGAATTTCCATCCAAGATCATCAATTGATACTGAACAATCCCATTTATAAGAAGATAAATCAATATTATTTTTACAAAAAACCTGAGCATAAGTCATATAAAGTGAAGTTGTCTTTCCATTTGAATATTCAACCTCTTTTAAGAATGATTCAACAGCCTTATCAACATTTCCGCCAAATTCTGCAGGAGCTCCAGCATAAAATGCAACCAAAACATCCCAAATTGCACCATTATTATAGGAAGGATCTAATTCGGCTGCTCGTTCCAAGACAGCCAATGCAGAACCAACACCAGAAAGCATATCAACATCAAGTGGATCTAAAGAAAAAGCGCCAAGACAAGCGGCTCCTAGCCAATAGGCAGCTGCTACATCCTTCTTTTTTAATTTTGAAAGAGCTTTTTGCTCAAGTTCAGGATCACGGCTTAGTAAATTTTTAGAAAAGTTTTTGTACTTTCTATCAAAGTATGATAATGAATAATCGCGACCTCTAAGATAATGCATTTTTGCACGCATTTTTTCAGAATACTGAAGTTCAAATTCTGAAATATCCATCATGTCAGCCTTATGCTGAACAAATGCATTTGCATACATTACATACAAAGATGCGGTTAAAGCATGAATTGATTTATTTTTTGGAGAAGCATAATGAACAATCTCTACAGCTTTTAATGCAACTGGCATCATATCGCTCATAAGAACTGTATCTGTTTCGCCCATAACAGGAGTAAGTAAACTTGAAGGATCTGTGGATTTACAAGAAAAAACACAACAACAAATAAAAAACACAAAAAATATTTTATTTAAAAATTTCATGTGTAACATTTTATCATAAGCATATAAAAAATCAAGGTCTACAACTAAATAAAATATTAACATTTTGTTATATTTACAAAAAAATAGGCGACAACCTTAAAGATTATCGCCTACTCGAATTAAGATAAATTATCTTAAATTATTTTGCATAAGTTGCAATGAATACACCAGCTGCAATAGCTGTACCGATAACACCAGAAACGTTAGGTCCCATAGCGTGCATCAACAAGAAGTTTGATGGATCGTATTCCATACCAACTTTGTTTGCTACACGAGCAGCCATTGGAACAGCTGAAACTCCAGCAGAACCGATAAGTGGATTTAATTTTTCTTTTAAGAAAAGGTTCATCAATTTTGCCATCAAAAGACCACCAGCAGTTGCAATTGCAAATGCAACAAGACCAAGAACGATAATTCCTAAAGAACTTGGGTTCATGATTTTTTCTGGAGTCATTTGTGAACCAACACCTAATGACAACAAGATTGAAACAATGTTCAAAAGTTCGTTTTCCATTGTTTTTGAAAGACGATCAACAACACCACATTGTTTTACAAAGTTACCGAATGCTAACATACCGATAAGAGGAGCTGCAGATGGCAACAATAAAAGTGTAAGAATCAAAAGAACGATTGGGAATAAGATTTTTTCTGTTTTAGAAACATATCTTAACTGTTTCATTTTGATTTTGCGTTCTTTTTCTGTTGTTAATGCTTTCATGATAGGTGGCTGAATCATTGGAACAAGAGCCATATATGAATATGCAGCAACTGCAATAACAGCCATCATTTCTGGAGCAAGTTTTCCAGATACATAAATTGATGTAGGACCGTCAGCACCACCGATGATAGCAATAGCACAAGCTTGAAGCATGTTATATTCTACACCTGGAATAAGGTTCATAAGAGCAACACCAAGAAGAGTTGCAAAAACACCTAACTGAGCTGCACCACCTAAAAGAGCCATCTTTGGATTGGCAATAAGAGGTCCAAAGTCTGTCATAGCACCAATACCCATAAAGATAAGCATTGGGAAGAATTCGTTTCCAACACCAGCATCATAGATAATGCGGAGCATACCAGTTCCTTCGTTATACATTCCAGCACCTGGAATATTTACAAGAACAGTACCAAATCCAATTGGAATAAGAAGAAGTGGTTCAAATCCTTTAGCAGCACCAAGGTAAACAATAAGGAACCCGATAGCAATCATCAATAATTTTTGCCAACCTGGAGCTGTTTTTCCAGCAAATGGATCTACAGTTGCGTGATGACCACCATCAGTTGCTTCTGGTTCACCATTAATCAATTGATTGATACCTGTATTTTTCCAGATATTCATCAAGAATGTTTTTACAGAAACTTCAGGAACATTTTCACTACCCCTAATGATAGCAGTATTCATTGTTCTAAAAGAAGGAGCTTCTCTTTGTTCTGTAGTTGAGTCAGAAGCAAATGTTGTTGTTACAACAGAAAATACCATTGCAACTGCCAATAAAACTGACATTGTAATTGCAATTTGCTTTTGACATTTATTTTTTTGACCAAGCATTATATTTCTCCAATTTATTTAATTTCAGCCAATGTTTGACCAGCAGTAATTGCAGAACCAGCAGTTGCAACAAAGTGAATTGTACCGTTAGAAGCAGCTTTCACTTCAAGTTCCATTTTCATTGATTCAATCATACAAACTGTGTCACCAGCTTTTACACTTGCACCTTCTGAAACTACACTTTTAAGATATGTTCCAGCAACAGGAGCTGTTACAGCAGAAGCACCAGCAGTTGCTTGAGCAGGAGCATTTTCAACAGGAGCAGCAACTACAGCAGCAGCACCACCACCGATTGTACCAAGAACTTGACCAGCAGTAATTGCAGAACCAGGTTGAACAGTAAATTCAACTTTTCCAGAAGCAGTTGCTTTTACTTCAAGTTCCATTTTCATTGATTCAACCATGATGATTGTATCGCCTTCTTTTACTTCTGAACCAGAAGCAACAACATGTTTTAACAATGTTCCAGCAACAGGAGCTTTAATATCAGCACCAGATGTTGAACCTGTAGCAGCAGGAGCAACTGAAGCACCAGCAGCACTAAATGCAACATTGTATGTAACACCGTCAACTGTAACAGACATTTTATCTCCAGCAGGACCAGATGTTACATTGTAGTTTGTACCATCAACATTAACTGTGTATGAACCACCTTTTCCAGCATCTGCACTTGATTTTGGAAGTGCGAAAGAATCTGAAGAAACAGGTCCTTTTTCTCTTTCAGCAAAGAATTTAGGAGCAACTTTAGGGAACATAGCATAAGTAAGAGTATCTTCTTCTGAACCATTTCCACCGTTTGCTTTTGCTTCTTCAACCATTTTATCCCATTCCATTGGAATAAGATCAGCTGGACGACAAGAAACAGCTTCTTCCATATTGTTTTGTTTAAGAGCTTCTTTTAACAAGTCTGGGTTTACAGAAGCAGGAGTTTTTCCGTATTTTCCTGTTACAAGGTCGCGAGTTTCTTGTGTAAGTTTTGCGTAACGACCAAAAAGTACATTGAATACAGCTTGTGTTCCAACGATTTGTGAAGTTGGAGTTACAAGTGGGATATATCCACAGTCTGCTTGTACAACTTGGATTTCTTTAAGAACTTCATCAATTTTATCTGATGCACCTTGTTCTTTAAGTTGGTTTTCAAGGTTAGAAAGCATACCACCAGGAACTTGTGAAGCAAGAATACGAGTATCTGCTCCCAAGAATGAACTTTCGAATTTTGCATATTTTTTGCGTACATCACGGAAATATGCTGCAATATCAAGAAGAAGGTTCAAATCAAGACCTGTATCATATTCAGTTCCTTTGAACATTTCTACGATTGTTTCTGTTGGAGAGTGTGATGTTCCCATAGCCATTGAAGAAATAGCTGTATCAAGAATATCAGCACCAGCTTCAGCAGCTTTTGCGAATGTTGCAACAGAAAGACCTGTTGTAGCGTGTGAGTGAATTTCGATTGGTAAATCTACAGCTTTTTTGATTGCTTTTACTAAATCGTAAGCTTCGTATGGTTTTAAAAGACCAGACATATCTTTGATACAGATTGAGTCAGCCCCGAAATCTGCATAAGATTTTGCCAAATCAGCGTAAACTTCTTTTGTGTGATATGGAGTTGTAGCATAAGAAATTGCCATTTGAACATGAGCACCTGTTTTTTTAGCAGCATCAGTTGCTCTTTTTAAGTTACGAGGATCATTACAAGCATCAAAAATACGGAAAACACCAATACCGTTTTTTGCACAAGCTTGAACGAAGTGATCAACAACATCGTCTGCATAGTGGCGATAACCTAAAAGGTTTTGTCCACGAAGAAGCATCATGATAGGTGTGTTAGGAAGAGCAGCATGTAATTTGCGAAGTCTTTCCCATGGATCTTCATTCAAGAAACGAATACATGAATCGAAAGTTGCTCCACCCCAGCCTTCCAAAGCCCAGTAACCAACTTTATCAAGTTTATCACAGATAGGAAGCATATCTGCTGTTGTCATACGAGTAGCGTGAAGAGACTGATGAGCATCACGCAAAACTAAATCTGAAATTTTGACTTTATTTGCCATATTTATATACCTCTAAAAAAAAATTATACTTGCTTTTCGCGTAATGCGGCTGCGATTGCTGCTACAACTTTATTCTTTTGTGCTGAATTAGTTGTAGAAGTTGCAGTATCTGTTGTTTTATCCTGATCAAGTTTTAATGCCTTAATCACTTTTGCTGTTAAAGAAACAAAAACAATAAGGATTATCAAGAAGGTAAAAACTACAGACATACCTAACAATGTCAAAATCAAACTTTGACTTAACATTTGTGTAATTGTCATAAATCCTCCATATCAATATTTGAAACCATCAGTATGGTAAACAAACAATATATTCCTTCGAACATTATATTGAAACAAACGAGAAACTTCAAGTATATAAACACATGTAAAATTCTAGAAATTTAGTTTTTTATAACTGAATACTAGAAATTGAATCTTTAATTGCAGCAGAAGTTTGCTTTAGATGATGAATTGCATCTACAACATTATCTGTATTTGTCTTCATAGTGTGTAAAGATTCAAGTAAAAGAGAACCACCATCATTCTGTTCAGATATGGCATTCTTTACAACACCTTCTTGATTTTTAACATCATCAGAAAGAGAAACAATTCTTTCCATTTCTTTTTGAACAATTCCCATCTTTGAGAAAGTTGAATCTATCAATTTTTTAATGTTAGACAATACTACAGAAATCATCTTAGCTTCTTTTCCAGAATTTTCTGCCAATTTACGAATTTCGTCTGCAACAACAGCAAATCCTTTTCCTGATTCTCCAGCATGAGCAGCTTCGATTGCGGCATTCATAGAAAGTAAGTTTGTTTGACTTGCAATTTGCTGAATAACATTACTCATTTCTATCAAATTTTCTGATTCAGTTTCAATTTTGTTTACCAACTCTGTAATTGAAGCAATTTCTTCATATCCATGCTTTGTTTCCTCAACAAGACTCTTCATTACTACATCGTTATTAAGTAAAATTGTATTAATTGATTTAATATTTGCAATCATTTCTTCTACAGCAGCAGAGGAAGTATTAACACAAGAAACCATCTCATCAGAAGCATTTTTTACACCATCAATTTCATTGTCAGTTTCTGTAAGCCGAGAAACTGTAGTTGTTTTAACTTTATCTACAACATCGTAAATTTTTGCTACTTGAGCTTCTTGAATTTTTTCAATCTCTTTACTTTTATAAGCATGACAATTTTCAAACTTATTCAAGTTGTTAAAAATAGCAACTGCCATTTGTTCACATTTTTCGTAACCACAAGCCCCGCAATCAAGAATATCTTTTTCAGAAGTTTTGTGCATTTTTACAAAAATTTCTTGAAGTTCACTTCTTGATGGGATTTTAATTCTTGATTTTAATGAATCACTTTTATCTTTGTAAGTTCGAACATATAAATTTGGTTGCCAGTATTGACTTATAACCTTATCTAATTTTTTAAGAGCACTCTTTTTATTAGAAGCGGTTTTGTAAATAGTTTTTTGCAATGCTTTTCGCTTTTCAATATAACCTTCCATTTCGTCAAGGCTCATATTTTCTGTATCAGTTCCAGCTCCACCATTACATCCGTCTTTACAGTTCAAACAGTCTATTAACATATACAAAGGTTCTTTTTGTTTTTTCATATCTTCTGATAAATCATCAAAGTAATCATAAACTTCAGGAGAACCTTCAATCTTTCTGATATTAGATGAAATTCCAGGAACAAACCTTTCAGCAGTTTGCATCAATCCACCTGGAGTTGAATACATTACAGCTCGTTCTGCTTCTGGATTATCGTAAGGTACTTTTGGATATTTTGCCAAATCGATATTATTTTCTCGCATGTAGTTTGCGATGGATTTCATAGAAACATTGTAATCACCTAAGTTGATATCATCATATTCTCGTTGTTTTGCATAACAAGGTGAAATTATAGCAATTTTGTGATTTTTATATTGTGGATAGAATTTTTTTATCATTTTCATTGTGTGAGCCATTGGACTATCACAAGGAGCAAGATATTGCAATAATTCAGGTTTGTAAATTTCACAATATGATACAATGGCAGGACATGGTTGAGCCACAACTAATTTTGGGTTATTTGCCTTAATATGTTCTACATAAGTTTTTGTAGTTAATTCTGCACCAAAACTTACATCAAAAATTGCGTCCACTCCAAGTGATTTTAAGAATCCGTTAAGTTCTTTTTCTCTACCACGGAAAGAAACAACAACTGCTGGAGCAACAATTGCAACTATTTTTGTAGTCTTTACATCTGCTAAAAATCGTTCAAAGCCATCAAGTCCAATTCTAGCACCATGTTCACAAGAAGCAATACACTTTCCACAACCGATACATAAATCATGATGAATTGAAACATAATCTCCAGAACCATCATTACAAAACTTAACAGGACAAACAGCAATACAACGATGACAATTTACACATTTTTCTTTGATAACAGAAATAACAGGAGTTAAAGACATAAATATTTTCCGCCTAATAAAATATTTTACAATAGAATTATTTAATTATATCATTGGAATTTTATCGTTGTCAATTTTTATTCTAATGAAACATAAGTTTTTCCAGTTCCACCATCTTCTGGAGAAGCAAACTGAAAACTTGTAATTCCTGGATAATTTTTTAAGTAATCCCAAACAGCTGATTGTAAAATGCCATTACCTTTTCCATGTATGATAGAAAAATTTTTAAAGTTATTTATTAAACATAAATCAAGTTGTTTTTCTAAGGTTTTCATTGCTTGTTCGTAACGCATACCTAAAAGTCTTAATTCAAAAACTGGCTTTTCAGAAAAAATTGAAGTTACTCCAGTTTTTGCCAAACCTTCAACTCGCTGTTTATGTTCATCTTCGGCTTTTACAATTTCAATAGAAACTTTATTGTTTACTTGATTTGAAGCAACTTGTACAATATCACTTTCTTTTATAGTGAGTTTTACACTTCCAGACTGAATAAGCCACTTATCATTTTTTTGTTTTTGTAACAAAATTCCTTCTGTTTTATTTTTTCCAAAGCGAACTTTTTGACCTTCTGCAAACGAAGCCTTTTGTGAGTTTTTGTTATTGAGTTTAGGTTCATTATCAACAGAAGAAAAGTTATCTTGCAAAGATTCAAGATTTTCAACTTCAGTTTGAGATTCTAAAAGTTTTTGATTTTCAAGTTCTACTGCCTTAGATAGATTTGCAATAGTTTCTTTTACCTTTAGAGTTTTCTCCCTTGTAATCTCACCTTCACGAAGTTCTCTTACCAAATTTTCTAGCATTTTTCTGCTTTCATCTAAGAAATCTTTACTTTGCTTATATCCGTGTTCTTGCAATTCCAAAGATTTTTGTTTTAGACGCAATTCTTTTAAGTCAACTTTTCGCCATTTTTCGTTCACAGTATGTTCTTTTGACTTAAATGACTTTTCTAGTTCAGAAAGTTCTTTGTATTTTTCAGTAAGACCTTTTATAAGGGAAGAAACATCAGCTTGTTTTGTTTCGATGTAAGAACAAGCCTTTTGAACAATTTCTTCTGGAATACCGTTTCGTTTGGCAATATCTAACGCATGACTTTCACCTGGAACCCCCATAACAATTCTGTAAGTTGGAGTCAAAGTATCACCATCAAATTCAACAGATGCATTTTGACACTGTGCATGAGAATAACCATAATTTTTCAAAATACCATGATGAGTTGTTAAAATTACAAAAGAATTTCTTGAGATAAACTCATCTAAAATTGCCATGGCGATAGCGCCACCTTCTTGTGGGTCAGTACCACTTCCTAATTCGTCAAGAAGAATGAGAGATGACTGGTTCGCATCTTGCAACATCTGACCAATATTTTTCATGTGTCCACTAAAGGTTGATAAAGACTGCTCTAAAGATTGCTCATCCCCAATATCAGCAAAGACAGACTTAAATATAGGAAGTTTTGTTCCATCTTTTGCAGGAACAGGAAAGCCTGCTTGATTTAAAAGTGAAAACAAAGCGATAGTTTTTAAAGTAACCGTTTTACCACCTGTATTTGCACCTGTAATTATTAAAACCTTACATCCTGGATTAAACACAACATCAATTGGAACAGCTTTTTGTCCCAACAATGGATGTCGAGCTCCCAGTAAAGTTAGATTATCTTTTGTAAAATTGATAGTTTGAGCATACACACAATTATTTGATAATCCCCATTGGCAAGAAGCGTAAGAGACATCAAGTTTTATCATTAATTCGAGAGCTTGTTTTATTTCATAATAAAATTGACTTAAATCTTTTGTAAGTTGAGTAAAAATTCGTTTAAGTTCTCGTTCGAGTTTTGCTTGTTCTTCTATCAATTCATTGGAACAACGCACAATTTCTTCTGGCTCGATATAAAAAGTTTGTCCAGTTTGTGAAACTTCATGAACAATTCCCTTAATGCGATTTTTAAATCCTGATTTTACTGCAAGCATTTGCCTTCCAGAACGCAAAACTGGAACAGAAGATTGTAACATTTCCTGATAAGTTGTATCAGTTGTATAATTTTTTATAATTGATTCAATTTCGTTTCTTTTTTTTCTAATTTGAGATTGAATATTTCTGATTTCTGGTAAATCTCTAAGTTCACCATTTTTTTCGATAATTCTAAAAATCAAATTTTCGGCATTGGTTAGACTTGGTAGGTTTTTTGCAAGATTTTCTAAATTTGGATATTTTCCATTAAAAACAGAAACTTGTGTTACATCGGCTTTACAAAAAACTGAACAAAATTTTGAAACAGAAAGACAAAGTTGTCCAAGTGAATAGATTTCTTCTTGAGATAAGCAAGAACCTTCAACTCGTAGAACTTCTATCAATTCTGAACATGGTGACCAAGGTAAAAAACACCTCTGGTGACCAGACAAAAGATAATCAGCCCAATCTTTGCTCAGATTTTTAGCGTTTTCAATTTGAGATTTTTCTGTATACGGTAATATAGAAAGAACAGCGGATTTTCCTTCTTCTGTCATTGCAAAAGAACTAACTTGTTCCCTTACTCTAAAAAAATCCAATTGTTCAAGATTTTTATGATTCATTTTAATTCTCTAATTTAATTATTTAATTTTTGTTTAATCGTCCCATGTGCCATAATCAATTTCTGCACAAATTCTTTGCCAACTTTCGTATCGGTCTTCAGCAATTACACCTGCGTAAACACCTTCAAGAATTTTACATCCTGCTTCGTGAGTATGTGTACATGACATTCCAAAAGAACATTGCCCTACAAGGCTTTTCATATCCCTAAAATACAAAGCTAAATCCTTTGATGAAATATCGTGCAAAACAAATCGTCTTACACCGGGAGTATCTATTATAGAAGCAACAGCACCTTGTCTTCCACCAGTTAAAGATTCATTCAAAGTTAAGTGAAGTAAAGTTCCCTTCGTTGTTGTATGAGTTCCTCTTCCGTATTTTTGAGAAAGACTACCTGTTTTTAATACGCATGAAGAATCTAACACATTGATTAGACTTGATTTTCCAACACCAGATTGTCCTACAAAAGCGCAAAGTTTATCTTCCAAAACTTCAGATAATTCTTGCAAACCTTCACCACTTTTTGCAGAAACTTTGATTATTTTATATCCCATACCTTCCCAATCAGAAAGACGAGCTTCAAAATCTTCGTCTGTAGCAGCTGGTAAATCACATTTATTACAAACAATAATAGGTTCGATATTTTCGTATTCCGCTTGAGCCAAAGCTCTATCTACAAAGCGAGGTCTAAAAGGTGGTTCATCTGGAGTTGTAACAATAATGATATTATCTAAATTTGCTGCCAAAAGTTGAGGACTTCGACCTTTTACATTCCAGCGAACAAATTCATTTTTGCGAGGCACTAAATCGATAATTTGACCTTCTGTATCAGTTTGTTCATCAACCTCGATTTCAACTTCATCACCGGGTGCAAGAGGATTATAATATCCTTTTGAAGCTTCAAGTTTTTTTCCTTTGATTGTACATTGACGAATAATTGAATCTTCGCATTCCACAGAGAAAATATTATTACTGCCACCTAAAACTATACCAAACATGTTTTTATTATACTGTAATAAGAGATGAAAAGTCCACTATATTTTACAGACAAATTTTTTGGTAAAAATTCACAACTTGACTTTTTTTATTTGATATGATAATTTTTCCATACATTGCATTCCCCGATTGTGTAATGGTAGCACCTCAGATTCTGGTTCTGATTGTGGGGGTTCGAATCCTCCTTGGGGAAAAAGGCTGAACGACATAGTTCAGCTTTTTTTATAGAAAAATTATTTTTGAAAAATTGGTCCCTTCGTCTATCGGCTAGGACGTGGCCCTCTCAAGGCTAAAAGACGGGTTCGATTCCCGTAGGGACCGTATAAACTGTTTTGTACGAAAATAAAATCATACAAAACAGTTTTTTTTATTTGATAAGACTTTTAATAAAGTGTCGTTCCCGAAGATTTACCTTGTTATCAGCAGAACAAAAGCAAAGACAAAAGCTTATAATTGTATCTTGCATTTCTTCGCTAAATTGACCAATAATATCAGAAATCCATGTTGCTTTTTCTTTATTTTGTTTTGATGAAAATTGATTAACCAAAGTTTGAGCTTCTGTATATTTTAAATCCACAGGACTTACTTCTTGCAAAAGACTGTATTCTTCAATTGAAAGTTTACCGTCTGCACCACAGGCAACCGCCATAAAATACAAAAACATTTGTACTCCATCTGAACCAAGTGAATCAAAAATTTTTATCAATTTTATACTTTGTTCTTGAAGATAAAGTTTTCTTTCTCCATTAGACATTTTTTCAAAAGCATTACACATTTGATCAAATTCAAACATAGCAAAATTCTCCTTGCTAGCAAAGTTTTATGTAAAATCATAGTATACCATTTTTGAGAATTGTCAAGTGAGGAAAGTGGAATTGATTTCAAAATTTAGCATAAAAACAAAAGGGAATACACTTTTATGCGTATCCCCTTTTGTTTGAACAATAAATTTTTGTTGTTTAGTTAGATTTTTCCATTACAAAACTTACATTGATTGCTTCAACTGCATTATCAATACTGTCGTAGATAGCATTAACAGCGGTTGTATCATCTAAGTCAAGAAGATCATTCTGTGCCATCATTGTTACTTGCATATTTCCAAAGAAATTGATAAAAGCATAAGTTGGTAAATACATGTGAAGTTGAGTTGAATCTGCATCTTGGAATGTATAAAGATCAATATCTTTCAAAAGAGGATTATTTACACTCATTTTTACAGTCATTTTGTTTCCATCTACAACGATTGGAGCTTCAAGAGAATTGTTTTTTCCATTATAAAAATAGTTGTATCTGATAGTGTTTGCATTAGGGAACTCAACTGAAAAAAGAAGTGTTTTTAGCATTTTATTAAGCTTAACTCCATCCATTTTTGCAAAATTGAATGTAGTTCCTAATATATCAATATCTTTATCTACTCCTTTTACATTAGTAACGAAAGTTTTAATATGGTCATATTTTTTGTCTGCAAGGTCTAGGGATTGTTTGATACGAAGCCATGTAGTTGTTTTTCCAAAATAAGAACTAGAACTTGTCAAAATATCACCTAATGAAGTACCATTTTCAACATAAGTCAACCTACGTACAATATATGGAGAATACCCATTAGTAATAGATTGAAACATCAAATCTCCGAATACTTTATATGTTGATTCTGTATTTACTAAATAACCATTTTCTTCTGGAATATATCCACCTGTAAATACAGCAGTTCCATCTGCATTGTAAGTCTGAATAGACATTCCTTCTGCACCTTCTACATTTGAACCTGTACAAACCCACATTCCAATAACTTCGTCTGCAAGATCGTTTGCACAATAGTTATATGTGTAACGTTTACCTTCTTCTGTGTAAATAGTAAATGCCACGCCTGGAACAATGTCAAAGTGTCCTTCAATATTGTCATCGTCTTCGAAAGTCATAGAAACAACACCATCTTCTACAACAATATTTCCTTTTACATTTTCCCAATACTTGCCATTTTCTACACCTGTAGAAACAACTGAACCATCTGCTTTGATAACCAAAGCCTCTGCATAGTTAGCAGTGTGGATTGTCCAAATACCAGCAAGATCTGCACTACTGTGAGAATCACTATAAGAAAAATTATCACAGCTTGTAAATGCCAAAAGTGCCATAAGAACAATCATCATTGATTTAAAAATCTTCATCATTTTATCTCCTAAAAAATAAAAGTCGTTTTAGTCAAAGTAGTAAAAAAACTAATTCGCTAATAATAAAATTTACTTTATCATAATTACCCCCCCCGTCAACTAGGCGAATGTAAAATATTTTAGGAAAATAAATAAATATCACACGGATTAGAAAAGTCTAACGACTTTTCTGGCTAAGGTGTGTTTTTTTCAATGAAAGTTAAAATTACAAAGCAAGAAAGCGACATTCAGTTTGAAATAGGAAAAATGCCACGCGGATTGGTTCAGACCTACGGTCTTCACAGAGGAATGTGATTATTTTTGTTGAAAGTTTTATTGAAAAGCACAACAAGTGCAGAAAAAATGACTTTGGTAAACATTTGAATAAACAAAAATAGTACAAAAAGGCGTAACAAAAATAAATTTAGCCGCAAGTTTTGTAAAACAAAACTTGATTGTAAACCGAAGGTTTACTAACGGAACGAAAAAAGTTTGCAAAGCACAACAAGTGCAGAACTTGCTATAAAAATTTACATAAACACGTTGTATAAAAAATGCGTAGACAAAAATTGACAAAGCCCTGCATTGACGACTGAAAGGTGAACTGCACCCAAATTATTGGACACTTTAACTAGGCTAATTTTAAGGACTGATTCCTAAATTGTAAAGGGGTCAGTCCTTTTAATTTAGCCTTAATTCTTTTTTCGTTGTACCAAGACAAATATTCAGTCAATTCTTTTT
>JAXJWW010000119.1:0-1790 GCA_036307825.1 Treponemataceae bacterium | reverse complement strand
TGTTGATGGCAAAAACATCATAAATTTAGTATTTTCAATATCACTTGCAATACGGGCACGATCCTCAAAATTTTTCATAGAAGTTGGAACAAGCAAAAGTCGTGAAGTTTCAAGTTGAAAATTTTTCATATTTTACTCCGTTAGAAAGTTGTAAAAATATTAGTTTTCTAAAGCAAAAATATTTTCTAGATAAGTTTTTGCATTTTTACTTTCTATTTGATTATATTTAAAATTCAAAAAAGATGAAAGTTCTAAAGCCGTTTTTTCAAATAAATCACACATTAAAAAAATACTTTTCCAAGCTGATTCAATATCGCAAGAAAAAAAAGTTTGTAAATAATCTTGATATTCGTTTTTAGAAAGCCAATTTGAAATATATTTTGCAGATTTTCCGATGCTCACCTTAAAATCAGTTTTTATCCCAACTTTCCAAGAAAGCATTTTTTCTAATTCTTTCCGAACAACAAAATTTGCCATATCCTGCACATACAAAATTTCTTTACGAGCAAGTCCTTTAGCTAAATTATTTGTACACCACCAAAATTCATTGCAACACGCTAAAAACTGTTCTTGAGAAGGCTGTTTTACCCAATAATCTTTATCTGAACTTTCAGGAATTTTTGGTAAATAATTATTTTTATCAATTAAGATTTTACAAAGACTATCATTTTTTATGTTTTCCAATGCATGAGATAAAGTTTCAATATGAATATCCATACGAACGCCATCATCAAACTGTACTAAATATCCATAAAAATTTTCTTTATTATTTGGAAAATTAGGATTTTCATCTGGTAACTGAAAATAAAAAGGATTTCCAAAATTATTTATCCATTTTTTATCATTGATAAAGGAAGAAGTTTCTGTAACAACAAAAACCACATCATAATCTTGAAAATCATCTTGCATAACATTTGGATTTACACGACTTCCGTTCATGTAAAGAGCAAGAATCCGATTATCTTGCCAAGTAATTTTTTCTAATAAAGAGTAAATTTCAGTTGAGTTTCGCATATTTTTAAAAAGCATATTTAAATATAATAACAAATTGAAGAAAAGTAAAATACTATTTAAAACAAAAAAAGCCACATCCAAAAGATGTAGCTCCTATAAAAAAACACTTTAGCAAATGCAAGTTTAGTTTAAAATAAAAAAAGCCTGGCAACTTTCTACTTTCCCACTTCTCAGCAGTATCATCGACGTAAGAGAGCTTGACTTCCGTGTTCGGTATGGGAACGGGTATTTCCTCTCCACTATGGCCACCAGGCATTATTAACAAATTAACAGAAGAAAACTTTTTTTTATTTCTAAGATAAGTTACTATACACGGAAACGATAATATGGTCAAGCCTCACGACCAATTAGTACTGCTCGGCTGAATACATTACTATACTTATACCTGCAGCCTATCAACCAGATAGTATCTCTGGAGTCTTTAGGAGGGTTAAACCCTCAGGGATGATTTATCTTGAGGTGGGCTTCCCACTTAGATGCTTTCAGCGGTTATCCCTTCCGAACGTAGCTACTCTGCATTTGCCCTTGGCAGAACAACAGATACACCAGAGGTTCGTCCACTTCGGTCCTCTCGTACTAAAAGCAGCTCCTCTCAATCATCCAACGCCCACAGCAGATAGGGACCGAACTGTCTCGCGACGTTCTGAACCCAGCTCGCGTACCGCTTTAATTGGCGAACAGCCAAACCCTTGGGACCTGCTCCAGCCCCAGGATGCGATGAGCCGACATCGAGGTGCCAAACCTTCCCGTCGATGTGAACTCTTGGGGAAGATCAG
>JAXJWW010000118.1:0-5344 GCA_036307825.1 Treponemataceae bacterium | reverse complement strand
GAGCGCCCAGTCCTTTCCAAAAATTTAGAAGAATTTTCTGATGTAATTTTTGATATTGTATTTTATAGGAATCCTGTTACCACAAAAGAAAGTTTCGTAGATTTTGCAGAAAAAGTGAAAAACTTAAAAGAACTTTACCCAGAATGTAAAATAATTATTTCACAAAAAATTCCTGCAAAAGCACAATGTTTAGCAAGTTTGATACGAGGAATTTATCCTCAAAAAAGTAGTTTAATCGATAAAATTGAAAAACTTGAAACTGAATTTTTTACATCAAAAAGTGAAATTTCTTGGAATCAAGATGATTTTATTGCAAGTATGCCTAAAATTGAAAACACAAAAATCACTTGTACAGAAAAAACAATAATAGAAAAACGTAAAATTTCAGAAGCAGAATTATCTCGCTGGTTTAACCCTAATTCAAGTTACGCAAAATTCTTATCAGAAAATCTTACAAAAGAAGAATATGAAGAATTTTACGCCCTACTCCAACAAGCCTGTACAGAAACTATCTTTGACTGGCATTCTGTTCTGGGATTTGTAAAAATTGGGTAAGAACATAAATTATCATCTAAAATCAAAACAAAATTAGACACCTTGTTACAACTTTCAAAAAGTGATACATTAAATATACAAACAAATCAAAACAAGAGGTTTTTTATGAATTTTATTTTTTTAGGTCCTCCAGGAGCTGGTAAAGGAACTTTGGCTGCAAAAGTTGCAACATCATACAATATTCCACACATTTCAACAGGTGAAATTTTTAGAGCCGCAATTAAGGCAAAAACTCCACTTGGATTAAAAGTTCAAGCAATTATCGACGCTGGTTCTTTGGTAAGTGATGATATCACGGTTGAACTTGTAAAAGATAGACTTTCTCAAGCAGATGCACAAAACGGATTCATTCTTGACGGATTTCCAAGAACAATTCCACAGGCAGAAGCTTTGGCAAATATCGTAAAAGTTGACGCAGTTGTAAACTTTGACATTGCAGACGAAGGTGTTGTAGAAAGACTTTCAGGACGCAGAGTTTGTAAAGGTTGTGGAGAAAACTATCATGTAAAATTTATGCCTACAAAAGTTGAAGGAAAATGTGATTCATGTGGCGAAGAACTTTACACCCGGGATGACGATAAAATCGAAGCTATCCAACACAGACTTGAAGTTTACCGTTCACAAACAGCACCACTTATCGATTTTTACAGAGAAAAATCTCTTTTAACAGATATCGATGCTCGTCCTGCAAGAGATGTAATTCTTGAAGATTTTGAAAAAAAATTTCCTTGCAAATAAATAATTTATTCTAATGTGAATAAAAAAGGCTACTTTTTTAGTGAAAATTCATTTTTTTTGAATGACACTATCAAGTAGCCTTTATTTTTTTAAGATGCTGAATCAAGTTCAGCATGACAAATTTCACAAATCAAATTGTCAACCTGAATTTATTTCAAGTTCTCACTATCAAAATTTTCATAAAACCTTAATTTGAAAAAGTATTATCATTAACAAGTTTTTCATGAATAAGACTTTCTGCCTTTTTCAAATTTTGAATTTCAACCTCGATTTCTCTATCTTTACTATTTTCTTGAATTTTTTGTAAAGCCTGAATTTGAGCATTTATCAAATCAAGAGCAAGAATATAATTTCCAGAATTGCACAAAGTTTCTAATTGACTAAAAATCTTACCTGTGTTTGAAAGCACAACACTTTGTTCAACCACAGCATTTTTAGAAGCCAAAACTGTTTCTGGATTATCAGTATATGATATGGAAATTGTATCAGTTTTATAAACAGGAGTTTTATCTTTGCCATAAACATAACTTACACTTACTAAAGCAGTTTTGTAGGAACCATCAGGATTTTTGAAAGAAGAATTGAAATTTTCATCAGATGGAATCTTTGTAATTGAAGGAAGCATTACAGAATCTAAAATGATTTTATGTCCATCGTATTCCATTGATGGAATTGAAATTTCAATATCCTTACCAGCAACCCAAGGATAATAACTGATTTTTACAACAATATTCTCTAAACCGTAGTGAGAAAATTTATCAAAATCACTTACAATTCGATTTTCCAAAGCTTTATATGTTTTTTCATAATAGATATTTCCATCCTCTTGGTCAAAAATTGTATTGATTAAAGGCCAATCAGAAACGATTCCATATCCTATATACGAAAATGAAATATCATTATAATTCAAGTTGAACATTCTTGGGATATACAAAAACGCATTTCTTACAGACTGAGATTTGAACATATCATCATCAGAAATACACATAATTCGCCAAGGCATTCCATTAGAATTGATTTCTACGGATTTTCCCATTTGCATTAAAGTTTTTGCAACATCACTAGGTTTAACTTCCTTTCCAATTTGATTTAAGATTGGAGCAATATCGTTTGGAGAAGTAACATATTTTAACAATCCATCAGAATTTGAATAAAGACAAATACAAGAATTAGGAGTTTTAACCTCCAACATTCGTTTTAATGCATTCGTAAATAAAGTTTTTCCTCTATCAGATGAAACAAAACTTGGATTGTTTATATAGATAAGGTAATTTACATCCCGACTTTCAAAAAAATCTTTATTATTTGCTCTAAGCCCAACTTGCAAAACCACATCTTCACCAGTTGAAAAAACGCTACTTTGATTTGGATGAACAAAAAACGAAAGAGGGTTTTGTTTTTGTGCCCGATAAGGAAAAGCAAAATCATCAAGATAAGCTTTTGTATCAACTTTGGAACTAGCAGGAATTGTATCTGTTGCGAGAATTGCAGTAACTGATTCTCGACCAGATTCCTTGTGATCCAAAGCAAACACATTCGAAATTACAAATAAAACAGTTAAGAGAAAAAGAATTTTCTTCATTTAATAACTCCTCTAAGTAAAGTATAATTCAAAAAGTTATTAATCCCAAAGTTTTTCTGGATAATATCCAGTAGTAATTTTATTTGCAATTTCTGATTTTACAATTTCTCTATCTTCCGGATAAGTCATTCCAAACCATTTTTCTTCGGAAGGATAAACTTTTATTGAACCAGCATTATTTTTCACAATTCTGCTTGCAGCTTCTGGAAGATAGGCTTCAGCTTTTAGGCTAGAAATATTTTTTGCAACAAAATCATCCCAATATTCATGGAAAGTTTTGAAAGCGCTCATATTAAAACCAAAAAAGTTCATTGAAACAGTTTCTTTTCCTGTAAGATAGATTTTTTTATCGTTTCCAGCTTCATCAGTTACAAGTGAAACAATTTTATCGCCTTCAAAACTGATTTTTGTGTGTTCTTCCATTGAAACTAAAAAATCATTTTCTGTACAACAAATTCCTCTAGAAACAGAACCAACTTTACTCATTGTGTTTTCAAGAATAAACCCAACCATTGCATGTTCAGTTGAAGTTTCATTTTGAGAGGAAAGATGTTTTGCCATAATTTCAAAAGCACTTTTTCCGTAGTAATCATCAGCGTTAATTACGGCAAAAGGAGTTTTAAGCACATTTTCTGCACACAAAACAGCGTGAATTGTTCCCCAAGGTTTTGTTCTCTCTGGTTTTTTCAAAGGGATTTGTTCAGCAGTAAAAATAGATTCAGGAGATTGAAAAACATATTCAGCATCAAAATTTTTAGCAACTCTATCGAATAATCTTTCTCTAAAGTCTTTTTCAATATCTTTTCTGATTATGTAAACAACTTTTTCAAAACCACTTCGTTTGGCATCAAAAGTTGCAAAGTCTAAAAGAGTTTCGTTGTGTTGACCAACTGCGTCAATTTGTTTGATTCCGCCGTAACGACTTCCCATTCCAGCTGCAAGAACTACTAATGTAGGTTTCATAAATTTTCCTTTATAATTTTATTTATTATTTTATTGCAGTTTCAAGTGCAATTTTCATCATTGTTGTAAAAGTTGATTGGCGTTCTTCCGAAGAAGTTGCCTCTCCTGTTGCTATATTATCAGAAACTGTAAGAATTGATAAGGCTTGTCGGTTAAATTTTGCTGCCAAAGTATAAAGTTCAGCAGTTTCCATTTCAATTCCTTTTACACCATATTTTGCCCAAAGTTTCCAATTTTCGTTTTCATCGTAAAACAAATCGCTAGAAGCAACAGAACCTACTTCTACATCTACGCCTTGTGATTTTGCAAATTCGTATGCAGATAATAACAAGTCAAAATTTGCAGTTGGCGCAAAGTGAAGATTTCCAAATCGCTGAGTAAGCAAAGAAGAATCGGTACAAGCACTCATTGCAAGAATAACATCCCGTAACTTTACATCTGGGCTTACTGTCCCACAAGTTCCAACACGAATTGCTTTTTCAACTCCGTAAAATTGGAATAGTTCATTTGCGTAAATTGAAAATGATGGTTGCCCCATTCCTGTTCCTTGAACTGAAACTGGAATACCTTTGTAAGTTCCAGTAAAGCCAAACATTCCTCGAACTTGATTATAGCAAATAGGATTTTCTAAAAAATTCTCTGCGATAAACTTTGCTCTTAATGGGTCTCCTGGCAACAAAACCGCTTTTGCAATTTGCCCTTCTTTTGCTTCGATATGTGTACTCATGGACTTAAGTATAACACATAAACCTAAAAAATGATAGGAAAATTTTATTGATAATATTTTTAATGGGAAGATACTTAAATATTACAAAAATAAAAAAAGGAACCGGATAGTTTCCAGTTCCTTTTATCTGTAAGTCAAAGTAATTTTATTTGTAACGACCAACTATATTATGAAAAGTTTACCTTATTCAACTGTTTTTTTGCACTATCGTAAGCAAAGAATGTGAAGAGGAAAATCATAATAATACGATAAATATTGTTGAAAACAAGAAGTAGCAAATCAATAGGAGCACCCACAACAAAATTGAAAACACAAATACAAACAAAAACAAGAAGCAACACTAATGTTAAAGCAAAAGTTATATTAAAAGCACGATTATAAATAGATCCGTCATTCATGTACTCTAACAATAAAATTCCCATTACTATGATACCAACATAACTGAGAACATATACAATCAAACCGATAGAAACGATGATACTAACATTACCCAATGTACCAGCATAAACAAAAGATGAAATATTATTCATGAATTGACCAGGAAGTTCAAAAAATTGATCGAGTACAAAATATGCAATCCATGCACCGTAAAGAATGTAGCAAAGTCTGTCTTTTCCCTTTAGTGTGAAAATTAAAATTGTTAAAGCTAAAATAAGTACAGCAAGAGTTTCTGCATAATTAGCTGTAGAACTAATCATTTCCCTAAGGAAAAAATGTCTAAAAATAATTTCTGCCAAAGAAAGAACAATTAGTGATACAAGAATTGCAATCCCAGCTTT
>JAXJWW010000117.1:0-57123 GCA_036307825.1 Treponemataceae bacterium | reverse complement strand
TGAAATATCTGTAAAAGTGATTAATATTAATGTAGATAAAGAAAATCCTGTTTTAAATCGTTGCGAAGCGCTAAAAGAATATTCAGAGTTCATGGAGCAAGTTCGCTTTAATGTTGAAAACGAAATTCCTGATGCACTTACAGTCGCAATCAAGCAATCGATAAAACAAGGATTTCTTTCAGAATATCTTAGCCGAAAATCCACGGAGGTTGAAAATATGTTACTAACAGAATACGATTACGATACAGATATCGCTGTTCAACGACAAGAAGCCTACGAAGACGGTATGGAACAAGGCATCACTCAAGGTATTCAGCAAGGTTCTCAACAAGCAAAAATCGAAACTGCTAAGAATGCATTAAACATGAATCTACAGATAGAACAAATTGTAACTCTTACTGGGCTTTCAATAGAATTTATCAAAACATTGAAATAAATTTATTTTTCAAACATAAAAAGCTTGTAAAAATCATAATCAATACATAATCATTTTTCCTTTTTAGAAATTTTTAAACTAGAGTTTTCTTAAAGTTTGTGATAATATATCTTCTATAAATAGAAATGAATTTACATTTCACGATTTTTTCAAAATAAGGAATTTATTATGGTAATTTTAACACTTAACTGCGGTAGTTCATCCGCAAAATATCAAGTTTATGATTGGGACAACAAAGATGTTCTTGCTTCTGGTGTAGTTGAAAGAGTTACACAAGAGGGTTCTGTTATCACTCACAATGCAAAAGGAAAAGACGAATTTGTAAGAGAATTTCCATGTCCAACACATAAAGAAGCTGTTGAACTTATCATTGATACAATTACAAATAAAGATGTTGGTGTAATTCCAGATATGTCAGTTATCGGTGCTGTAGGACACAGAGTTTTGCACGGTGGAGATAAATTTACAAAATCAGTTATCGTTACTCCAGAAGTTATCGAAACTTTCCGTTCTGTTCAAGATTTAGGACCTCTTCACAACCCTGCAAATATTCTCGGAATCGAAGCTGCTCAAAAAGTATTGCCAGATGTTCCTCACTGTGCAGTTATGGATACAGCTTGGCACCAAACAATGCCAGAAACTTCATTTAGATACGCAGTTCCAAAAGAATGGTACGAAAAATACGCTGTTCGCAGATACGGTTTCCATGGAACATCTTTCCTTTACACAGCAAAACGAGCAAGTGTTCTTTTAGGCAAAAAACCAGAAGACACAAATATCATTATTGCACATATCGGAAACGGTGCTTCAATGTGTGCTGTAAAAAACGGAAAATGTTTTGATACTTCAATGGGAATCACACCGCTTGAAGGTCTTGTAATGGGAACTCGAAGTGGAGATTGCGACCCTGCTCTTGCTTTCTACATCATGAGAAAAACAGGAATGACAGCCGCAGAAATGGATACTGCTTTGAACAAAAAATCAGGATTGCTCGGTGTTACAGGAAATTTAATCGACCGTCGTGATGTAATTAAAGCAATGGAAGCAGGTGATAAAGACGCAAAACTCGCTTTCGAAATGGAATGTTACAGATTACGCAAATATTTTGGTTCATATCTTGCTGCCATCGGACCAGTTGATGCAATCGTATTTACTGCAGGTGTTGGAGAATTTTCAACTCCTGTTAGAGAAGAATGTATGAAAGGCTTAGAATGGATGGGCGTAAAACTTGATCCAAAGAAAAACGCAATCGCAAGAACACGAAACGCAGAAACTTGTATCAGCGCAGATGATTCAAAAGTAAAAATCTTTGTTATTCCAACTGATGAAGAATTAGTTATGACAGAAGATGCTTACGCTTTGATGAAAGGCACTTACGATGTTCACACAAACTTTACATATTCTTTCCAAAGCAAAGATTATGTAAATAAAGCTCGAGCAGAAGGATTAAAACGCGATTTAGTAAAAAATCCTGAGCTTGAATCAATTCTTGCAATGAAATAATAAGAGTTTTTTATGTCATCCTGAACTTGATTCAGGATCTAAATACATTATGTGTTGTAGATTCCGAATCAACTTCGGAATGACATTTTTTTCAGACAAAACCGACAACTTTTCTGTAAAAACAAAATTAACAAACTTCCAAAAATTTTACTAATTAAACAGTAGGATTTTTGGAAGTTTTTTTTTATTTTTTGTAAAACTTTTTCTTGTAAAATCAGAAATCCAATGTTAAACTTTAAATTATAGGTTAAAGTTTTTCAGTTGGAGTTATTATGCCTACTTTTTATGGAATTGGAAGATCAACAGTAGATATTTTTATACCAGTAAATAAAATTCCTCTAAAATTTGCAGATCAGAATCTTACAAGACTTTCTCAAGATGAGATGGAAAAAATTTATCCTAATCTTGAAAAACACAAAGCAAACAATATAAAGAAAGTTGCAGGTGGAATTTCAGCAAATATTGTAAAGATTGCATCTTATTTAGGAGCAAAATCTTTTTTTACAAGCACAATAGGTAATGATGAAAACGGAAAACTTTTTGAGAGAGAACTTGCAAAATATGGAGTTTGTGCTTTTTTCGATAAAAGAAAAAAAACTACTGGAACTTTTGTAGTTCTTCATCAAAAAAACCCAAAAGATAAATACGGAAAATCAGTTTGTTTTGCGTCTCCAGCAGACTCTGTTGATATGGACCCGATTCAAATTCGAACTCATTATTTATCAACTTCAGATTGTATAGTTACAGAAGCAAATATTATGGAAGATGCACCTTTATGGGAAAAATTAATTGAGGATTGCATCGAATACAAAAAGCCTTTGCTAATAAATATTGGTGCTTTGAGCATGACAGAATATGTTGGACAGCAACTATTAGATTTACACAAAAAACTTCCTTTGATAATCACAGGAAAAGCAACAGAAATAAAATTAGTTGATGATTTTTTAAAGCGACATTCAACAGATTTGTTTAAAATTACCGAGTACGATAGAAGCTACGAAAGTCCACTTATAATAGAATTGGGTATAGACTGCGAATCAAGGGCTTGGTTTGAAGGCAGTTGTTATTCAACTTCTGCCACATCAACAAATTATTTTGATGAAATCGGTTCATGCGACTGTTTTACTGGAAGTTTTATAACTCGATGGTTTTCTATCGCAAAAGCATTTCACGACAGAAGAAAAAATGCAGAATCAATAATCGACTGCCTAGACTTTGCAAACGAAATGGCACAAAAAGTTCGGGAAGTTTACGGTTGTGATATTTTGTAAAAATGAAATAGAAATTGTTTTATCCCACAATTGAAGATTTTACTTTTTCCATTGTTTCTTTGTTACATAATTTTTCTATGATTGCATAAGAAAACTCTAAAGCGGTTCCAGCGCCTCGTGAAGTAATTAAGTTTTCATCAATTACAACATTATCAGTTTGATGAATTGAACCTAAAACTTTATCTTGCCAATTATCACCAGCAAATTCTGCAAAATCATTTTCCATTGTAGGATAACAAGTAAATTTTTTATTCTTCAAAATTCCTAAAGGCGATAGAACGATAACAGGAGCAGCACAAATTGCACAAACCAATTTTTTTTCATTCCACATATCAGTAATCAATTTTTGAGCAGTTTTACAAGCTGCAAGATTTTTTGTTCCATTCAAGCCACCTGGCACAATTATAGCATCAGGCAAATTTTCATTAGTTAAATTTTGCATAAAATCTTTTACGCCCATATCAGAAGCAACGCTAATCCCTCTAGAGCCTTTTACTAATTCGTTTCCAACGGTAAGAACTTCAACTCCGGCTCGTCGCAACAAATCAACTGGCGCAAGTGCTTCAATTTCTTCAAAACCATCTGCTAACATTACAACAACTCTTTTCATATTTTTAACCTTCAAATTTTATTAAAATTATTTCTATAATAATAAGTTGCGAGAAAAATTTCAATTTTTGGAACAACTTATTATCGCTGTTCCGTAATAAAATTAGAAACAGCTGTAAATTTACAAGTTTGTCTGCAAACTAACGCCATGGAAAAATTAAATCCATGAAACTTCTATGACCTAACATTTCTTTATCTTCAGCAATAAGTTCAGACCAAGGAATTTTTACTCTTCCTAAAAAGTTTCTACCTTTAGACTTACTGATTTCATCTTGATTTTTTTCTAACCAATCATATTTATACATTCTAAGTTTTACGGCATTACATTGAGCCAATATCACTCCAGAAAATCCTGGAACTAAAAAAACAATTATAAATGAGACAATCCACAAGAAAATTGTGTATAAGAAAAAGAAAATTGAAAATCCTGCATTATCAAAAAAGAAAATAAATGATTTTTTTAGAGTTTTGAAAAATCCGCCATGCATATTTACATAAAGAGGAACAAACCATTGTAAAGAAAGAACAATTACAACATAAACCCAAAAAAGTAACGAAACTAAAGCCATTCCCAAAAGACTTTCATTTTGAGCATAAAATGGAAAAGCAACTAAAGCCAAAATTATCAAAAATGCAAAGAATAAACCAAAAGGAATTGCAACTTTACATACTTTTGAAACATTTACAAAAAAATCTTTTGTTTCAATTGATTTAAAACAAGCAATTTGTTGGCAAACTTCAGCAACAGAAAACAAGGGAATAAAAACCACTGCTGTAATCACAAAAAATAAGGCAACTGCAAGATAAATATTTGAAATTGTTGAAGCAATAGCAAAATATCCACCGATACACATAGCAATTACAATAAAATTGCACAAAATAATTAGGAACATATTGTCCCAACCGTCTACAAAATTCTTTCTTAGTAAAAATTTAATCATATAAAAATTTTATTCATTTCTTAGAGTCTAGTCAATGGACAAATAGAATGATAGAATAAATAACTATGGAAGAATTAACACAAAATTCAGAAGAATTTAAATTATCAACAATATCATCTTTAATTGATCAAATTCATACAGAAGCAACATACTTTCTTGATTGTAAATTGAAATCTGAAGGTTTATCGAAGCTTGCATCATCTCATGGTTTTATCATTTTTACGCTTTCTCAAAATAAGGATGAAAAAACTTCAGAACTAAAACCCTTAACAATGACAGAAGTTGCTCAAAAAATTGGTAAAGATAAATCAACAACTACAGTTTTAATTGAAAAGTTAGTTAAGTTTGGTTATGTACACAGAGAAAAATCATCTATTGACAGCAGAGTTTGGCTTATTTCACTTACAGAAAAGGGAAAATCTTACACTAACAAAATGGAACAAATTTCTAAAATACTTTTAGAAAAATTTTACGAAGGTTTTTCTGAAGATGAAAAAAAGACTGTATTCACTTTATTAAAGAAAATACAGTCTAACTTTAACTAAAATTTATTTTAAGTATTTTTAAAATTCTTCCAAATGTTTGTATGAATTTGACTTTTGGAGGAATTGATTTTATTTCCACAAACGGCGTGGATCCATACTTTTCCCGTTTTTATAAACAGCAAAGTGCAAGTGATTTCCTGTACTTAAACCTGTAGAACCTACAGTTCCTACCATTGTGTTTGTTGTTACAGACTGACCTTTTTTTACCTTAGTTTCAGTCATGTGTGCATACAAAGTTTTGTATCCAGAATGATGTCTAACTTCAACAAAATTTCCGTAAACTGTATCGTATCCAGCACGAGAAACAGTTCCTACTAAGGCAGCATAAATCGGAGTTCCTGCAGGACAAGCCATATCAATTCCACCATGAAAAGTGCGCTTACCAGAAAATGGATTACTTCGCCATCCGTAGTAAGAAGAAAAATAATACCCTCTTCGTAAAGGTCGAGTAAATAAATCGCCGTTAATTTCCTGTCGAGTTACCCAGTCTAATTCTGCATCTGGCAAAAATAATGTTGTTCCCGACTTTAGAGCAACTTTTTGTTCTAAAGAATTTACTCTGGCAGTTTTATCTGCGGCAATTTCGTATTTTGAAGAAATTGATTCTACAGTTTCGCCGTCTGCACGAACTGTGTACATAATTCCCGGCATTGAAGGAATTTTAAAATAATCTCCAATCTGAATAAGACGACTTTGTTTTACACCATTTACACTGATAATTGTATCTTCTGTAACTCCGTATTCCTTTGCGATAGTTCCAATCATATCACCAGGTTTTACTCTGTAAACGATATACTCCAAAGTTGGTTCATTATAAACCGAAGTTTCTTCTGCTAAAATTATATCATCATAAGAAACAGGAGCTGATAAGGTATCATATCCACCTTGTCCGTGAGTTTCTTGTTTTTCACAAGAGAAAAAAGTAAAAATCAAAACTATGCAACAAAGTGCAAAAAATCTATTTTTAATTTTCATATTTTATCCTTTCTTATTTAAACCTATCAAATAAGTTTCAAAAGATTCAGTTCTACAAGCCTCTGGTTTAAAACCTCGTGCAGAAGTAAAAATTTCTCGCATTTGTTTTAAAAGGTTTTGTTGGTCGCCACCTTGAAAAATTTTTACAACAAAATTTCCACCAGGAGCAAGCATTGTTTGAGCATAATAAATCGCCAACTCAACAAGCCCTGTAGAACGAGCAGTATCTACAAATTTGTTTCCGGTAGTACGAGGAGCTGCATCACAAATTACAGATTGATAAAATCCGCCTTCCATTGCCTTTGCTCTAACTTCTTCATCGTACAAATCCCCTTGGATAAAAGTTAAATTATCACCTTTTACATCTTTTGCAAGTGGATTCAAGTCAATTGAAGTAACATGCCCCGTACCGTCCAAAGTACGCAAAGCAAAAACTGTCCAACTTCCCGGAGAAGCACCTAAATCTAGTATGCGAGAATTTTTTTTAAGCATACCAAATTTTTCATCGATTTCTTTTAATTTATAAACAGACCTTGCTGGATAACCTTCAGAAAAGGCTTTTCGAGACCAATAGTCTGGTTTTTCATAGCTATTATTTGCCATTGATATTCCTAATCGTAAATAACTGTAAGTATTTTTACAAACAGCCTAAACTTAAATAGTATTCTCTCTTTTATTTTTCGGCAAAAAAAAGTATACTATTAGTATGAAATTTGATTATACACCGAAAATTCAAAAAATAGAAGATATTTTAGATGATTTTCTTCCAGATTTAGAAAATTCAAAAAATGATGCATTGTGGCAAGAATTAAATTTTTCACAATTACCAACTGGAGTTGAAACAAAACACTTTAATCAACTTGTAAAACCTTGCAGAAATTTAATTAAACTTGGCGGAAAAAGATGGCGCCCGATTTTTATGTTTTTGTGCGCTGAACTTATCAAAAATGAAGAAGTTGAACTTGCTTACAAATTAACTCCACTTGTGGAACTTGTACACACCGCAAGTTTAATACACGATGACATTGAAGATGGCGCAGATGAACGCCGAGGTCAACCTGCAACTCATATCACTTGGGGAATTGATACTGCCATAAATTCTGCTTCTTGGCTTTATTTTTCAGCATTTTCTGTAATCGAAAAAGAAGTTAGCGACCTTCAATTAAAAAATTCATTTTATCAATTACTTTCCACACAATTACGCAGATTACATCTTGGTCAAGCAATGGATATTTTTTGGCACAGAAATCCGGAAGAAATTCCTACACAAGAATCTTACAGTGCCATGGTAAGAATGAAAACAGGAACATTAGCTTCTCTTTCTGCACAAGCCGGAATTATTGCAGGTGGCGGAACTTTTGAACAAGCCGAAGTTCTTGGCAAAATCGCTTCTGAAATTGGGGAAGGATTTCAGGTTTTAGATGATGTTATCAATATCACTACAGGAAACAAAGGAAAAAAACGAGGCGACGATATTATCGAAGGCAAAAAAAGTCTTCCGATAATTCTTCACTTACAAAAAAATCCAGATGATAAAGAAACTATCATCAAAAATTTTGAACTTGCAAGTAAGGAAGGAATTGAAAGTTCTTCTATTGAAAATACAATTCAATTGCTAGAATCTTCAGGAGTAATTGATGAAGCAAAAAATTATGCTTCAAATATGATTGAAAACTCTTGCAAAAAAATTAAGGAACTTTACAATAATAACAAAGCTAGTTTAGCAATAGAAAATCTTTTTATGAGTTTGTTATAGAAAAATGCAAGAAACTTCTGAAAATTTAAATATACAAGCTATTGAACTTACCTCACAAGGTTGCTACAAAGAAGCTATTGCTTGTTTTAAACGAGCAATAGTAATTGACAAAAATAATTATCTTTTGTGGTACAATTTAGGAATTACATATCGTGACTCGGGACATCCTAAAGACGCTAAAAATGCACTTCTTCAAGCTTATAAACTCAACGATATTGATGAAGAACTTTTGGAAACTTTATCTCTTGTTTGTTTTTCTTTAAAAGAAAATGATGATGCTTTTATGTACGCAATGGAAGCAATTGATTTAAATCCAATGAATGCACGATGCTGGAACAATGTAGGTGTTTTTTATTTTTCAGAAGAAAAATATGAAGATGCTGCAGAAGCCTTTGAAATGGCAATTTCTATATATCCACAATTTTATGATGCACTTTTCAACTTGCGAGATACATATTTAGAACTTGGAAATAAAACAGGAGCTGATGAATGTAGTGCAATTATGAAAAATCTAAAAAAATCAGGAACAATTTATGGTTGATAATGCTCTAATAATTAATTTAACAAAAACTGAAATTCAAGTAATTCCTTTAATTACTGACACTTGTATAAATTGTGAAAAATCAGGTTGTGCAAAACAAGGTAAGCCTTTTTCAGTTTCTAATCCTAAAAACCTAGAAATAAAAAAAGGCGACATCGTAAAAATAAAAGCAAATCCCACAAGCCAAACTTTACAAGGATTTTTTTCGCTAATAGTTCCAATTTTGGGTGCAATTTTAGGATTTTTTCTAGGTGGCCAACTTGGAATAAAATTTGAAGCAAAAAATACTGAAATCTTCCAAGCAGTTGGGGTTTTACTTGGCTTGATAATAACTTCTGTCTTAGTTTTTATCTGTTCTAAAACTTTGCTAAAACTACGAAAAACTGAAATTGTGGAAGTTTTGTAGGGAAATTGATTTCATTTTAATTATTGATTTTTTTCTAAAACCTGAGCAACCTCGAGTAAGATTTTTCGATTATTTGAATTTAAGTTTTTCAACACACTAGAAAATTCTTCTGAAAGATAATTATCCGTCTTTTTTACAGTATCAGACAAAAATTCAGAAATATCACAACACAAATATTCAGCAATACAAGAAAGTGTTTCTAAATTAACTTTTGTTATTCCTCTTTCAATTTGACTAACATATCCCACCGTTACAGAAATTGCCTCGGCAAGATTTTCTTGCGTTTTGTTTTGACTTTTTCGCTTCTTTTGAATTCTCTGTCCTAATGTGTAAAAATCAATACTCATAAACACTATTTTCTTAGTAATAACTAAAATTTTACAGATATCTATTGCTAAATATTTAGTTATAGGTATATAATCTAAGTATAATTTTAATTACAAGGGGTTTTTATGAAGAAACTAAGTATTTTGTTTATTTGTCTGCTATGTTCAGTAGGACTGTATGCACAAAATGTTGATTTTAATTTGGATTCAATTGTTGGAGTAATTTCTGCAATTGAGAATAGAACAGATGTGAATTATGAATTTATTGATTATGATGTAGATAACAATTTGATATATTTTACATATACATGGACACAAGAAACAAAGGTTTTGCTTACCAAAACTTATACACAGTATAAATGTTTATTAAATGCTTCCTGCGTAGAAGAAAATGGTAAACAAAAAATAGTAATAAAAAATGATAATCGAATATTTTATCGCATGGTTAATGCTGATGGTTCTGAAATACAAGGAACACCAAAGATTTCCGGAGTAACATATACATGGGCTGAGAATAAAACTATATTAAACAAAAAGGAGGTTTTTACCTCTGTTGTTAAAAATGTTGAAACACATTTATCTGAAGAACTAAATAAAAATGAAGAACAACTTACAATTACTATGATAAAGTTTTTTTCTAATGATGTAAATCTTATTTGCTTTGATATTAATACACTAGAAGAATTAGCAACAAAATATTCTGGATTGTGTAGTGTTCCTTCTTTGGTATGGAAATTAAAAGCTGAAAAAACTGAACTTTGGTTTGAAAATTATTATGACAAAGTAAAAAATGCTGATTTTAGTGGAGACTTAAAAATATCTAGCGTTAAGAAAAGTGATATAGAAGGCTATAAGTATTTGGTAGAAAGTAATGTAATGTTTTCATACTTTTCCAAGGATAACTTTGAAAAATTAATGAAGAGTTTTTCTAGTATTTATACAGAAGATATTGGATTAATAGAATTACGTAAAAAAACATACAATACATACAAAGATAGCTATTATCATATTGTAACAATAAAATATTATTCTAATGATGATAAATTTGCAGATATGAATAAAGATACTATCTTTAATGCAAACGGAACATTACAAAGTATAAATACCCCAGGTATTATGAAGCAAATAACTTCGTTTACAGTATATGAAAAATAATTCATCCCTCGTTTGTAAAGTTGATAAATGGGCGGATTTTGTAGAGAAAAGACAAATTTAATTCTATTGCTAACCACAAAGCACTACTTACTTACACATTGTAATTAGGTAGTGCTTTTTTTGCACAAGTAAATTTTTGTTATCGATTATCTCTTGCCAATTTGCTAATTGCATCAGCCATATCTAAAAGAGAAACTTGTCTTTGAACACCACCGTATTCGTAAGCAACTTTTGGCATACCGTAAACGATAGAAGATTCTTCGTCTTGCCCCAAAGTCCAAGCGCCTTCACGACGCATTTCGGCAAGTTGGGCAGCACCGTCTTTTCCCATTCCAGTCATAATTACACCTAACGCTCTGTTTTGAAAGCATTTTGCAACTGACTCAAAAAGTACATCAACAGAAGGTCTATGTCCATTACATAAAGGAGCATCACTTAATCTTACGATAGTTGCTAAAGAACGCTTTTCAACATACATGTGCATACTTCCTGGAGCAATCAAAATTCTACCAGGTTTTAGCAAATCTCCATCTTTTGCCTCTTTTACTTCCAAAGGACAAATCTGATTCAAACTGTTGGCAAATTCAGCAGTAAAACCTGCTGGCATGTGCTGAACAACTAAAATTGGCTGAGTTAGATTTGGATCAATTTTTGCAAAAACCTCTCGTAAAGCATTTGGCCCACCAGTTGAAATTCCGATAGCAATAACTTCAATTTTTCCAGGTTCTCTGTAAGGTCTGATTTCTTCTATTTCTTTTTTTTCTTGGTTGTTAGAAAATGAAAAAGGCCGATTTGAAGAATCAATATTTGAATGTAATTTTTCACCTGAAACAGAAATTGATGTTGGTCTTTTTTCTGCAAAACTTGAAGAAATTTCTCTATTTTTATCAACTACAGAAGTTGAATCATTTTTGTTCTGTAATAAAGTTCGTTTCTGTTGAAGACTCTTAGTCCTTTTGTATTGTCCACCATAGGACAACAAAAGTTCAGAAAGATTTTTTGCAAGTTCACCTAAATCACTAGCACCAACAGAAGGCTTTGTTAAAAAGTCCGAAGCTCCAAGAGCAAGACATTGCATTGTAACAGAGGCACCCTCTTGTGCAATAGAAGAAAGTACGATTACGGGAATATCTATATTTAGTCTTTTTCTTTCTTTTAGAAATTCAATACCATTCATTTCTGGCATTTCAATATCTAAAATGATAATATCAGGAGTAACTAGAGGTATTTTTTCTAAAGCAAACTTACCATTCATAGCCTTCCCTACAGCTAATAAACCAGGAGTTGACTCTATTACCTTAGTGATTATATTTCGCATAAATGCTGAATCATCTACAACAAGAACCTTTATATCGTCCATAAAATCCTCTATAAAAACAGGTATTTAGTTATACATTTTTTTGATACAAACAAGCCCAATCAGTTTTTAAAAACTCAAAGCCTGTTTTCATTCCAAATAAGGATTCTGAATGTCCAATAAATAGGTAAGACTTAGAAGCCATTGAATCCCAAAATCGATTTATAGTTGCAAGTTGTGCTGCTTCATCAAAATAGATAAGAACATTTCGGCAGAATACAATATCTAAATTTCGTAAACCTGAATCATTTTTCAAATTGTGATAGTCAAATCGAATACAATTCATCAAATCACTACAAACTTGATATCCACCTTCAGTTTTCAAAAAATAAGAACTCAAATATTTTTCTGGAATTCCTGAAATTCTTGAATCTGGATAAAAACCTTGCTTTGCAACCATCAAAGATTTTAAAGAAAGATCAGAAGCAACTATCTGAAATGAATACGGAGGTGGCAAAATTTCTTTTAAAATCATTGCCATTGTGTAAGGTTCTTCTCCAGTAGAACAACCTGCACTCCAAATTTTAATGATTGAATCTCCATTTCGTCTTTTGTTTTCAATAACCTTTGGAATTACATAATTTACAAAAGCATCCCAATGGGCCTGATTTCTAAAAAAGCGAGTAAGATTTGTTGTAACTGAATCAAGAAAAACTTTCATTTCTTCTTTATCGCTACAAATTAATCTATAATATTTATCAACTGTATCAAATTGCTTTTCTCGTAATCTTTCTTTTATTCTACTATCCAAAATCGAACGATTAGTTTCTGAAAAAGTAATACCACTTTCATCGTAAATTTTTTTTCTAAAAAGTTCAAATTCGTAATCTGTTAATAATTCTGCCATATTCTACAGTTCCTTAATATTTAAATATTGTACAATACGAATAAAAAAAAGTAAATCAAATGTTTTAATATGTTGACAAAAATCACAGTAGATGTGAAAATTAAGACAATGGATAAAAGATTAAATTCCTTTTTCTTTTCAATACTATTTCTTATTTTTTTCTCATTCTTCGGATGTTCCCTTGAATATGAATCTGACACACCAGAACAGATTAGAGCACCAGAGTTTACTTTTGAAGAACTTGAACTCACAAAAGTTGAAAAAGGAAGAAAAAAGGCAATTATCAATGCAAATACATTGGAACAATATCATAAACTAAACGCTTCTTTTGCAAAAGATGTAAGATTTAAATTATTTAATGATACCAATTTAATTGAAGTTGAAGGTGAAGCTGAATTGCTTTCAGTTGATAATAAATCCGAAACTTACACCATGTTTAATTCTGTATCTATAACTTCTTATGAACAAAGTATGAATATCCAAGCTAAAAATTTAAAATGGAATAACAAAACCGAACAACTAACAAGTTCACAAGAAGATATTGTTACAATTTCAAACCTTGCAACTGAACAAAAAAAAGGTTATGTAAAACCAAAATCAGAAAACACCTCTCAAATTACTTTGGAAGGAAAAGGATTTTCTGCAAGTGGTGTAACTTGGCAATATGCCTTCAAAAATGCAACCACAGGAAAAATAATAATAGAAGATAAAGAAAAAGGTACAACTGATGAAACTTCAGAAGAATAAATTTATTTTTAGTCTTGCAATTTTATTGATAATTTTTGCCTCTAATTTTCTTTTTGCAGAAGAAATTACTTTTTCCGCTGATAAAATGAATGGTTCAACAGGGGAAAATTCAGAATATTCAAAACTTTCTGGAAATGCTTTTATAAAAACCGAATCGATGGAAATTCGTGCTGATGAAATCATCCTTTCAGGAAAAGATTTTAGATTTATCAATGCAACTGGAAATGTTTCTGGAAAAAGTATCGAAAGTGAATTTGATTTTTCTTGTCAGCAAATGGAATACGACAGAGAAACTGAAGTTGCCGTTTTAAAAGGCAATGTTTCTATGATTGATACAAAAAATGAAATTAACGCTTCAGCCCAAATTATCGAGTACAATCAAAAATCTGAAGTTGCTTATATGCAAATCAATGTTAAATTGATTCAGAAAAATAATACTTGTACTGGCGCAAATGCAATTTACAAGAAAAAAGAACAAACTTTGGAACTTTCTGGAACTCCTCAAATTATTAAAGATAAAGATAATTTTAAAGCAAACGAAATTTTTATGAATCTTGAAACAGAAGAAATTATTTTGGATGGAAAAGTTCGCGGTTCTGTTTCTGATACTTCAAGTGGAGAATAAAAAATGAGCGTATTAAAAATAAATTCTTTATACAAACAATTCGGAAAAAAAGAAGTTGTGCGCGGTGTAGATTTTTCTATGCAAACTGGCGAAGTTCTTGGGCTTCTTGGTCCAAACGGTGCTGGAAAAACTACAAGTTTCTATATGATAGTAGGATTTTATCGTCCAACACGAGGTGAAGTTTTTCTAAACGATACTTGTATTACTCGGCTTCCGATGTACAAACGAGCCAGAATGGGAATTTCGTATCTACCACAAGAAGCTTCAGTTTTTAGAAAGCTTACAGTTGAACAAAATATTTGGGCAGTTTTAGAAACACGAAAAGATTTAACAAAAGCAGAAAAACAATATAAATTAGATGAATTGATTAGCGAATTCAATATCGAAAGAATCAGAAAACAACCAGCTTTCACTCTTTCTGGTGGAGAACGCCGACGAACAGAAATTGCTCGTTCACTTGCAATCGAACCTGAATTTTTGTTACTAGATGAACCTTTTGCGGGTATTGACCCAATTGCCGTTTCAGATATAAAATCGATGATAAGATTGCTTTCTAAACGAGGAATTGGAGTATTGATTACAGACCACAATGTTCGTGATACTCTTGAAATTACAGATAGAGCAATTATAATTAGTACAGGACAAATTGTTGCTCAAGGTGGAAAAGAAGAAATTCTTGAATCCCCTATAGCAAGAAAGATTTATCTTGGAGAAGAATTTAAAATGTAGTTTCTACAAATAAACTTATTTTACAATAGGATTTTATATAGTCTAAAATAAACAAATTTTTAATTAACAGTTCAATTTTTCTCACCCAAAATAACTCAAATGATGAATAGTTATATTTTTATGAAGTATTGTTTGACAGAATAAAAAACTTATGGTATCCTTATTGTGAACTAATCTAGTTTGGAGGATTGATTATGACAAATATTTTGTATATCGGTCTCCCTATTGCTGGAATTGTTCTTGGATGGACTATTCGCTGGTTATATGCCAGATTTCAACTATCTGCGTCCGAGCAGAGAGCAGAACGTGTAAAACAGGATGCTATAAGAGAAGCGGAAGCTCAGAAAAAAGAAATTTTGCTTGAAGCAAAAGAACAATTAATTCGAGAACGAAATCAACAAGAACGGGAGAACCGTGAGCGTCGTGGGGAACTACAACGCATGGAACGCCGTCTTGTTCAAAAAGAAGAAACCTTAGACAAAAGAGGATTAACTCTTGACGAACAGGAACAAGCTTTTTCAAAAAGAGAAAAAGAAATAAGCGAAAGAGAAACAGTTCTTGCAACAGAAGAAGAACGCTATCGACAAGAGCTTGAAAGAATTTCAGGTCTTTCAGCACAAGAAGCTAAAAATCTTATTATTCAAAATTTGGAAAACGAAGCTCGTCATGATGCACAGGCCTTGTTAAACAAAATTGAACAAGAAGCTCAACTTACTTCAGAAAAAAAAGCTCGAGAAATTCTCGTTACAACAATTCAACGAATCGCAACTGAAACAACAAGTGATATTACAGTTACTACAGTTTCACTTCCAAGCGATGAAATGAAAGGACGAATTATCGGTCGTGAAGGTCGTAATATTCGAACTTTAGAAACACTTACAGGTGTTGATATCATTATCGATGATACTCCGGAAGCTGTTGTAATTTCATGTTTTGACCCAGTTAGAAAAGAAATTGCAAAAGTTGCTTTGGAAAGACTTATCTCTGATGGTCGAATCCACCCTGCAAGAATCGAAGAAGTTGTACAAAAAGTTACTCGTGAAATTCAACAAAAGATTTATGAAGAAGGTGAACGAGTGCTTTTCGACCTTGGTATTCATAACATGAACCAAGATGGAGTTAGAGCATTAGGAAGACTTTACTTTAGAACAAGTTATGGTCAGAATGTATTAAATCACTCTAAAGAAGTTGCTGTAATTGCAGGAATGATTGCTGCCGAAATTGGTGCAAATCGTGAACTTGCAAAAAGAGCGGCTCTCCTTCATGATATTGGTAAGGGAACTGAAACTGATTCAGAACAGAATCACGCAGAAGTTGGTGCAGAAATGGCTCGTAAAATGGGTGAAGATGCAAGAATTGTTAATGCAATTGCTTCTCACCATAACGATATTGAGCCAGAAAGCATCGAAGCAGTTATCGTACAAATTGCAGACGCAATTTCTGCTGCTCGACCTGGTGCAAGACGCGAAACAATGGATAACTATGTAAAACGACTTGAAAACCTTGAAGCTGTTGCAGAAAACTTTAACGGTGTAGAAAAAGCTTATGCTATTCAAGCTGGTAGAGAATTGCGTGTTCTTGTAAATAACGAAAAAATTCCAGATAGCGATGTTAAAGATTTGGCAAGAAAAATTGCAAAACAAATCGAAACAGACTTAAAATATCCAGGAAGAATTAAAATTACAATGATTCGTGAAACTCGCATCGTCGAATACGCACGATAAATAAAAGAAAGGTCATCTGTAGTACTTCAATACAAGATGACCTTTATTATTTTAAAGTATTATTTATAAAAACTGATTATTTATCACAATGCATCCAAGTAAGTTCGTGTTTATTGTAATTTAAATGAACAACAAGACTATTTGGAATTTCTGCAAATTTTTGAACTAATTCCCAATCGATTTCACCTTGCATTTTGATTGTGCAAATCATATTTTTAACTAAACCACTTTTTAGCCAAATATTCACCCATTCATAAAGTCGAGAAGGATAGCAAATTACATCAGAAAACACCCAATCAAATTTGCCCAATTCTTCCGGCTTTAATGTAAAAGCATCATGCTTTAAAAATTCAACATTTGAATCATTCATTAAAGAATCAACTAACTCTGCCCTATCAACTGCAAAAACCTTACTTCCAAGCTGACGCAAAACCCAAGTCCAACCGCCAGGACAAGCACCTGCATCAAAACAGCGTGAATTTTCATCAGGGAACGAAACTTCAAAATGAGAACAGAATCTTACTAAAGCCTCTTGCAATTTCAAATATGCTCGACTTGGCGGATTTTCGTGGTCTTCTTCTAAAACCAAATTTCCAGCAGGCAAAAATGATGAAGTTTCACTAGAAGCTATCAAAGTATTTTGGTCAAGTAAAGTATAAATTCCAATAGGATTTTGAGGTACTGTGAATGGAAATTTTTTAATTTTCAAATTGATATATGGTAATTTTTCTTGAATTAAAGAAGCTCGTCTAAATTGAGTAAATTGATAAGGAGCCCAATTTCGTTGAATTGCTTTTAACTCACGAGCAGCTTCACCAATAGAATCAAAATGTAAAATAAAAGGATTTAATAAAGTTGTTTTACTCCAATATGGCAAAATATTTTTTTCAGGAAGTGCGTCTAAATCATACACTAACATATCGCCATAAACACTAGATGGAGTTTTTTCAATTCCAAACCGATTTTTTAATTCTGATTGTAATAATCCAATCATTTCTGGATAAGCCAAAAACGCTACAGAATTTAAATGTTCAATCACAAGTCAATTCCATCCATTAAATCTTGGTCTGATTCAATACTTTGTTGTTCTTCTATAAGCTTTTCAATATAAGCATCAAACTTCTTTGAGCTTGGTGAATTTATAATTGAAAAACCAACTTCAGTTGAATCAGGAGATGTACTTTGCCAAATAGGTTTTACAGTAATAAATAAGGGATCAACAAAATCATGTCTTACAGGAGAAAGTTTTAATTCATAATCATTATCAGTGTCCACTAAAAACGAAGTAGGAAATCTAACTCTACATCCAACTTTACTAACATCAACTAAAACTCCAGGAAAAAGACACAAATCTTGAGATTCAACTTTTCCTATCTCTGTAATACGACTATGCTTTCTTTTATCAACTATCATTTGTTTAGAATGCACTTGATATGAAAAATTGTCAAGGGACTCTACAAAATTTTACAAAATGTGAAATTAGAACCAAAAGAAATTAGTTCTCGTCGAAAAATCCCCAAACTCGCAGGTGCTTCACTTCGTTCGCAAGGCTTCGTTTGGTTCTTTTTCGTCTACACTAATTTCTTTTGCAACTATCGTACATTTTGCAAACTTTTTGCGTTCGGATAAAATTGGGCTTTTTGTAAAAAATTACGAAAAAAGTAAATTTAAGCAAAGTTTTTGTTTAACCAAGATACAGAATTTTTTAAAGCTTCAACTGTTTTTGTTTCTATTACGCATCTTGAATTTGTTTCTTTTGCTAAATTAAGCCTTCCTAATAAATCAATACTACCTGTTCCAAGTTCTAAGTGATTTTTACCAAAAGATTTTGTTACTGAATTTGGCAAGGTTCCGTCGTGAATATGAAAATGTTTTAATTTTGATTTGTGTTCTAAAATAAACTGTTCATCAAGATTACCTATAGCTTCAGAATGACCAATATCAAAAGTTAGGGCAAAATTATCGTACTTAAGAATTTTATCAAGTGAAATTTTCTCAAAAGATTTCCAACCGTTTGTATTTTCAATAGAAAGCGATGGCTTAAAATCTAAATTTTTCATTTCATTTTTACTAAAATTGATAAATTCATCAACACAAAATTCGTAATATTCATTGTATTTTTCAAATAAAAACACTTTTTCAGTTGGAAGAGTAAAATAAATTCCAGGATTTAAATGCATATTTATTACTGGACACTTAATTTTACAAGAATTATGAACAACATTTTCTAAAGTTTTCAAATAAGCATTTCGAACATAATTATTCATATCTGCAAAATTAAAATTTTCATCTAAATGAATTGTAAAATAAATACCATATTTTTTTTGATACTCGTTAAGTTCAGAAATAAAATCATTTAATTCAACTTTTACAGAAATATCATTTTCATTATAACCCAAAATAGTACAATATGGCATATTCATATTAAGTTCAATAAAATTTAAATTCAATTCTTTGCAAAGTTCTACATTTTCTTTTATAGAATTGAGTTCAATTAAAGTTGGCATTCCAAAATCAATTTCTGAATAAAGTGGATTTTTTAAACTATTTTTTTCGTAAAAATTTTTCATAAAATGAATTATATAAAAAAACTACAGGCAGTCAAGGTAAATTTCATTTAAACACTTTTTTTCATCTTTGTTTATATAACAAAAAAAATCGAGTTGATTTTTTTTAAAATAAGAAGTAAAATAAATCTGATTTTTGGTATTTGAAAATCAAATATTTTTTGAGTTATAAACTCACCTTTGGAGGTAGATATGGGTTCGGACCCGGGAAGTAAGCAAAATTACTCATTTACAAAAACTGCCTCTATTTTCATTTCTTAGCATTTTCTACAAAATTGGATTTATGAGGCAACATTCTTAAGAAGAAAGGAAGGAAGCCCATGATTACTTTTTGGCAACAAGAAAATGGAAAATTCATCCATAAAGAACAAGAAGAATTAGATAAAAACTCATCTCTCTGGGTTGATGCTCGTAATGTCAACCGTGAAGATATGCGAATCTTAGAAGAAGATTTTCATATTCAACAAGAACATATTTTGGATATTCTTGACCAGGACGAACTTTCTCGTATTGAAAAGGAAGATGATTACTTATTGATTATTGTTCGATTGCCAGTTTTTGTTCCCGATGCAGATGTAAGTTATTTTACAATTCCACTTGGTATCATTCTTTATGAAAATATGTTTATAACAATATGTTGGACAGATTGTGAAGTTTTAAAAGATATTTCATCAAATCGCTTGAAGGGATTAAATCTTTCTGACTTTCCAGCGTTATTAACACGAATTTTAAGTCGAGCAGATACAATCTTTTTGCGATATTTGAAAGAAATAAATCGTCGCTCTACAACGATTCAAAATGAATTACAACTTTCTATTAAAAACATAGAATTGATTCAACTTTCAAACTTAGAAAAATCTCTTGTTTATTTTACAACTTCACTAAAAAGTAATCAGTTGTTATTAGAAAAATTAAGTAAAACAAGATATCTAACCTTTGATGAAGATGACCGCGATTGGCTTGAAGGTGTGGAAATTGACAATCGTCAGGCAATCGAAATGACAGACACATATAGCGACATTTTATCAGGAATGATGGATGCATTTGCTTCAGTTATTTCAAACAACTTGAATATAGTTATGAAAAAATTAACTATAATTTCTTTGATTTTGATGATTCCTACTTTCATAGTAAGTTTTTTTGGAATGAATGTTCCTCTTCCTTTTGAAAATAATGGATGGATTGGAGTAATTTTTGTAATTTTTTTGTGTGGAATTGCAACCTTTATAGCTGCAAAGTTGTTATTAAAAGAGAACGCAACTGAACCAAAAAATCGACCGAGGGCAATTCTACGAGAGGAAAGAAAAAAAGCTCGTCTAGAAAAGGCTGAAAAAAAACGATTGCTAAAAATTGAACGAGTAGCAATGAAAGATTAATATCTAGGAGGATTGATAAAAACTCTCCTAAAATTGCGTCGAGTTTTTATCTTAAAGTTTGCTTTACAAACTTTCTTATCATATGCTGTTTTTCATTTCATTGCAAAACAGCTTAAAAAGTCAAATCGGAAATCAACATTTCCTCATTGACTTTTTACAGGAGGAATTTATGAAAAAATTTTCTGTTGTATTTTTTACAATTTTTTTAGTTGTATCAAATTTTTACGCACAATCAAAACCTGTAAACGAATGGTATTGGGTAGATAAAAAATCTGGAAATAACAAAAATACTAAAAATGAATTACTTTCTGGAATTTCCATGGTTACAGTTACAGAAGTTCCATCAAAGTTTGTTATTGGTGAAAATACACAATCATTTACAGCAAAAGTTACAGTTCCTCCATACGAAATGAATAAATACGAAACAACTTATCAATTATGGTATAAAGTTTTGATAAAAGCACAAGAAATGGGATATGAGTTTGCAAATCCAGGACAAGAAGGTTCTATGGGACGACGAGGGAAAACTCCTTCGGAAGAACGAAAATTAGAACCAGTTGTTACTATAAACTGGCGTGATGTTATCGTTTGGTGTAATGCTTTAAGCGAAATTCAAGGATTAACACCTTGCTACACATACAAAGGTGAGGTTTTAAAAAGTTCTGTAAATTCAGCAGAAGTTGATTTAGCAGAATGCAATTGGGAAGCAAATGGATATAGACTTCCAAGTGAAGCAGAATGGGAATATGCAGCCAGAAAAATAAAAGATGGTTTAATGCGTGGAGATGAGCCATCTGGAAATCCAGAACAAAGAAAAAATACTGTTACAAGTTTTAGAAATATATCTTTACCTTGGGCAAATGTTAACAGCGAAAAAACAGTTGATATTGCATCTAGTGGAGATCCTAATGAAGTAGGACTTTACGATATGACAGGAAATGTTTTGGAATTTTGCTGGGATTGGTACGCACCACATTCTGACTCATCAACTTATTCACCTGATGTAACAATTGGTGGCCCAGAATATGGAAAAATTCGTATTTGTCGTGGTGGAAGCTGGAGTTTGTACACACCATTCCTTTCCGCCGGTGATAGATACGCTTTTGATCCATCAGAAGCATATAACTATTTAGGTTTTAGACTTTGTAGAACCTTAAAACCAAAACAATAAAATATATTTATCTCTCAAAGTATCTAATCAAAAAAAGTGTACCCAAAAAATTGAAAACAAATTTTGAAGGTACACTTTTTATGTTTAGTTTAATGATTTCAACTCAATTGAAGAAATTTTAGGTAAAGAATCAGGATCTTTTTCATCCCACTCTACTTCTAAAATAACATAGTTACCTTCGCATAAAGCTCCTGGATTTATAACTGGAGTTTCACCAATGTAATCAATTCCAAAAGACTCGTGGATATGACCTGTTACTACAAAAAAAGGTTTGTATTCTTCAATCCAAGTACGAACTTTTTCTGAACCAACATGAATTCCACCACTTATCGTATCTGTTTTTGTATCTTTTGGTGGATTGTGGGTAATTAATATCAATCTTGACCAATCTAAATCTACATCATCAGAAACAACAGATAAATCAGATAAAATTTCATCTTCAGTTCGTTCAAAAGGTGTTGTTCCTGTAAATTTTGTTCCACCACCACAACCAACAAAAGAAAAACCCATTCCAAAAGCTAAAGATTTTTGAACTGAAATATCGTAATTTTCCATTGTTTCTATAAATTCAGGTTCATCACAATTTCCTAAAACAGAATGAATACAATCGTGTTTTTTTACAAGTTTTTGTAAAAATGGTAAACCTGTTTCTGGCTCTTTAAATTTTGCAAAGTCCCCACCAAACAAAACTACATCACTTTTTTTAAATTCTGAATCAAGTTTATCTAGAATATCTAAATCTCCATGACCATCAGAAATTATCAAAAAACGCATTTTTTTCATAAAATCCACCTTCAAAATTTATTTCAAATTTACAGATTTTTCATTATCTGTTTTAATGATTCCATTTGTTCCTTTGTTCCAACGGAAATACGAACAAAATCTTCAATTCCTTTTGTTGAAAAATGTCTAACTAAAATTCCTTGCTTTTTAATTGCTTCGTAAACTTCTTTGCCAGAAATTCCATCTTTCTTTGTTAAAATAAAATTTGTTTTGCTATCGTAGAAAAACCAGCCATTTTCGTGCAAGAAATTACAAAAATCTTTACGAACACTTACAACTTTTTTTGTGCAATCAACATAATATTCTGTATCTTTACAAGATGCGATTCCAGCTTTTTGAGTTATTGCATCAACAGGAAAGTGATTAAAAGAATTTTTTGCAGTTTTTATTACAGAAATTATTTTTTCAGAAGCAACAAGATAACCTAAACGCATTCCCGCGCTACACATTGATTTTGAAAAAGTTCTTACAACAACTAAATTTTCAAATTCATCTAAAAGTGATAAAACTGATTCATCAGCAAAATCTGCATAAGCTTCATCTACTACAAAAACCTTATCTTTGGGATAATTTTGAAGCATTGTTCTAATTTCATCATTTGATAAAGACAAGGAAGTTGGTGCGTTAGGATTTGCAAAAATCATTCCGCTAGCAGCCTTTGCTTTTTCCAACATCAATTCTTTATTGATAGAAAAATCTTTGTTCAAAGGAATTTTTTCTAAATTGATATTATAAAAATCACAATAAACAGGATAGAAACTATAAGTATGTTCAGGAATTATCAATTTATCAAAAAAAGCATAGAACACAAAAGATAAAACTTCGTCAGAACCATTTCCACAAAAAATCATATCTTTGGTAATTGGACTTTTTAATTTTTGAGGATTGTTCATACACCCACCGGTTTTATTCAAATGCACTGCAATTTCACTTAATAATTCTGTGGAATCTGGATCTGGATACAAAGCTAACTTCATTCCATTTGAATTTACAAAATTTGAAATTTCATTTATCACATTAGGTGAAGGCGGATAAGGATTTTCATTTGCGTTAAGTTTGATATATTCCCTATCTTTTGGCTGTTCCCCTGGAACATAAGGATTTAAATTATTAACACGAGTACTGAACATAATTTTTTATCTCCCTTTTTAAAAGAAGTATTTTTTGTGCTAGAGTTTATATTATATTCTTTTTTTCATAAATATTCTATGACAAATTTAAAAAAGACTGATTGAGAAATAGCATAAATCATGCTACAATGTTAAGTATGAGTACAATGCCAACTGCTAACATTCTGACACTTTTAAAACACTACGCAATCAAACAAAATTCACCTGTAATAAATTTTAACGAATTTTGTGATTATATGCGTCGTTATGCTCAACGACATGTAGAAGAACAAGATGAACTTTTGAAATTCGTTGCTAATTCACACGATGCAGTAGCAAAAGAGCTTGAATTACTCGTTCCAGATAAAAAAGTGATTATTTTAAATCCAAACACAGAAAAAAAATCTATCTTAGTAATTGCTTATTTTATTGAAACCTACACAAATAGATACAAAGAAATAGAATCTAATCCAGCTATTCCTTTTCCAACTTTATCAGATTTGCCAAAACATATCACACAAGAAATCTATGACAAAAAAAATACATCTGAGTTTATTTATGAGTTACTAGAAAAACAAATATTAAACGACGAACATCTTTGGGCGTTCACATTTCCAAGGGATTTGCCATCAATTTTATTTCCATCATCAGTAAGTATTTCATCACTTTTGGAAATATCAGTTGCAAAAATCCGATTGATGTTACGAAAAGAAGAATATCACGATTATTTTTTGAAAAAAATACGAATTTCAAATCCAGGAAAAGAACTTTCTGCAAAAAACTTTTTTTCACAAGTAATTACTAAACCTGCGGAAACAATTGATACAATAAAAAATTCTGGCGAAACATTTTACTTTTGGAGTCAATTGTGTTTTTACATCAGACAAGATTATGAAAAAGTAAAAGACTTTACCCAAGATGATATTGCAAAACTTCAAGCTGTTCAAATTATTGAATATTGTTCGGCATTCTATAAAAATAAGGTTCAACAAAATTTACAAAGAACAACTGCATTAAAAAATCTTGGATTAATGTTATCAAAACCACCATATTTTTTTACAAAAGATGATATTGCAAGATTTGTTGACTCAAAAGGAATTCCACTTCTTGGACAATATACAGAACAAGACTTAACTGATTACCTTCACACAGAAACAACAACACTAGAGAATAACAATCTTCCAAATTTGCTTGTTTTCAAAATTGAATCAGGTCAACGATATTTTATTTTGAAAAATAAAGTTATTCCTCTAATTGTGAGATTATGTGCAGAAGCTCGTGGAAAAATCCGAGAAAATCTTACAAACGAATGGTACAAATTACTTCTAGATTTTGAAACATTGCCTTGTATGAAAGAGCAAAAAGCATTCAACAAAAGACTTGAAGAAAAAGTTCATGATTTAGATCCAATTTTATACGCTTTGTTAAATTCAAACTTTTTGTCTGTAATACATTATGAAACAAGGAATTCTCAAGAACCAGTATCAGAAAAAATTAATCTTTTTTCTAACGGAAAATTAATTCCTTACAGTGACATTTTGGTTCTTTCTCGACAAGAAATTTACAATGATGCAAAAATAAAATTGCCATTTTGGTATGCAATACCATTGTTTTCTTGGTTGCTTTCACTTTTCTTAAAGAAACCAACTCCAAAAAATCATAAAGAAAAAGATGAGGTAAAATCAACTGTTGAAGAAAGTTCTGAAGATGAAAATAAGAAAAAAACATCATCAAGTAAAACAGAAATAATGAATGCTATAAAACAAGTTGAAAAACAGTTAATTCCTTCTGATTCATCTTTGGAACAAGAACTTACAAATTATGAATTACAATGGAATAAACAAATTACCAAACAGTCAAGAGAACAACTTACCGAAGATGTAAATTCTTTGATTAAAGATTATATTCGTTCAACTGCAAGAACATTAAAATCTTCAAAATTTAACATACAAAGAATTGAAAATCTTGCAAATACATTGGTAAAAACTCCCTCATTGCAAAATATACGAGAAAAACAACATTTGACAAAATATGTTCAACTTTACATATTAAAACTCGTAAAAAATATGTAAAATTTAACTTTTTTTCAAAATTTTTGATTTTTTTTTCAAAAAATTCATTCAAAATTCATTTTTTACTCAATAATAAGTATATACACGCTGGCCGGCAAAATGTATATACATAACTTTTTATAGGAGTAATAATGAAAACCTTCGCACAAATTGGTGCTCCGTTTTTCATTTTAAGTTTGCGTTGCAAACTTCCCTATTATCTTTTGTTTCTCGCTTCGCTACGAAACAATGCTAAAAAGTTATTTCGAAAATTCATATTTTCTCATAACTTTTTATAGGAGTAATAATGAACAGTATAAATTCGTTGGTAATTGAAGGAAATCTCGTACGAGATGCTGTAATTAAAGAAACATCAAATGGAAACTTTGTAAGTAATTTTTCTATTGCGGTTAATCGCTCAGTAAAAACTCACAATGGGGAAACCCATAAAGAAGTGTCTTTTTTTGATATTGAAGTCTGGGGAGATTTAGCTAAAATTAGCGCTAAAAAAGGACAAAGAGGAGTTAGAATTAGAGCTGTTGGTAGAATCAAGCAAAATCGATGGACGGGTTCTGATGGCAAAAATTATTCAAGAATCTGCATTATTGCAGACCACATTGAATTTATTAAAAAACCAAAAGAAGAGTCATCCATCGAAGAAATTCCAGAACATTCTTCATTAATAGAAGAAGTTGAGACAAAGGAGGAACTTATCGTTTTTTAGGCTTATTCTTGGTAGCAACTCGTTTTCCTTTTGGAGAAGTTCTTGGGTTGTTACCATTGGCCTTTGCTCTTTCATTTGAGTTACGATATTCTTCCATTTTTTCTGGAGAATAAAAACCGTCTTTCCAGTTAAATCTACTGATGTCTGGGAGAGGTTCACCTTTATAGAAGGATTTCATCAACTGCTTTAAGGTACCCTTGGTTACTTGAGTTTTAGAAAAATCAATTAAAAAGTGAGTAAAACCAGCAGCTTTCAAAAATGATGATTTATCCAAAATTGAAAAAGGTTTTTCTGGAGTTACGTAAGAACCGTCCTCAGTTGAAAGAGCTTTAAAAACAGCTCCTTCTTTATCAGTAAAGAAGGTAAAATCGTAAGAAGATGGCAACTGAAATCTCATTCTAAATAATGCTGGATATGCAAAAATTGGAACAAGAACTCTTGAACGCTGATTTTTTTCAAAAGTTGCTTCAAGATTTTGTCGTGAATTTTCGTAAGGAGAAATAAACACATCAATATCTTGATTTTCAAGCCAAGAGGCAGACCATCTGTTAAAAGCATACAAATAAGGTCCCGCAATACAAGTTGCTTTTAAGGACTTCAAAATTGAAATATGAGCCGGATTATTTACAACCCAATATCTAAATCCATCATTCACAAGATATTCGATTGTGGAAATCAAATCTTTTTCAATTTCTTGCGGACAAAATGGATCTAAAGAAATAAAAGTTTGCTTTTTAGAAAATGGCAAAGTTTCTTTTTTATCAATAAGTGATTTTTTGGTTTGAGAATTAAGTTCCAAAATTACTCTAACAGGATTTTCGCTTTGAATTGCATACAAATCAGAAACTGTAGAAACTTGAACATAAAGTCCTTGAGGGAAATATGCCAAAGCGTCTTTTTCTGGAGTGGACAAATCTAAAATTGGAAGTTCTTGTCCACCAGGTTGCTTACGGAATGTAGACAAATCTCGTGGAAGAACTCGATTATATCGCTTAGACATTGATTTAGTCTGTAAAAGATAAACACTGTCCCCAATAGAAAATCCCTTCGGAATATCAATCCAACGCTTATCGTGGTCGTCAAATAGAACTTGTTTAATTTTATGACTAACTCGCCCTGTATCATCTTTTTTATGTAAACGAATTGAATCACCTTCATCAGGTTCGTAAGTTCCACCAACTAAACTTGCAAAAGGTACATTTTCGCCGTCTTGATTTTCAACTGGTTTTGTTTTATCAATCGTGCCAAGATAAATTCCAGTTCCACCAGCTTGTTTTGGATTTAGCAAAGAATCTGCAATAGTTTCTGGAGATTTGAAGTCGTACCAATATTTTGTTTTTGCTCGAGCAAAATCTGTAGAAAGCATACGCTTTGCAACTGCAATTGAACCTTTTTTATCTTCTTGCCAGTGGTCAAGCAAGTATCTGTAAGCAGCGGTAACGCTACCAACATATTCGGCACTTTTCATTCTTCCTTCGATTTTGAAAGATTCAACACCGATATTTACTAAATCTGGAATTTTTTCGATAAGTTGCAAATCGTTTGGTGAAAAATAATAACCTTGTTCAATTCCACCGTCATATTCCGCTTGATAGAATCGGCGACAAGCTTGAGCACACATTCCGCGGTTTGCAGATTTTCCACCTAGATAACTTGAGAACAAGCAAAGTCCTGATTCACAAACACACAAGGCGCCGTGAACAAAAACTTCAAGTTCTACATTTGAGTTTGCTTTTATATCTTGAATTTCTTTTAAACCAAGTTCTCGAGCAAGAACAACTCGCTGAAATCCTTCTTTTCCCATTAGGTTTGCGGCTTTTGCACTTGCAATATTCATCTGAGTTGAAGCATGAAGTTCTAAATTTGGAAAAAATTCCTGACACATTCGGATAATTCCGAAATCTTGAACGATTAAGCCATCTGGCCCAACTTTATCAAGATATGATAAAAAACGATAAAGTCGTTCAGTTTCTCGTTCTTCGATAACAGTATTTACAGTAACATAAATCTTTTTCTTTTGGCGATGTACAGCTTGAACAGCTGCTTCAAATTGATTCCATGCAAAATTTGATGAGCGTAATCGTGCGTTAAAACTTTTAAGCCCCATGTAAACTGCATCAGCACCTTCACCAATTGCAGCATCAAGAGCTTCGATATTCCCTGCGGGAGCTAATAATTCAGACATAAATTAAGTATAACAAATTATTTGTAAAAAATAAAGTAAATGGGAAGATATTGAAGAGAAAAGAAATTTTGTGTTTTAGCAAGTTAATTTTTTTCAGCTTTAATATATTCTGTTAAAAATTCAAAAAAAGCTCGTGCTTTTTTATCATCAGTTTTGTTGTTTTTATAACTAATCAAAATATCGCGACTGCACAAAGGATCAATTATTTTTAAAAGTTTTACAGATTCTGTATCAATTTTACCCCAACTAAACGCAGGCCAAAATCCGATTCCAATGTTTGCGGCAATCATATTTTTTACAGCAATTGGACTATCACTTTCAAAAATTATATTTGGAGTAATGTGTTTATTTTTACAATATTTATCGCAAATTGCTCTAAATTGTTTTGCTCCTGACAAAGAAACAAAATCTTCATTTTTAACTTCTTCTAAAGAAATGCTATCTCTATTTTGGAAACGGGGTGTATTTGGAACTGCTAGAAAAATGTTTTCAGTACAAATAAACATATCTTTTTGATTTTCCAAAGATTGCTGATAAAACAACTTTGTAGTTATACAAATATCGTATAAATCATTTGATTCATTTTGATTAAACTGAAAATGCACCTCATCATCAATTCTTTTATATTCAATAATTGCTTGAGTTACAAGACTAGAGGCCGCTAAAACATTCAAATGAATCGTAGAATTTTCATGATGTGCCATTGTTTGAAGTTGTTCTGGCAAATCATAAATTTCTGTGATAATTGGCTTTAATTTGTCGTAAAAATATCGGCCATATTCTGTTAAAACAATGTTTCGTCCTTTTGAACCAAAAAGCGGAACACCAAGTTCATTTTCTAAGCGATGAATTGTTTGAGTCAAAGCTGGTTGTGCAATGTGTAATTCTTCCGAAGCGCGAGTAATATGCTGAAGTTCAGCAACTTTTATAAAATATCGTAATTGTGTTAATTCCATAAGTTCAAAGTTATAAATTAAGTTTTAATTTATACTATAAATAATATAAATATCATTGTAATTATATATTATACATTAATATTTATTTTTTGTATAGTTTTATCGAAAAAAGATGGAGGTTTTATGAAGGAAGCTTTAGAAGCAATTATGTTAATTTGTTTTGGTCTATCATGGCCAATAAGTTTGATAAAAAATGTGAAGGCAAAATCTGCAAAAAATATGAGTTTCAGATTTATTTTGCTAATAATAATTGGATATATTGCAGGAATTTTTGCAAAAATAATTTCACATTCTTTCAATTATGTTTTAATCATCTATTTGATAAATCTTTTAATTGTAAGTGGAAATCTTGTAATTTATTTCGTTCATAAAAAATACGACAGGTCATAGGAGGAAATATGAATATTAAAAATGCAAAAAAAGGACAGTTCGTTTTCTTTGGTTCAACAAGTTTAGCTGATATTGATTTAGCAGATTGTCTTGGAAACATTGATGATAAAAAAATTTACAATTTTAGTATAAACGGATTAAAACTTAATCAAGTTGAAAATTATCTAGAATCTATATTAGATGATTTGGTTCCTTCAAAATTATTTATAAACATTGGGGAAGAAGATTTGAAAGACAAGGATTTTAATTTAGAATCTTTCATCGAAAAATATGAATGGATATTATTTCAAATCAATTCAAAATGTAAAAATTGTGGACTATTTTTAATTTCAATTTTTGACAATAGTGTAATTGGCGAAAAAGTTAATAGAGAACTTGAAAAACTTTCTATAGAAACTGGATGCAAATTTGTAAAACTTAATCCAAATTCTATTTGGGATTCTGTGTGTATCTTAAGAATGTATCTTAGAAGTTTCCCCATAAAATTTGCAGAAGCAATGCAATACAGAGGATAAAATGAATGGAGAAAAGCAAAAAACTTTTCTCCATTTCCTCGCCTATAAAAAATTACTTTGCTGAATAGGCCTGACTAGAATTTTCTTTTCCAGGACTTGCTTTGCTTGTGGCAGTCACAATCCAAGCAGAAGCATCTTTGTTCAAATTCACTCTAGATAAAGTTCTTGTAGCAGTTAAACCATCTGAATTTACAGGATTTCCAATCCAAGTTTCCGAAGAAAGAGCAAGTTCAGCACATTCTGATAAAAATGTAGTTTTCCAAGAAGTAGCTGAATTTTCCATATACAAAACTGAATCCACAATTTCCCCTTGCCGTTTGTTTTTTAGCAAAATTACATCGGACTTTGCAATTCTAGCAGAAGTATTTTCTATCCATAAATCAATTGAAGAACTTGATTCTGTTGCTGTGGAAAGTTCTCTATCATTTTCAATTTCATCGATACACCCATCCTCGATTTTTCTAAAATGAAGAACAATTAAATCTTCGCTTTTAACTTCAACAGAAGGAAAAATATAGGAATTTTCTTCACCATCGGAAGCCACCATAAGTTCCATTCCACCAAGATTTCCTTCTGATAAAACTTTTAACTCGATAAATTCAACTTTTGGTTTTGAATATTCACTTCGAATTTCATTTATTACAACATTTGGAACACGTCCATTAAATCCAATGAAAGAATCCTTAAAATACAAACTATTTCCTCGTTGATCTAAAACATATCCTTCTATCAGATAATTTTTTCTGCAATCAAAATCTGAAAAAGAATCAATTTGCCAAAGCCCTTCCCCTAAATTTTTAGATTCAACTTGAACCTCTTGATTTTCTTCTAAAGGATAAATTTTTAGATTTTCAATATTTATAGAAGTTGAAAACAATAACTGAAGCGAATTTTCAGAAATTACTTTTAATTCTAAAAATTTTGGTGATTCGTAATTTCCACTAAGAATTGAAATTCCCTCTGGAGTTAATGTACAAGAAATTCCAGAAAAAATTATCAAAAATATAGAAGAAATTAATAATGTTATAAAAAATTTGATGAAGTTTTTCAAATTTTCCTCCTGTTTTGACCCGTCCGAAAGTTTGTAAACAAGCCAATAAAAATTTTCATCATCTTTATAATAGGTTTAAAAATTAAAAATGAATAAATTTTGTGGAAAAAAAATTGATATTTTGTTAAAATTTTTTTATGAACTATGAAGTAAGACGATTAAAACTATTTGAACCGTTAAATTTTTCTATAAAAGAAAATTCAAGTCAAGATTTTTCAAAAGAAAATGATGAAGAATTAGTTTGCTTTATAAATAAAATTCCTGCAAATTCAATTAATCCAAACAAAAAAGATTTCTTAACTCAAAAAAAATATCTTGGAACAAAAGCCAATGAAAATGATTTGCAAGTTAATCAAATTCTACCTGGAAATTATTTTTTTGTTCAGTATTTTTTAAGTGAAAAAGATTTTTCTGATAAAACTAAAATTGATTCTTTGCTTGAAGATTTAGCAGAAGCGATTTTTTTAGAAGCTTTGTGGCAAGAAGTTAGTTTTGCAGATGAAACTATATATGTAAGAAAGCTGAAAGAAGGAAATTGTTCCGTCTTTCAGCTCTTTGTAAAAGTAAACCAAAATTTTTAATGTTAAAATTAAGTTGATAAATTGAAAATTCTAGAACATAAAAGTTTCAACCATGTATCTAAAAGAAGTTCCTTTTGAATCTTCAATTTGTTTTTCAATTTCAAAAACTATAGATTTTCCAGATTTATCAGCAATAATTCTTCTGATAACATAGTCAGAAACTCCACTTCTTTCAAAATCAGGATTTCCAACAACTCTTCTTGAAAGAATTTTTCCAGAAGAGTCTTTTTGTTCAACTCCAATAAAGAAAGAAGATTTTACACTTTTGCCCTTTCCAGAAACATGTTTTACAAGGTTGATTGTATAAAAAATTTCGTTTTCTTCAGTTGAATTGATAAAATCCTTAAAAGTAATTTCTTCAGAAGAAGATTTTGATTCAGGGCCTCTAAGATAAAGAGTTGTATCTAAAGTTGCTTTTTCTCCACAATATTTATCGATATTTGCTTTGTTTTTATTGTAAAGATCTTCAAAAACTGCAAATCCACTTTTTACTGACTTTATAGTTCCCGGATTTACTTTGTAAATGCCATTTTTTAGGAAATCATTTTTAGCAACATCAACAGTATAAATTTCTGCATAAGGCTCAAAATCTTTATCAGTTACTCCGTATTGTGCAAAAACAAAATATTTTCCATCTGGAGAAAAACCTAAATCTGTATATTCAGCTACATCACCTGCAAAAACTGATAAACATAAAGCTAAAATCATTGTAAAACAAATAATAAGTTTTTTCATATCATACCTTCCATTACAAAAGTAAAATTCAATCCTATTATATTGTCGGATTTTTTTTTCTTGTCTTTACATAATTTTAACAACAGAGTATCTTATATATATGACATTAAAGACTAGAAATAAATCATTATTATCTTTGTTTATAATATCAACAATATTACTAATTATATTCTCGATATTGACTGGTATTTTTCTTGTTAAGAGATATTTTTCGGATATTCCTGAATTTACAAGGATAATTTCTTTTAATTCAAACCTTTTTTTATTAAAGAATAATCCGATTGCTAGTATTTTATCAATTTTAATAACTTTAATTTTTATATCAATTTCAAGTTATTTTTTATACATATCATTTGAAAAAACTAAATCCCCTGAAGTTATCTATTTGATGGGATTTTTTATTGCATGTCTTTTGCAAACACTAAAAATTTTAGTTGTATTTTTTAAGTTATGGGATTCATCATCTAATTTTCTAATTCTGCTTGGAAGAATTGAATTGATAGGAAGAATTTTTGCTCCAATTACATTGCTTTTTACTGCAATGTTTTCTGATTTGGAACAACTACAAGAATCAGACCAAAATATTGGATTAGCATTATTAATTTCAGTTTTTTGTGCAGGATTTTTACCTATAAATTATACAAAAATATTTTCAAATTTTACGCTATCTTGTGGTTTTATCTCCTACTTAAATTTTTATATCTGTCTGTGTGCAATAATTACAGTATTTGCGTTTTTTATATCTAGTAAAAAAAGAGAAATGCCATTTCTAAAAAGCCCAACACTTTACTTTGTTTTAATGTTTTTGGGATATATAATGATTACAACTGCTGATAATTTTTTAGCGTTGATTTTAGGAACAGTTTTTTTAACATTCGGATTTTATGAGCTAATATCAAAAATTCACAAGTACTATTTATGGAAGTAAATATTGCATTACAAAACCCAAAATGATAGGAATGTATAAATTATCAAAATCTTTTAGAGGAAAAAGTTCGATAAACATTCCTATCAAAGCAATAATTAAGGCAGAAAAAGCTGATTTTGTAACTAAAAAAGTTGAAATAAAAATTGCCCCAAAACAAGCAAGACTTCCTTCTGCTGTTTTTCCTTGGGAAAATGGAATAATGTTTCTTCCAAATAACTTTCCAACAAGACTTGCAAGTCCATCACCTAAAGCAAGAGCATAAATACCAACAGAAGCACTTTCGTAATCAAAACACAATGCAGTAACTAAAATTCCTAAAGATAATGTAACTGGTCCTAGAACAAATTTATTTTCATCTCGTTTTCTAGCCGCTGCTTGAGTGATTACTGAAAAAATTGGAACAGTTTTCCCTTTGTATCTTAAAATTTCAGCAATTATATATAGTAGTAAAACTAATGAAAGTAAGGACAATACAGGAACATAAAAATATTTAAAAAAGAAAGGAATAAATGCTGCACAAAGATGAATTACTTTTCTAAATAATTCCTTTGCAATATCGTTTGCATATCGTCTTAAAACAATCCCTGACCTTTTATTTCTAGCATAATTACACATTTTTAGTTCCTACTTTACGAAAGTTTGTTCCAAAATATGTTCGCCATCTAAAACTCTTGGAATTGAAACATAAATAGAAGGCTCAAATTCACTATAAGAATGAGAAATATATTTTAAGTTTTGAGCAGCAAGATTACTTCCTTCAAGACGCACCATTGTTGTTTGATTTCTTGTTAATGCATCCCATGCGCGTAATGAATCTGAAAGATTTACCATTGCTTGTGCATTTAAGGAACTATCTCCTGTTCGTTTTGCCAAACGATTTAACACAACACCCAAGTTGTTTGAAGTTTTCATATATAAATCAACAAGTTCACCATCAGAACCTTGAATTTGAGGCATCAAAATTCCAGCTCTTGCTTTTTCTAAATCTAACTTATCAATAAGTCGTTCATAATATCCTTGAGCAGAATAATCATCATTTCTTAATGCAAGAACATTTCCAAGTGAATAAAGCAAGTTTTTATCTTCACTTTTTTCTTGCGAAGCTTTGATAAATGCTGTCAAAGATTTTTCATAATCTTCATTTGCATAGTTTATAAAACCAATTTTATAGTTTACTGAAGCATTATCATATTCATTTTTTGTAGCCTTAGAATAATTCAATAAAGCATTATCCATATTACCGGAAATAAAATAATCTAAGTCCCCTAAATCTGCATATAGATTTCCAATTTCTGGAGTTGATTTTAAGAAACTATTTTTTTGTTCTTCTTCAAAAAGTAAAATACCTTTACCATAAGTTTCTTCAGCAAGAAGATATTGTTGCTGATTTACATAAATTTCACCAAGAAGTCTGTAACAATCAATATTTTTTTGAATACGTTTAGGACGTCTTGTTTTTGAGTTTTCAAAATTTGTAATTGCACTATTTAATAATAATTGAGCATTGGATTCATTTCCTGTATAGATAAAATATCTAGCCAAATTGTAGTGAGGTTCAGGAACAGTTGTATCAGCTTCAATTGCCATTTCTAAAAGTTGACGCACATTTTCAATTTGAGTTCTAAGATATTCATCAGAAGGAGAAAGATATCCATAAAGCTTATCTAAAAGATATCCACTAAGTTCAGTTAAATCTGAACTTCCAAGAACATTTTTTTTCAAACCATAAAAATATGCTTTAATAGGAAGAACTTCACGCAAATTATCAGTTCGAATATAGTAACGCATCAATCGTTTTGTGTATTCATCATTATTACCAAAAAGATTTATCAAATCAGTATATTGAGCAAAAGCGTTTTCAAATTTTGCAGGATCTTTTTCGGTTGCCCATTCTAGATAAACATCACCTAGTAAAAGAAGTCCGTCTTTGTCGTTTATGTGATAATCAAGAATTTCTCGTTTTACAATTTCTTCGGCGCGCTCATAATTATATAACTCATAAAGTTCCATTTGAGCATATTCCATACCAGAAAGTTTATCGTGATTAAAACGCAAAAGTGAATTTTCGTACATGCGACGAGAACGATCGTATTGTTTTTTTGCACAATATCCCCGAGCATAATTCAAAAACCATTTTTTCTTAGGCTTAAATTCTACAGCACGATTAAATGTAGCCTCAGATTGAGGGAAAAGATTATTTTCTAAAAGTTCATATCCTTCTTTATACAACATGTCTGCCATGACAGGACGATAAACAAATCGCTCTACTAAGAAAAATAATCCAATAGCCATAAAAATTGCAAAAATTGATGCAACACAAAGAGGCAAAATTCTATTTTTTAATTGATATTCCAATGACTTTTTATAAGACTCATATTGTTCGGCTGTACGACGCTCAAAATCACGAGGAACATCAACAGAAATATCAAGATATTTAGAAAGATATGCAGAAACTTGTCTTGCAGCAGCACCGTTTATAACTTTTTCGATAACCGCAAAAACTACATCATCTTTAAATTCATTATTTACGATAAGTCGTTCAATTTCAATTCGTAGATTTAATGGATATTCTTGAAGATTTTTCTTGAAAGTTTTGTATTCTTCATCAGTTAAAGATGTTCGTTTTTCAACAGGAGTTTCGTAAACTGACTCATTTGAAACTTGTGGCTCTGAATAGTCAAAATCAAAATCGTCGCCCATCCCAGAAAATCCTGGAATATCAAATTCAGAAGAACTTGCATTTGCCATTGATTCATCTGTGGTTTCAAAATCGTCCATTGAACCAAAAGAAGGCAAGGTGTCTAAACCATCATTTGAAGAACCAAAATCTGAAAGTGAATCTAAACTATCAATATCGGAGAAAGAATTATTTGAACTAAAATCAGAAGAAGAATCAAGTTCAGAAAGTAAATCTGAAATACCGATTTCAGAACTTCCTTGATCTGTAAATTCAACATCACCAAAATCAAAATCATTAGAAGATGATGTAGCGGGAGAATCATCTTGACTAGAAAAATCAACTTCTGGAATATCATCTAGGGAAAAATCGTCAGAACCTAAAGATATTCCCTCGGTAGCATTAGATTTTTTTTCTACTGGAGTTGATGGAGTAAATTCGTCTACAGAAATTCCATCAAAATCCAAACTACCTGAGGAATTTTCAGAAGAAAAACTTTGTTGAGGAGTAAATTCTTCAACTTCAAAACCTAAGTCACTAAAATCTGGTCCATCAGAAACAGAAGGTGCTTCCGAAGCAACATCATCAATAGAAGAAAAATCTTCCATACCAAAAGAACTATTGGATGGAATTTGGCCAAAATCATTTTCAAGCTGAGCTGAATCTAATTCATCAGCCACATCAAGTTCTTCAAGTTCGCCAACTTCTTCTAATTCCTCAAGTTCTTCAATTTCTTCAAGTTCTGCTAAATTATCTAAATCAGGAACAGACTCTGGAGTTGAAAAATTGTTTGCAAAATCATTTGCTAAATCATCAGAAATTCCAGAAGAAAATTCATCATCAGAATCAAGTTCATTATCAAAATTTTCGATTTCACCTAAAGAGTCTAAATCACCCAAAGCAGAAAAAGGCTCTGAATTATCACCTTGAAAATCATTAACTTCATCAGGAAGTTCAAAAGCATCAAGAGGATTGGTATTTTCTAAATTTTCAATATTATCTGCTGAAGAAAAATCAAAATTTTCGGAAGTTTCAGATTGTTCAAATTCGGAAAAATTATTGATTTCAGATTCAAAATTTTCCTGAGATTCAAAATTTTCAGAATTTTCGGAAAAATCAGAAACTTCACTTTCCATAAAATCATTTAAAGCATCAAGATTAATTTCTTCTTCTGGCAAAGAAAAATCAGGTTCATCAGTTTGAATTACTGAATCTAATGAATCTATAGCTGAAAGTTCCTCAGGCTCACTGATATCGTCAAAAGTAGAATCTTTGTTTGAATCTGACTTTTCTCCCATTAAATAATCAAGATTAAAATCATCAGGATTCATATTTTCAGGGTTTATATCGCCGTAAGAAATTTGCCCATCGGAATTTGGATCTTGTAAGGAATAGATAAAATCATCAGCATCATCAACATCTTTTATGTTTGCAGGAAGAGAAAGTGGTGTATAAGGTTCACCTCGTCTTGTACGAACCTCAGGCTCATTACCTATTGTTGTTAAATTTTCTATAAATTTTTTAAGCTGATTTATTCCCGGCATTTACTTTATTCTACCCTATAAATAATGTTAAAACAAGTCTATTCTATATATGTTTCGGTTGCTTTTTTAAAACAAGTTAGAAAAAAATGATTTTGTATTAAACATATTTTTTGTTTTTTAATATAATTTTTTTCTACAAATTTTCCGATAATCAGAATGTGAAAAACCTTAAGAAATCTCTTTTGACAATTTTATTTGTCTTTTTAATGTCAAATTTGTATGCAATAAAGATGGTTGATACTTGTTTTGACAATTCACTTTCAGAAGATGAAAGTTATAGTTTAGAAAATCTCATATCAGGAATAAAGGAAGTTCAAAGTCCCGTAGTTACAGAGGATTATATTATTTTTACAGCGAATAAAAATGCTCGTTTTACTGGAATTGCTTTCGATTTTGAAGATTATAGTAAAATTCATACTTTCCAAAGATTGATAACTCGAGATTCCGAATTTGAACCTATTGATTCTTTACTTTTTTACGTTTGCAAAATTCCTGAAAAAATTACAGATATTTCTTACAGATTGATTATTGACGGAATTTGGACTTACGACCCAGTAAACGAAAATAAATATTACAGTTACGAGGCTGATACTTATTTTTCTGTGGTAAAAATTGAAAATCAGAAAAAACCAAAAACAGAAAAACTTTTGCCTTTAGAAACAACGCCATCACTTACAGGCCATACTCGATTTGTTTACAATGGAAAACCAGGACAAAAAATCAGACTTGGTGGAACTTTTACAAACTGGGATTCGTTTATCTATGAACTAGAAGAAACTTCGCCTGGATTTTATGAAATCACACTTGCACTTCCAAAGGGAAGTTACTTTTACGCTTACTACAAAGGAACAACATCTTTTGTGGATGAAACCAATCCTGACAAAGCTTACACTCCAGACGGAAGAATTGCTTCCGTCCTTCATGTAAATTAGATTTTTAAGAAACTTGCAACAGTTCAAAAGACTTTTGCAAGTTTTTTTTTATTTTGAAACAAGATTTACAACACCATCCCAGTTAGGTGGAATACCTTCTGTAATATTCTTTGTACATCTTGCAGAGAATACTGAAGCAGGTCCGTTTTCTTTGTAAGTAGAACCATCTCTGTTGTAACAAGTAACAGTTTCTGGGAAAAGTTCATCGGCTTTGTCAAAATATTTTTTTGCATTTACAAAATCTCGTTGCAAATATCTATCTAAACCTTGATGGAAAAAATCCACAGATTTTAGTTCGTTTTCGCTCATTTCGGAACGCAAACCTACAATGTTATAAAGTTGAACTGGCTTATTAATTCCAACAACTCGTACCTTATCCATACGACGAGCAACAATTTTTCCTTTATTTTCGCCACTATCGGCTGCCAACCAAGTTGATTCAGAAACCAAAATCCATGTGTGATAAACTTTATTTACACCTTCAAGGCGAGCGGCCAAGTTTACATCGTTACCCATCATTGTATAGTTCATTTTTTTATCTGTACCCATGTTTCCAACAACCATATTTCCTGTGTTAATACCAATTCTTGTGTAAACTGGCATTGGAATAACATCGGCAGCAAGCATTTCTGCATTGAACTCAAGTTCGGCTTGTTTCATGCGAATTGCAGAAAGACAAGCAGTCCAAGCGTGATAATCGTAAGAAATCGGTGCCCCGAAAAATCCGATAATAGCGTCACCTTCGTATTTATCGATAGTTCCCCGATTTTCAAGAATGATATCACTTAAAAGTGTAAGATATCGGTTCAAGAAACTTACAAGCTGACTTGGAGTTACTTTTTCGGAAATTGTAGAAAATCCGCGAACATCTGTAAAAATCGCAGTGATATTTTTTTCTTCTCCACCAAGAGTAAGTTTTTTTGGGTCACTTACGATTTCGTTTACAACTTCTGCGGATAGATAAGTTGAAAAGGCTGAACGCAAGAAACTTTTATCTTTTTCTGAATTTACAAATCGATAAACAAGCAAAGACAAGAAGGATAAAATTGGTACAAGAGAAGGAATTAACATCGGCATATAAATTCTAAAAAGTACCATCAACAAAATTGAAATTAAAGGGAAAACTAAAGTACTAATTCCACCGATTAAGTTTTGAATTGCAAATTTCTTTTTGGACTGAGCTAACAAAATCAAAATTGCAAAAATACATGCTCCAAAATATCCTATGTACCATTCTAAAGGAGTGATAAATTCTTCTGTAATAATTGTATTAAATACATTTGCGTGGGTTCCTACATTGGGATAGAATCGATTAAACGGAGTTGTACCCAAATCAGTTGAAGCAACCGCAGTATGTCCGATAATACAAAATGTTCCGTCATAATGATTTTTTAAGAAATCAAAATTTTCTTGATATAAATCATATTCAGATTTTAAAGCAACAAATCTTTCGTTTACAGAATCTTTCAAAACTTGAATATCTTCTGTATTTTCTTCAGTTACAAGAGAATCAAGCCTATTCATAATTTCGTGAGTGTATATTGGATCAAAAAGTTCGGCAAAATCAGAAAAGAAAGTTTGTCTTCTTGCAAAATATGCATCGTAACGAGGGTCATTTTTTGTTGAAGTTCCAGTTTCGTTAAACAACATATTTTTTTCAGTTTCAAGATCCTGATAATTTGATAACAAGTAAGCAACAACATCGTAGTAAGGTAAAGTTCTACCAAATTCATCTCGTAAAACAAAAGTTTCAAGATTTCTAAGTTGATTTATCAAATTTTCTTCTATTTTATCTATATCAATCAAGAATAAAACTGAATCTGATTTAAAACTTGTAACAAAGTTGTTTGGAATCCAGTTGATTAACATACGACCATGAGCATCAAGAGGAATAGAAATATCTCGGCGAGTTTGCTCATTTGGGAAAAGTGCATTTTTTACAACAAGATGATTTCTAGTTCGTTCAAGTTCCTTTGTGTCCAAAAGTGAAAGAAGTGGTGCAAAAGAAAGTTGTGCGATGTAAACATCATTGTTTTTGCGCAAAAGTTCAATACGGCGACGAGAACCATCGCTGTCGATAGAAACATTTGTAAAACCAGCACCAGCTGCATTTTCCATAAAAATCGGCAATGCAGGAGAAAATCCAGGGATTGTGTTATACATAAATTTGAAGGTATAATCGTTTCCTTTTTTGATTAAATCATCTGGATCAGTTACTGAATAATTCAAAAATGTTTTATCTAAATATTCTCGATATTCTGGTGTAACTTTGATACTTAAATCGGCAGCGTTAATTGTAAGCCAAGCATTCCCAAAAAAGTGAATTGCTTTTCCAAAATAATCATCATTATCACGAACCAAAACATCAATTTTGTCATATAAATTCTGATAAGAAGGAACTACATAATTATTTATCAAATCGTCACTAACCGATTCAACTTGATCAAGAGAAATTCCTTTTTGTGCAATTGAAGTTGAAAAATCAGACATCAAAGTTGCAACATTATCCAATTCATAGGAAAAACTATCTGGAAGTTCCGCTAAAACATCAGGAGCAATTCCTAAAGAACCTGATGAAATATATTCAATATCAAAAACAGCTGTTTTTGCACCAACTTCACGCAATCGAACAAGAACATCGGCAAGAATTTCTCGTCCCCAAGGCCAAACTCCCATTTCACCAGAAGCAGCATCATCAATATTAACCAAGCGAACATTTGGATTTTGAGTTGTAGCAGGTTTTATTGATAACAAATCATCATAAAGACGAAATTCCAACTTCTCTGTAAAGCCGGCAAGTCCTAAAAGTCCACAAAGAATAATTACCGAAAGTACGATAACTATATCTAAATGTTTAGAAAAAAAGTTTAATTTAGTTGCTCTTTCCATGACAAATATTATATCATGTGATAGAATATTGTTAAGGATTTTTTTATGAAAAAAACAATTATTTTTACATTTATTTTACTATTTTTTAGTTTTTCTCTTTTTGCCCAAAATGCAGATTTAGTTACTAAAATAATTGAAACCGATAAAGTAAGCTTCGCACAAGTTGCCTATTTTTCTGCCACATATTTAGGATTTTTACCAGATATAGCAACTGAACAAGAAGCCGTAAATGCAATTAGCCTAAGAGGAATCAGTTCTATCCCAGAAAATCCATATAAACAAATTACTTACCAAAAATTTGCACAAATTTGTATGAATACATGGATAAAAAAAGGCGGATTAATGTATTCAATTACAAAATCTCCAAGATACGCATTTAGAGAAATGCAATCTTTAGGCTTAATTGATTATCAAAAATATCCTAATCAAAGTTTGTCTGGAAAAGAAGCCTTGAACATTATGTCAAAATGTATAACAATTTACGAAAAGGAAATTTCAAAATGAAAAAGTTAGTTTTTATAGCAATTTGTTTTTTATTCGGTACTTCAATTTTTGCAACTCAACTTCCTACAGATTTTCTTGCAACACTAAACAATTCTCCAAATGAAGAAGTTGAAGAAGAAACAGTTGTTAAAGATCCTTTTTCACTTTCTTTTGGTGGAAATTTAACAACTAACAGTATTTTAACAATTTACGAAGATAAATCTTTCATTCTTGAAAATTCTGAAAATTTATCACTTTGGTTAAAATTTCCTCTAAACAAAACTTATACTTCATTTTTTGCTTGCGAAGGATTTTATGATTTTTCAATTAAATCCGCTGAAGAACAAGAAATGATAATTGGAAATACTCTTGATATTCCACTTTTCAAATTTTCGTTTAACTTAAATTTAGGAAATACAAAATCAACACTTAATCTTGGAAGATTTGTTGTAACAGACACAACTGGTTTTGTATTAAATCAAACAATAGACGGAATTTTTGCAAGATTCATATCTACAAAAACAGATTTTTCTCTTTTTGCAGGATACACTGGACTTTTAAATGCACTAAATTCAAGATATTTTGAGTGTCCTTATATTACAGAAGGAAATTTATATGCTTTATCACCAAGTTATTTTATAACTTCAGCTAGTGCTAAATTCAATGCATTTAATACTCAATTTATCAATGCAGAATTTGTTGCTTCTGTAGATTTTAATAAACTTGACTACCACAAAATGTACGCAACACTTTCACTTAACGGTGCAATTTCACATAGACTCTACTACATTCTACAATCAACTTTTGGAATGAGTTTGAAATCAGACGGTACAGAGAATTTACAAATCGCAAATTTATCTAAAATTGATATAACTTCATATTTTGACTTTTTAACTTCATCATTAACACTTCATGGAGTTTATGCTTCTTCAGTAAGTGAATCGTTTGGCGCATTTAAACCAATAACCCAAATAGAATCCTCTCTTACTGGACAATCTTATTCATCCCTAATTAAAACTGGGCTATTATACACATTAAAACCTATATCATCATTGTATGTTTCACTAAGTTCAGATGGTTTGTGTTCATTCAATAGTGATTCAGCATTGGTATTCGAAGGAATTCAATGGGCACTTGAATCAAAATGGCAAATTGTTAGCGACATTTATCTTTCAGTTGCAGGACAACAATTTATTTCATTCCTTGAAGAAAAACAAAATCAATTTATAGTTGGACTAAAACTTGGTTTTACATTCTAATAAATAAGGTGGTAAATTATGAAGAAATTAGTTTTATTTTTATTGGTAACCATTTTTTCAATTTCATTTTCTTTTGCTGCTTCCACAGAAATAGCTATTGTAAATTCTGTAGTAGGAAAAGTTGAAGTTCAACTAAATGATTCTTGGATTCAAATAAAAAATGGTGATATTTTATCATCTGGAACTGTTATATCAACAGGATTTAAATCAAGTGCTGTTTTATATATCGGAGATTCGTTAATCGAAGTAAAAGCTTTAACAAGATTAACTATCGAGGAAATCGTAGAACAAAATCAAAACTACAATACAACAATGTTCCTTGACGCAGGAAGTATCAAGGCTGATATAAAAAAATCAGAAAATAAACGAGTTGGATTTAAAGTTAGAACTTCAGTTGCAACAGCTTCTGTTCGCGGAACTTCTGGAGAAATTTATTCAGATGGAACTTTAATTTGTCTTTCTGGGAAATGGGCAATTACTCCACCAGAACCAAAAGGTTCAAAACTTCATCGTACAGAAAATACATCTAAAAATTCAATTAATGAACAAAATTCTGAAATTGAACAAACAACAGAAACAGAACAAGAAATTGTTATGGAAGGAACAAATGAATCTGAACTTGTTGCAGAAGTTGAACAATCAACTGAATATGCAGACCAAGATTTCTACGATGCAGTTGACGCAGGAGCATTTATTGTAACAGAAAATCAAACAATTACAATCAATTCTGCGGGAACTATTGTTCCTCCACATGAAATTGCTCATACTCAAGCAGTTCAAACTAGTGGTATTCAATCAGAAGAAATCTTAGAAAATAATTCTGACTTGAGGATTACATCTCCTACAAAACCTACAGATACATCAGCAATTAACACAGGAAAATTGAAAACGACTGTTGATATTACGATTTCTATAGAATAAATTATGTTAAATATATTTAAGAAATTTTTTACAAAAAAACAAGAAAGCCAAGAAACTGATTTTACAGCAAGTGTTTTCGAACTATGGTCAACAGATTTCTCTAAAGATGATAACAAAAGATTTTTAGAGGAATCTGGTGATGGATACAAAACATTTTTTGATAAAGGCTACAATTTAGAACTCTACCGAAAAGAACTTTTTGCATGGTCAACAAACCCACAGTATCAATATAAAAATCTGTGTATCGAAACTGCTTTGGATTTTTCTAAAATAAATATTCTAGTTCCAGAAACTCAATCTGAGATAGCTTTTCAAAATGGCACGAATTCTAGCAATATAAAAAGTGCTGGTTTTTGTGCCTTTGGAATTATGTTTAGATGCGTAAACGATTCAAACTTTTACATGCTTTTAATTTCTGATAAAGGACAATTTAGATTTGATGTTGTTTTTAATGGAACTCAAATTCCACTTTTAGGCTGGACAAAAATTCCGGAAAACAAAAATAAAAAGCAATCAAAAGATTTAGTTCCTCTACAAATTATCGCAAATGGAACAAATTTTTCAATTATCATAAACAATCAATATGTAACTACAATTCAAGATGATACAATTCAAAGTGAAGGTTATATTTCTTTTGCTGGTCAAAACTGGACAGAACACGAAAAAGTTTGCTGTACACTTCCATATTTTGTAATTGAGTCTCGACAAGTTCAAACAGATGCATCTAGTCAACAATGGAATTCTGAAAATTTTATTGACGAAAATCATCACATCGAGATTTCTAAAAGTTTAAGCGCAGTTGGAAGAAACATTCCAGCATTAATTGAATTAAAAAAAATTCCTAAAGAGAAAATTAACGAAGAAATCATTTTGCTAAAAGCAAGAATAAATATGGCTTTGCAACTTTATCCGGAAGCAATTTCTGAATTAAAAACTCAGTTAGAAAAAAATCCAGAAAGTTTATCTTTAATTGAAGAATTAGCTTCTTGTTTTTATTTAAGTTCACAATACAACGAATTTGATACTTTCTTTGAAACAGTTTTAGAACAAACAAACGCTTCTGCCCTACTTTGTTCTCTAAAAGCTCATATTTGTACATTGCAACGAAATTTTGATTCCGCTCTAGATTGGTACGAAAAAGCATTTTCATTACAAAATGAAGAAGGAACTCATTTGTTGAATATTGCTTCAACATTAAAATTAAAAAATCAAAATAAAGAAGCAATCGAAAAATTATTACAAGCTTGTCAGTTATTTTTAGATAAAAAAAATTATCAGTTATTTGTAGATACAACTTTTGAACTTGAAAAAGAAAAATTATCGGCAAAACAAAAAATGGAATTGCATTCTCTAAGAGGAAAATTCTATTGGTACCAAAATCAATTTGACAAAGCAAAAGAAGAATTAGAATTTTACATAAGTTCAAAATCCACAAAAAAAACAGACCATCAAGCAATTTTTATGTTGTCAACAATTTACAAAGATGACAATGATTTAGAAAATGCCTTGGAACTTTGTGAAAAAGCAATCAATCTTTCTGAGAAAGAAAGTTTATATTTTAGAACTAAGGCAGAAATTCTTTTAGAATTGGAAAAAATAGAAGAAGCAAAATCACTTTTTGAAAAAGCAACTGAATTAAATGAGGATGATGGTTGGGCTTGGTACTATCTTGCAAAAATCAATTTAAATTCAGGTGATATAAAAACTGCCAAAAGTAATATTTGTAGCGCTTCCACAATTTTAAGCGAAGAATTAGCAGTTTTAAATTTGTACACAATTATATTAAAATCTGAAAATCGTTTAGAAGAAGCTCTTAATTTAATTGAATCTAACGCAAAACATTCCGGAAGAGGAATCGACTACAGAAGAGATGCTTATCACTTAATTGCAAACTTTTTAAAGGACGATAATCAATTTGAAAAAGCAGAAAGTTTTTACGAAAAATCCTTAGAGCTTTCTCCTCGTGATGAACTTTTGATTACAGATTATGCTGACCTTTGTGTAAAAAATGAAAAAATCAGCCAAGCTGAAAATCTTTTAGCCAGACTTTTTATGACAGAACCTTCTCCAAAGGCTTCTAGAATTATGGCTTGTATAGCTACAAAAAAAGGTGATTATTATCGAGCTGAACTTGCCTTACGACAAGGAATTGAAAATTCTACACAAGCAAATGAAGATTACATTCTGTTAAAAATTGATTTAGCAAATTTGTATTTACTTACAAATAAAACTTTTTTGAGCCAAGAAATTGCAAAAGAACTAGAGCCATTTTACGAAAATCCTTTAGTTAAAGAATTTTTAGAAAACTTGAATGAAAAAACAATGCGAAAGTTATCTTGTTGTAAATGTAGTGAAAATTGGTTTGTTCCAAAAAATCTTACTGAAGGTGCAAAACTCACATTGAAAGCAATGCCACCAGATAATCTTCCTGCAGGAATTTGTCCTGAATGTGGAAAGGTTTTTTGTATCGGTTGTGCAAAAGAAAAACTTCAGGATGACGGAAGATTTGTTTGCTTAGACTGTGGTGTTAACTTGAAATTGCAAGATTCAGGAATTGTTTATTTGCTAAACCAATGGAGTTCTAAAAAGTGATCAAAGCAAAAATTTTTGAAACGACAAAATTTATACAAATTATTTTTTCTATTTTGATTTTATTTTGTTCTTCGATTTTGTTTGCTCAAGAAAATTTAGTTCAACTAGAAAATCCAGAAAATCAACAAAATATAAATTTTGCACCATTAAAATTAATTGCAGATACGAATTATCCAGTAAAGGCAATTTCATTTAGTCAAAATCAAAATTATTATGCCTACACAATTTCAGATACAATTATCATTTGTAATAATTTTACAGATGAAGTTGAAAAAGTAATTTTGGGTCATCAAGGACAAATTCAACAAATCAAATTTTTTGATTACGAAGAAATTTTACCATATGAGCCAAACTTATTTGAAGAAAATCCAGAATATCACTTTGAAGAAAACACAAAAACAATAAACGCTATAATTTCTTACGACGACAGTAACAAAGCTTTTATTTTTGATACAGAAACTAAAAAAGAAATAGCAAAATTAGAATTTAATCCTTTAATAAAATTAAACACGATTACAAATTTTCAAAATAAATTTGTAATTGCAGGTTTAGACGACGGAAATATTATTTTAACAGATTTAAACTCTGAAATTCAAAATCAGCAACTAATCAAAATATCAGAAAATCCAATTTTAAATATTGAATATAGTAAAGATGGACAAAATATTCTTATAACTGATTCTAAAGGAAACATTTTTTTAATTTATGCTACAGATTATTCTGTACTATTAAAAGTTTACGGTTTTGCAGAAAGTTGCGTTGGTGCAAAATTCAATAAATATTCAGATGGATTTATTTATCAAACTGCTTCCGATAAACTAACTTTAAGAAATACTGATGGTATTCCAATTTTTGATATTACAGTTCCATCTCCAATTACAGATTATATTTGGAATAAAGATTTTAATAAAATTTATGTTGCAACGCAAAATGGCTTAATTTGGATTTATTCAGACAAAGGAATTTTAGAAGGAGCAATTTTTGCCGAAAATCCTGACAAAATTATTTCTATGGATACAGATTTTTCAAATCAATTTTTGCTAGTTGGTTTTGAAAAAGGAAGTTTGATAAAACTTTTTATTAAAACTAAATTTATTTTGCCTGAAGATGCTTTAAAAATGCAAAGTGAATTTGAACAAGCTCAAGCAGAACTTGAAAACAAAGATTCTAGTGAAAAACCTGTAAAACAAAAAATCCTTCCAGAACTACCTATTGAAGATTGGGCAATAGATTTCAATTTAGGAATTTCAACTTTACCAAAACCTTACACAATTTCAGTTTTTGGTGGAGCACGATTTATAGAATTTCAATTATTAAATCCTGTTTCACTAGGCGTTGGATTAAATTACAATTTTGGATTTCCTCAAAAAGATTTTCCTTACAAATATTATTATAATTCAAGAGAATTTCATGCTCCATTTCTTTCTGAATTTGTTCCATATATTCTTGTAGGTTACAATTTAGCACCAATAAAAAATTTAGACTTTTTATGTTCCATAGAACTTAAACTAGGAGTTAGCTTTTTGCAACTTTGGAGTGCAAACTTAGCAGCAAACTTAGTAACCTCAGTTGTACCAAGTTTATATTCTGCCTTGGGAATTTCAGCCTCATTTCATAATTGGGGAATTTTCCTTGGTGGAGAATATAACACTTGTTTAGGCTTTGGCTTTACAACTTCGGCTTCTTACAGAATCGATTTTAAAAGAAAAACTATAGGAAATAAAAATGAAAAAAAATAAAATTATTTTGATAACAACATTTATATTTTCAATTATTTTTTCTTCTTGTGGATTTACAATCGACAATTTGATTTTTGATTACAATTCTAAATTTGACCAAACTCCTGTAATGAAATTTATTTCAAATGGAAATATAAATTCAGATGCAATAATTCAAGAAGAATATATTGAAATTCAAAAAGATTCTTCAAAAGGTGGACAAAATCACATTTTAGCAATACCTACTGAATGTGAAAGTGCAACTTGGAAAATCTCTCCAAACTGCGAAGGAAACTATGCTATCAAAGACAATGGTAAATTATTTATCATATATATTGATACAATTCCGGCAGATGAATACACAATTTATGTTACCGCATTTTATCAATCTCAAGGATATGATGATTCTTGTAAAATAAAAATCTCCGAATAATTCGTAAAATTTTCCCATCAAAATTTATACATTTTCTCCATTTTTATTTGCTTTTTTTTAATAGTGCTTGTATAATTTAGAATTAGGGATTTGGTCTTTAGGAATAAAAATTCCTTAGACTTTTGGGAATGAGATATTTTTTTCGTAAAGAGGAAACCATGAAAAAAACTTTACTTTTAATTGCCTTATCTTTGGCAGTTTTATTTGTTTTTGTTTCTTGTAAAGACGCAGCAGGAAATGGATATATTCCAAATGCATTAGGAAACACAAAAGTAACTCTTATAATTGACAATCATCATACTTCCAGAACAATTTTACCAGATGATTGGACTGATGAAAAAAAAGAAGAACTTTCTTATCACCTAGTCGCCACAAATCTTATGTACACAGATGAAGTAATTGAAAAAGATTACACCTGGGCTGATTTTACAGACGGAAAACTCGTTTTAGAACTTGCCGCTTCAAGATGGAGTTTTGAATTAACTGCATCCAAAGGAGCTGCTGTTATCATGTCTGGATTTACAGTTGCAGACTTACGAACAGGTGAACAAACAATTCTATTTGACTTAAAACCAGTTGGAACAGAAAAAGGAACAGTTGATGTAACATTGACTTACACAAAACCTGCTACAAATCCAGATATTGTAGCAAAAGTTACAGTTGGTCTTTACAATGATATAGCAGATACAGAAGCACAAGCTGTTGAGATAGATAATCCTGCTTCTATAAATAACGGAGGATCAAATACTCCAAATGTAAAATTTACAAAAAAAGTTGCTCCTGGAAAATATTATTATATTGCTAGATTTTATAACGCAAATGATGTTCTTCTAATGCCTTATATCGAAGAAGTTTATGTTGATCCAGGTAACACAAGTACTAAAGAAATTACACTTGAGGATGTTATCAATGTTCCACCAGAAGCCCCATCTGAACTTGATGTAACTTACTTATCAAATACTCTTGGTACAGCCACAATTGAATTTTCATGGCGTGATAATGCAATCAATGAAACAGGCTTTATTCTTGAAGTTACAGAATATACTGACCCAACAACACCAGCAGGAGATCCTGTAATTTATGATGAAAACACAGTTTTACGAGATCATCCAGAATATATTGACGGAAACTTAATTGCTCGTCCAGACACTGTAAAACCTACATTTACAATCAACATTAAAACAGGAACTTTGTACAAAGCAAAAATTAAGGCTGTAAATGAATTTGGTGAATCAGAATATTGCGAATACGAATATGCCGATAGTGAAAACTTTATCAACCTTGCTGTAATTGCAATGCACCTAAACGGAGGAACAGTAAAAGTTCTAGAAAGTGATGAATTTACAGGTGATGTTTTCTATGGTCCAGCAAAAGATCCTGTGCCAGAAAATTATGCAAGTAAAGATATTTACAGTTACACATATTCAATTAGCAGAACATATGCTCTTCCAAAATCAATTGATGAAGATCCTTCAAACTACATCAAAAAAGATAGATTTATCTTTGGTGGTTGGTATCACATGATTGCAAACGGAGAAGATAACGCAGGTCAATTAGACTACCCTATTACAGAAGGCGCTCCTGATACAGCAATTACAGAATACGCACCAAAAACTTACCAAAACGATGCTGTTTACGCCTTATGGAAATCAGAAGCATCTATCCAAGTTATCTTCCCTGAATACGAAGACAAAGAATTCCTTATTACTCCTGATGGAGCAACATTCTATCAAGATGTTGAAGTAGGAACTCCAATTGTATTCGAAGGTCCAGCAGACATTGATGGTGCTGAAGTTAACAGTTGGATATGGACAGTTGACGGAGTTGTAAAATCTACAGCACAATCTTGGACATATACAACAGAAGGAACTGAAACAGAAGCTAAAAATCATGTGGTTATGCTCACAGTAGAAGACATTACAGGTCAAACTTACTCTAACACAGTTTATATCAGAGTAAGAAATACAGTAACCGCACCATAAGTATTAGCTAAAATTATATAATTCTAAACGCCTTGAACTTTTTTGAAAAATTAAGTTTAAGGCGTTTTTTTGTACACTACAGAGTGTACATTATTAGATATTGTAGAAAATCATCCTTTTTGGTATAATTAAAATATGCTTTTAAATAAACTTGAACAAATGTCCCAAAGATTCCAAGAAGTAAACGAACTTATCTTGGATCCAGAATTAACAAAAGACCCTAAAAAATACAAGGACATAATGCGAGAACATTCTCATCTTTCTACTTTGATGGAAGCTTACACAGAATATAAAGAAGTTCTCAAAGGAATTGAAGAATCTAAAATTCTCATTACAGAAGAAGATGACCACGATATGAAAGAGATGGCTCGTGAAGAACTTAAAAGTTTAGAAGAACGATTGCCAACTCTAGAAAGCAATTTGAAAATGCTTCTTATTCCACCAGACCCTCTTGAAGAAAAAAATATCATTATGGAAATTCGTGGTGGAACAGGTGGAGACGAATCTTCACTTTTTGCAGCAGATCTTTTCAGAATGTACACTCGCTACGCTGACGCAAAAGGATGGAAATACGAAGTTCTCGAAGCAAACGAAACTGAAGTTGGTGGATACAAAGAAATTTCATTTTCAATTAGCGGAAAATATGTTTACGGAAGTTTGCGCTACGAAGGTGGAGTTCACCGAGTTCAGCGAGTTCCAGCAACAGAAAGCCAAGGTCGTGTTCACACCAGTGCTGTAACAGTTGCAGTTCTTCCTGAAGCAGAAGAAACAGAAATCGAAATTCGCCAAGAGGATTTACGAGTTGATGTTATGAGAGCAGGTGGAAACGGTGGACAATGTGTTAACACAACTGACTCAGCAGTTCGATTAACTCACCTTCCTACAGGAATCGTTGTTATTCAGCAAGACGAAAAGAGCCAACTTAGAAATAAAGAAAAAGCAATGAGAGTTTTGCGTGCAAGACTTTTCGATTTAGAAGAATCAAAGAAAAATGCAGAACGCTCTGCTGCACGAAAATCTATGGTAGGTTCTGGGGATAGAAGTGAAAGAATTAGAACTTACAACTTTCCTCAAAACCGTTTAACTGACCACAGAATTAACCTTACACTTTACAAACTTGACCAAGTTATGCAAGGTTATCTTGATGAAATGGTTGATGCACTTTGTATTTATGCAAAAGAAGAGCAACTAAAAAATAATCAATAATTTTTTTGAGAATGACAATAGCAGAATTTAGAAAAGAGCAAACAAAACAATTAATAAACTCAACAACACCATCCCTTGATGTTGATTGTTTGCTCTGTCATGTTCTTGAAAAAAATCGTTCTTGGGTTTTGGCTCATCAGGATGAAAATCTTGATGAGTTAAATTTGAAAAAGTTAAATTCATTTATTGACCAAAGGAAAACAGGTCTTCCAATCGCTTACATAATCGAAAAAAAAGAATTTTTTGGTTTAGAATTTTTTGTAAACAAAAATGTTTTAATTCCAAAACCTGATACAGAACTTTTAATTGAAAAAGCTATCGAAATTATTGAACAAGATTTTCAAAATAGAATTTCAAAAGTTGCAGATGTTTGTACTGGAAGTGGATGCGTTTTTATTTCTATCGCAAAGCAATTTGAAAACACAAAAAACATAAAATATTTTTCAACTGATGTTTGTCACAAAGCCTTAGAAGTTGCAAAAATCAATTCACAAAAAATTCTAGGACAAACTTTTACAGAAGAGAATGTTCAATTCAATTTGGCAGATTTACTTGATAATGTTACCGAAAAATTTGATATGATAGTTTCTAATCCGCCGTATGTTCCACGAAGTATTGTAAACGATTTGCTTTTAGACGGAAGACGGGAACCACCTCTTGCCTTAGACGGAGATGCATGTTACATCAGTACAACAGATTCCAATTATGGTGATGGGATGTCGCTTATTCGACCTTTAATTAAACAATCTTATGAACAACTAAATGATGGCGGATTTTTTTTAATTGAAACAGGTGAGTACAACGCACATCTAACAAGAGAATATTTACAAGAAATTGGATTTTCTGACATCATCACTTTTGATGATTTATCAGGTCAACCACGAGTTACGAGGGCTATAAAAAAATGACAAAAATAGAACAAAGTTTACAAAACGAAAATATTAATTCTCAAAATTTAATTGAAGATTTTTTTGTATCTTACCCAGAATATATCGAGCATAAAGATTTTATCTGTAATGCCTGGAATTTTTTAATAGATAAAACAGATGAAATTTATCGCACATCAAACAAACCTTATTTTATTCATCCTATGCGAGTTGCTTGTATTCTTGCAGAAAATCACCTTGATTACGAAAGCGTAGTTGCAGGATTTTTTCATAATATACTTGAATTTTCAGAAATTGATGAAAATGAAATTGCAGAAAAATTTGGAAAATCAATTCTTACAATAATTCAAGGTTCAAAAAAAATTACAAACTTAAGAATTAAGAATAAAACTTTGCAACAAGCAGATTCCTTTAGAAAAATGCTTTTTGCAATGATTGATGATATTCGTGTAATTCTTGTAAAACTTGCAGACAGATTAGACCGAATCAGAAATATCAAAATTTATGAAATTTCTGTGCAAAAAGAAATTGCTTCTGAAGTAATTGAAATTTGGGCACCACTTGCAAATAGGCTCGGTATGTCTTCTTTAAAAGTTGAACTTGAAGACTTAAGTTTGAAAGTTTTAAATCCAGAAGCCTTTCAACAAATTAAAAAAGTTGTTTCATTGAAAAAAAATGAAAGAGCTGAATATCTTGAAAAGGCTCAAAAAGAAATTTATAAAAGCGCAAACAGACTTAATATTGAAGTAACAGTAAATAGTCGGGCAAAACATTTTTATTCGATTTACCAAAAAATGCGTAAACGAAACAAAACCGCCGATGAACTTTTTGACTTACTGGCAATCAGAATAATCTGTCAAACTCCAGAAGAATGTTACATGATGATTGGACAAGTTCATAATTTATGGAAACCTCTGGAAGGAAGATTCAAAGATTATATTGCAATGCCAAAATCTAACGGTTATCAGAGTTTGCACACAACTGTAATGTACGAAGGAAAACCTCTAGAAATTCAAATTCGCACAAAACAAATGCATTCAGTTGCAGAACATGGAGTTGCAAGTCATTGGCTTTACAAAAAAGGTACAAATAAAGATTCAGTTAGCGTAGATAATCTTTCAATTATAAATCAATTAAAAGAATTGAAAAATGAACATCTTAACGACGAAGATTTTTTTAATGAAATTAAAGAAGAACTTTTAGGTGATTCAATCTTTGTGTTTACGCCAAATGGCGATGTAAGAGAATTGCCTTCAGGAGCAACTGCAATTGACTTTGCCTATTCAATTCACTCTCACATCGGAGAAACTATTGTTGGAGCAAAAGCTGACGGACAAATTATTCCGCTTTCAAAACCACTAAAAAACACACAGATAATTGAAGTATTAACTTCTCCGCAAGCACATCCAACTTTAAATCAATTGCAAATTGTAAAATCTGCAAAAGCAAGAAGTAAAATAAAATCTTGGTTACAAAACAATGGATTTTCATTTGAACCAGAAAAAAAAGAAACTGTTCAAAATTCTTCAACTGTAATTCAAAGTCAAAAAATTCATTCTCATAAAAGCGGAACAGGAAAACCACTTCAAGAAGAAAATGAAGCACCTGTAAAAATCAGAATTGGGGATACAACAAACTTTATGATAAATGTTGCAAAATGTTGTTCTCCAAAATTCGGTGATGAAATCGTAGGATATGTTTCTAGAGGACGAGGAATTATCGTTCATAAAAAAGACTGCAAAAACTTTGAGAGAATCCCAAACATTGACGAACGCTACATTCCTGTAATTTGGGAAGAAACCAAAGTTGAACCTAAAAAGAAAAAATAACTTTTGGGAATTTATTTTATCTTCCGTAATCTCGGATAACACCTTCTTTGTAATCTGGGTCTACCATTCTTACTAAAGTGTTATTTGGAAGTTTGTGTTTTGTGTAAAGCACAACTGGATGCCCGTTACAAGTCCATTCAGTAGAAGTACCATCTTCAAAGTTGATTAATTTCCATTCTCCAGCTTTTACGATTTTAGAAACAAACTCAGAAGAAACAAATTCTAAATCCGTAGAAGTATCGATTTTATTCAAGGCAGTAAATTCATACATCGACCAGCCTTCATTTTTCTCAAAAGCAAAAACCTTTTTTTCTGGATTCATTTCTAAGTCTTTAAGCCGAGCTTCTTTTGCAGCAGGATGCATTGCGTCAATTTGAGCATAAAAATCAGAATATGTTTTTTGTCCAAGATTGAATAATTCATCTTGTTCTTTTTCTGAAAGTGAATTATGAATTTGCGCAACCAAAACATATTTGCTATCAGAAGCACCAACTGTAGTTTTATCCGCATCTTCCCTACGGTAATAAAAACCAGTTGTACATTCACGATGACTAACATTTTCAAGTTCATCGATAAAAGGCTTTGCTTCTTCTAAAGAAATTTTTCCTTCAAGAGCATCGATGGCTTTTCTGTAAGCACGAGTTACTAAAGCAACATAGTAAATGCTTTTCATTCTGCCTTCGATTTTAAGAGAATCAACTCCGGCTTTCACCATATCATCAAGATGGTCAATCATACACAAATCTTTTGAAGAAAGAATTGCTGTAAAATTTTCACCTTCAAAAACAGGGAAATATTCATCAGGGCGTTGATGTTCTCGAAGAACAAGCTCCCCTGATTCAGCTAATTTTTTTGCACCATTTGGTGTAGAAAGCAAATCGTAATCCCATCGGCAAGAATGAGAACAAAATCCACCGTTAGCACTTCGACCATTCATATAAGCACTTAAAAGACAACGGCCCGAATAAGAAACACACATTGCACCATGACCAAAAACTTCAAGTTCCATTTCTGGAACAGCATCTTTAATCTGCCGAATTTCTGCAAGACTTGCTTCGCGACCAAGTACAACTCGTTTAAAACCTAAATCACGATACATTTTTACTGCTTCGGAATTTATACAGTTTGCTTGTGTACTTAAATGCAATGCCGCATTTGGAAAATATTTTTGAATCAATCGTACCATTCCAATATCTTGAACGATAAAAGAATCGATTGGATATTCTTTGAAATAATCAATTTCAGAAATAAAATGTTCAATATCTTTATTATGAAAAGTAATATTTAAAGCACAAAATAATTTTTTACCAGGATGATTATTTTTTAATTCAATAATTTTTTTATATTCATCTTCGTAAAAATTATCTGCTTTTACACGCAAGGAAAATCGTTTTAATCCGATGTAAGCAGCATCAGCGCCATATTCGTAAGCATAAGTTAATTTTTCTAAATTTCCAGCAGGTGCAACTAATTCCATTTTATTCCCTTCCCTGAATGTGATTTCCAATTTTTTCTACAGCAAGATGTGCTTGTGGCAAATATTCATCCACCATCTGAAACATATGTGGCATATCTTTCCAAAAATCTAATTCACAATTTATTCCATATCGATACATCATATGTGCAAAAGATTCAATTTGTGATTTCAAAATTTCTTTTTCCCCAGCTTGAATAAAAACTGGCGGAAAGTTTTCAAAATCTTGTTCTGTACCAAACATTGGCGAAACAAGTGGATTTTTCAAATTTGATCGATATGTGTAAACATCGGCACAGCGACGCAAAGATTCGGCACTGATAATTTCGTCTGAATTTTTTCGTTGATTAAATAATGGAGCTTCGGCAGATAAATCGAACCAAGGTGAAAAAAGTACAACTTCTTTGATTTTTGTACGAATGAGTTTTGGTAAACTTAAAATCGCACCGATTACTAAGCTAGCACCTGCAGAATCTGCCATCAAAACTATTTCTTGTTTTAACGATGATAAAATTTTAAGAACTTCCACTACATCTTCCAATGCAGCAGGAAAAGGATGTTCTGGCGCACGATGAAGTTCAGGAACATAAGTTTCCGAAGAAGATGCATGAGCAAGGGACGCACAAAAACTACGCCAAGAAGAACGAGTTCCTCCTACAAAAGAACCACCGTAAACATAAAT
>JAXJWW010000116.1:0-6310 GCA_036307825.1 Treponemataceae bacterium | reverse complement strand
TTCTGAATTTATGGAGCAAGTTCGCTTTAATGTTGAAAATGAAATTCCTGAGGCACTTACAGTCGCAATTAAGCAATCGATAAAACAAGGCTTTCTTTCAGAATATCTTAGCCGAAAATCCACGGAGGTTGAAAACATGTTACTAACAGAATACGATTATGATACAGATATCGCTGTTCAACGACAAGAAGCCTACGAAGACGGTTCTCAACAAGCAAAAATCGAAACTGCTATGAATTTTATTTCTATGGGATTGACAGTTGAGCAAGTTTCAAAAGGAACTGGACTTTCTATGGATTTTATCAAAACCTTAAAAGATAAGTCTTAAAATTTCTTAGCCAAAAATCCACAGAGTTGTTAAACATGATATTAACAGAATACGATTACGACACATACATCCCTGTTCAACAACAAGAAGCCTACGAAAACGGCGTAGAACAAGGAATTTCACAAGGTATCACACAGGGCATTCAGCAAAAAGCCATCAAAACCGCTAAGAATATATTAAATATGAATCTTCCAATAGAACAAATTACGACTCTTACTGGGATTTCATTAAACGAAATAAATACATTAAAAAATAATAATTATGAGTAGAAATTCATCGTTACAAGCTTTAGTTCTCAGCGTTCGGCAATATGGAGAAGATAATCGCATCGTAAAATTCTTATCAAAAGAAAAAGGAATTTTTGATGCAGTTTTATACGGAGGACCTAAAAGCAAACTTCGTGCTTATGTTTCGCCCTATCATTTTGGAAATTTGTGGATTTACACAGACGAAACCAAACATTCTATTAAAATCACAGATTTTGAAGTAATAAAATATCATCCTGAAATTAGAGAAAATCTTTTTAAAACTTGGTGCGCTTCCTTTTGTGCAGAACTTTTGATTAAAACTGATGCTACTGGCGAATACGAAAAAATCTGGACTTTAGCAAACGGATTTTTAGATGGAATTTCTGTAAGTTCAGAAGATGAATGTAGAATCGCTTTTTTACGATTTGTCTGGCGTTACATCGGGATTATGGGATTACAATGTGATATTGAATCTTGCATACATTGTGGCGAAACCTTAAATCCAAAAATCCATGAACAAAAGTTTTACTATTCAATAGTAGAAAATGGATTTATTTGCAACAACTGTTTTTCTCATCAAAATAATAATGATGGATTTGAACTATCTTCAGAAGCAATTATTTTTTTACAAGCGGTAACCTTACTTTCACCTAAAGAAGCAAGGTCAATTCCTCTTCACTACTCTACTACACAACAACTTCATGAATTTTTAACTTTTCTTATAAATCGATATACAGGCTGCAAACTAAAAACCCTTGAAATGAGTAGCGGGATTTTATAAATTCTGTAAAAAATTTACATCAATGGCGCAAAAACTCGTAAAATCTGTTGAAACAAACTTTTTATCACATTGTATTTCAAATCAGTTTTTTCGATAAGTTTAGATTTTTCTACAATATCCATAAAATCTTTGTAAATCGGTTCTATAGATTTTGAATCATAAATACAAGTTCCACATTCAAAATGATGATACAAACTTCTGTAATCAAAATTTGCAGAACCAACTGTTGCAACTTTATCATCGGAAATTACCACTTTAGAATGAATAAAACCGGGAGTGTATTCGTAAACTTTTACACCAGCATTTATTAAATCGTTGTAGTAACTTCGAGTTAAGGTATGAACTAAAAATTTATCCCACTTAAAAGGCGTTACAAGTCGAACATCAACTCCAGATTTTGAAGCAAGACAAATTGCACTTAGCATTTGCTCATCGATTATAAAATATGGAGTTTGAATATACAAATATTTTTTTGCTTGAGTAATAATATTAAGATAAACATGTTCTCCCACATTTTCTAAATCAGTTGGACTATCACAATATGGCTGAATAAAACAGTCTGATTGAACATCGCATTTACTTTCTTTCCAAGGATAAAATTGTGCAAAATCTTCTGTAGATTTTAAACTGAAATTCCATAGTTGCAAGAAAATTACTGTTAAACTCCAAACAGCTTCTCCTTGTATCATAACAGAAGCGTCTTTCCAATAACCATGTCGCTCTTTTTTATTGATATATTCGTCAGCAAGATTTATTCCACCTGTAAAACCAACTTTTCCATCTATTACTGTAATTTTTCTATGGTCCCGATTATTATGACTTACGATAAAAAATGGCTTAAACTGATTGAAAGTAACACATTTTATTCCTTTTTTTTCTAAAATTTTTGGATAATTTGTAGGAAGCAAAACAAAGGAGCCAACATCATCGTACATAACACGAACTTCAACACCTTCTTTTGCTTTTCGTTCAAGAACTTCCAAAATTTGATTCCACATTTCACCTTCATCAATAATAAAATATTCCATAAAGATATACTTTTGCGCTTTTTCAAGTTCTTCAAGCAAACAAGGAAAAAATTTTTCGCCAGGAGAAAGATACTTTGCTGTAGAATTTTTAAAAACTGGGAAACCTGCAAATTTTTCAAGATAAGAAATATTATTGTGATATTCAGGATTTTTTAGAATTGCTTGTTCAAAGGCAGGTGATGTAAGTAAAAAAGTTTGTCGAGTTTTTTCTTCCAATTTTGTAAGAGTTTTTCTGAATTTTCGGGTAGCACCTTGTCCATGAAAAATAAGATATGTAAATCCTCCAAACAAAGGAAAAATCATAATCAGCAAAATCCAAATTATCTTAAAGCCACTTTTTTCGTGTTTACTGATGATGAATAAAGCCATCAAAATACTAAAAATCATAAGAGCGCGTTGAATCCAAGTGGAAACATTTGAGGCACTTAAAATAAAATAGATTAGGGGAAAAATTTGCGCTAAAATTATTAAGCAAACTAGAAAACGGTTAAAATATAGAAAAGGTTTGATTTTTTTCAAAATAAAACTCCGTATCACTTTTAGTTTTATAAAAGAAAAAAGGTTATCCTGTGATTTATTCACAACTGATAACCTTATAAAGATTGGAGATGGGGAGAATTGAACTCCCGTCCGAGTGAGCGAATCAGGAACGTCTACAAGTTTAGTAATGCGAGGTAGTTGTCGGGCTCCGGTAGCAGCATCACAAGCGTCGGCGCCTTATTCTGATAAAAGTCCCGAAAGTGTATCAGACACCACAATCGGCAAGCCCTGATTAGCGACGGAACATAAAGCCGTTCAGAGCGGCACAACTTAAGTTCCGAGATTATGCAGCTAGTGCGTAATCTGAATAATTGTCAGTATTGGCAATTATAGTTTTTGTCAGTTTAGAGGACTGGCGACCTCACTTGCAGTTCAAGACCACGATCACACCCGTCGAAACCGGTGCACCCCCGTTCATATCTATAACATAAAAATATAGTAAAAAGTTACGGAAGTCAAGAAAAAAAAATAAAAATATATAGAAATTATTTATACAAGAAAACTCTCGATAGTAAAAATATTTTAACTGAAAAATAATTTTCAGCCTATGGGAAATGAAATTAAGACAAGGGATTAAATGAATTATCCCTTGTCTCACCTTTGTTTTGGTTCTCCTACTTTGTAGAACCGAAGTCTACTTTGCTTAACTGTTTTTTTGCGCTATCGTAGGCAAAGAATGAAAAGAGGAATACCATTGCAAGACGATACAGATTATTGAAAGTAATCAAAAAGCCAGATACAATATTATCTCTGATTGCAACAAAGGCGGAAAAGCAAATAATAAGTAAATGCACTACTATTGTAATAACACAAAGGATGTTGAAAACCCGATTATAAATAGAACCATCATTCATATATTCTACCAAAAGAACAGCAATTAAAATAATTGCAACCATGCTGAATGTGTGAAGGTATAAAGTTATATCACCAAGAATATCAATATCTAAAGTAGGATTCAAAGTAGCACAAATAACAAGCATAGCAGGAAGTTCAAAAAATTGATCGAGTACAAAATATGCAATCCATGCACCGTAAAGAATGTAGCAAAGTCTGTCTTTTCCCTTTAGTGTGAAAATTAAAATTGTTAAAGCTAAAATAATTACTGCAAGAGTGTCTGCATAATTAGCTGTAGAACTAATCATTTCCCTAAGGAAAAAATGTCTAAAAATAATTTCTGCCAAAGAAAGAACAATTAGTGAAATAAGAATTGCAATCCCAGCTTTTTTGTCGTGAAGTCTATTTTTCATAACCTCACCTCCTAATAAAATAAAGTCGTTTTAGTCAAAGTAGTAAAAAACTAATTCGCTAATAATTTAATAAATTCACTCTATCAGAATTACCCCCCCCGTCAACTAGGCAATAAAAATAATACAAAAAAAAAGAGTTGCCAATTACGACAACTCTTTTTTTCGTTCATCATGCTGAACTTTTCATTCATAATTTCGAACTTTTCATTCGTCATGCTGAATTTATTTCAGCATCTTTGTTATTTAGAAAAATCTACTTTGCTTAATTGTTTTTTTGCGCTATCGTATGCAAAGAAGGTAAACAAGAATACCATTGCAATACGATATAAATTATTAAAGATAACAAGCATACCCTGTTGTTGGAATAGATTAAGGTCAATTCCGTTTGGAGATTCTAAAGTTTTTCCCAAAATAAAACCATAGGAACCAAAAACAATAGTTATCACATGAAGCAAAATAGTAATAACACAAAGCGTATTAAATGCACGGTTATAAATAGAACCATCATTCATATATTCTACAAGAAGTGCACTAAGTGTAATAATGCAGAGCATTGAAGCCATGCGAAGAATGATAGAAAATGTAATGGAAGGATGGGAATTGTTAATAAATAAATCTCCTATCATACCAGGCAATTCAAATGCTTGATCCATAACAAAGTAAGCAATCCATGCACCATATAAGATGTAACAAACTCTATCTTTTCCTGTTGCACTAAAAATAAGAATCATTAAAGCAAAAATGATTACTGTTAATTGTTCTCCAAAATTTGCTGTTGAAAAAGCAATCCCATTTGCAACAACCGCTCGATAGATAATTTCTGCTACAGAAATAATAATAAGTGATACAAGAATTGCAATCCCAGCTTTTTTGTCGTGAAGTCTATTTTTCATAAACTCACCTCCTAATAAATGAAAGTCGTTTTAGTCAAAGTAGTAAAAACTAATTCGCTAATAATTTAATAAATTCACTCTATCAGAATTACCCCCCCGTCAACTAGGCGAATAAAAAAAATTTAATTGGAAAAATCACACGGATTCGAAAAGTCTAACGACTTTTCTTGAGTAAAGTATTGGTGGGAATTGCAGGGCGTGAGGGGTTTATTTGGGTTTGGCATCTGGTAAAAGTGTCACACGGATTCGAAATGTCTAACGACATTTCTTGGTGGGAGTTATATTGCAAGGCAAAAAAGTCTGTTTTACTCGAAGTCTTTTTTTGGGTGAGAATTGCAAAGCGTGAAGGCAAAAATTTTATAAAAAATCAACTTTTTTTCACAAATTTTCATTTAAAATCGAATTTTCTCTTGATAATAAAGATGTACGGAAAATTTGTCATGCTGAATTTATTTCAGCATCTATATTGTAAAGATTCCGAATCAAGTTTGGAATGACAGAATATAATTGCGTTAGCAATTCTGAATCCGTGTGATTTTTTATTTATTGGAGAAAAAACTATGCTCGTTTCACAAAACAAAACACGCCGTAACTACAAAGATTCAGTCTTCGTAGATTTATTTGCCCACGACATAACTGCAAAAGAAAATTTTATTTCGCTGTACAACGCCTTGCACGAAACAAATCTTGACGCTACAACTACAGAAATTCAACCAGTGATGATTGAAAAAGTTCTTTACATGAAGTATTACAACGATGTGGCTATGTTAGTAGACGGAAAAATCGTTGTCATGATTGAACATCAGTCCACCATCAACGAAAATATGCCCTTTCGCTTTCTTGAATACATCGCCCGTATTTACGAAAAAATTACCAATCCAAAGGAAAAATTCGAGCGGAAGTTAATGAAACTTCCAGTTCCAGAATTTTATGTTTTTTACAACGGAAAAGAAGATTTTCCATCGGAAAGCGAAATGAAATTATCCGACGCTTTCATAAAACTTGATGAAAATCTAGATTACAATTCCGACCTCAAAAAACATATTGAAAAACACAATTTTCCCCTTGAAATTTGCGTAAAAGTGATTAATATTAATGTAGATAAAGAAAATCCTGTTTTAAATCGTTGCGAGGCACTCAAAGAATATTCTGAATTTATGGAGCAAGTTCGCTTTAATGTTGAAAATGAAATTCCTGAGGCACTTACAGTCGCAATTAAGCAATCGATAAAACAAGGCTTTCTTT
>JAXJWW010000115.1:0-11834 GCA_036307825.1 Treponemataceae bacterium | reverse complement strand
TGGTGAAGATTCAGGATTGCATTTTATTGCCAAATTAGATGACACAAAATATGACAAAACTTTATTTAAATATGACACACAAAATATGACAAATTTATATACCACAATAATAAAAAAAGCCTTCGATAAAAAACTCCTTATTGGAGGTACCGAAAGCTTTTTGATTTTCTGTTATGCTCATATTGACGAATCTCAAGCAAAACAAATTGCAGATATTTTATGTCAAGTTTTACAAGAAATATGACAAAATAAATGTCATATTTAATCGTCTGTCATTCCGAATTTATTTCGGAATCTAGAGATTCTGAATCAAGTTCAGAATGACGCTAGGATACTCATTTTCCACAAGAAACTAAACAATAACACCTTTTGTTGAAGGAATTTCACCACGACGACGGGCATCAATTTCTACAGCTTCTCTAATTGCACGAGCAGCTGCTTTGAACAATCCTTCCATTTTGTGATGGTCGCTTCTTCCTCTAATTGTGTCTAGGTGCAAATTACATTTTGCAGAACTTACAAAACCTTGCCAAAAATCTTCAAAGCAATCTGTTTGAAAACTTGCTTCTTTTCCTTCTTGATTGATTGAAACTAAAGGAGTTCCAGTAAGTTCAGCATTGCAAACTAAAAAACTTCTTCCGCCAAAATCAACTGCTGCACGACACAAGGCTTCATCCATTGGATAAAGACATGAACCACTTCTGTAAATTCCTGCGCAGTTTCCAAGAGCTTTACTAAAAGCAACGCCAAGAGCAATTCCTGTATCTTCAATTAAGTGATGTTGATCAACTTCTAAATCACCTGCAAGTGAACCAGATAAATCGAAAAGTCCATGTTTACAAAATGATTTTAACATGTGGTCAAAAAAACCGATAGGATTTTTTACATCGTATTTTCCAGTTCCGTCAAGATTTAATGAAAGTGAAATTTGAGTTTCTTTAGTTTTTCTTTCTACATTTCCTGTTCTTGAAGTTATCATTTTAACATCCTTATAAATTTAAGATTGAATTTTATAATTGTCTACATTCCATATAAAATCGTTTTTCACTAGCTTCACCCATTGAAAAACTTTTTCGTGGAAGTGGACCTGAATTTGCAATTGTTCCAAAGAAAGTATCTTTTGCAATTGGTGGAAGTAAAATTGTTGTTGCATTGTTTTTTCCACCAAGTCTGAATACTTCATCAGTTCCGTGGATGTAGTCAATTTCGCAATCAATATTTTCTTTTTTACAATCAGCTAAAATTTCATCAAGGGCTGGTTGCAATTTACTTACTGCCAAATCTTGAATATTTGTTTTTAAAAGTTTGTAAACTACTTTTCCATTTTCTTCAAAAACAAAACCAAAATCAGCGATAGAGTTTTCCACAGATTTTTCTAATTCTTTTTCAGAATTTAATTTTTCAATAGAAACGAAACAATTTGAACAAGTAAATTTATCCACAACTTTTTGTGCAAGATTTTCTACATTAAATAAAACTCTGTGGATTGGTTCAAAAGTTAATCCATCGTCATAGATATTTACGATTTCAATTAAAGCAAATCTTGCGTTGTGATTTTCCATTCCTTCTGGAATTGAAATTGTTCCATCTGGATTTTTTGTTCCGCCGTTTTTTGTTTTAAGTTCATCCCAAATTGCTTTTGCAGTTGCTAATGAGTGATTTCCATCTCCTACTGCAAACATAAAAACTGAACCATCTTTTTGAGTTTGTTTTTTTGCAATTTGTTCCAAAGAGGAAAGTACATTTTCAAGTTCAGTTTTTTCAACTTGCCAACCTGTAATGTGTCCAGAATCCATCATTAAATCTGTGTCGTAAAGTGAATTATTTTTCTTAGCAAGTTCACCAGTTTTTTCAACAAGTGATTTTTCGCTATCGTTTACAAGTAACATAATGTGTGGAAGTTCAATTGGTGCATCTCGGCGAATTTCCATTCGTGGAGGAATTCTATCTAAAATTGTTGCTTCTGTTGCACGAATCAAGGCTGGGCTAAAAGGTTTCCAGTCGTAAGTTTCTAGGTCGATGGCCGTAACCAAACCTTTTCTCATTCTACCGTAGCCTGTAGTTCTTTCAATATAAATCATATTTTCTACAGGTGAAGAAAAAATATTGTTACTTAAATATTCTTTCATTGTTTTATTGATGTTATTGATTCTGTCTTGTTTGTCAGAATCTCCAAGGTAAACTTCTGGAAGTGTGATTTTCAATGTTGAAGGAAAATCTGCAACTTCTTGTTCAACTTTTTTCCAGTAGTCTTTATCTTGTGTGTATTGGTCACAAGCGATAACAGACCATTTTTTTAGATTTTCTTTGTCTTTTGGTAAAAGGATTTGAGGGATTTTTAATCCGTAGTTTTCTAGTGTTTTCATAAATTTAGTATACCGAAGTGTATTAAATTATGCTATACTAATTTTAACGAAAAGGATTTATGGAACAAAATTTAAGTTTTACACAACAACTTTCACAACAACAAAAACTTTCTCAGCAAACAATTCAGGCGATAAATCTTTTGTCTGTTCCTACATTAGAACTTTCTGAAAAAATTTATGAAGAAGTTGAAAAAAATCCTGCCTTAGAAATTGTAAAAGATGCTTCTGTAGAAAATACAAGAATTGAATTAAATTCTTCCAAAAAAAATTATGAAGATGTTTCTAATTCTTCGGATTCTGATGTTTATCAATCTTTTTTAGAAAGTTCTCCTTCAAGGGAAGAAACATTGCAAGAAAATCTTTTACTTCAATTGAGTGTTTCGTCTTTAACTGATGAAGAAAAATCAATTGCAGAAAAAATAATTCAGTCTTTAGACAATAGAGGATATTTTACAACTCCATTAGAAGAACTATTTTCTGATTTTTATCAGCCTGTTGAAAACTCTGTGGATAAACTTGTTGATAACCCTGTGAATAATTCTGTGAAAAACTTTTCTCCATTGTTAATAAGTGATTTTTCTGTGGATAAAAAGGTTTTGGAAGTTTTAAATAAAATTCAAAAATTTGATCCTGTTGGAGTTATTTGTAAAAATCTTCAGGAAAGTTTGGAGTTACAAGCAAAGTCAAAACTTTTTTTATCAGAAAATAATTATGAAAACGAAGATTATATAGATTTAGATTTTGAAACAAAAAATTTAATCTTAGAAATTTTACATTCACATTTTGAACTTTTGGAAAAGCCTCGAGCTAATTTAATTCAAAAAAAATTGCAAGAAAGTGGAGTTTCTTGTTCTCTTGAAGATGTGGAAAAAGCGATTAATTTTATTCGAGAACTTGATCCTTTTCCAGCAAGACAGTTTTCTATTGAAAAACCAGTTTTTATTAGTCCTGATGTTTGTGTTCGTCGTTTGTCGGAAGAAGAACTTTTAGAAGAAATTAATGAAGAAACAAAGAAATATCCTTTTGTTGTAGAATTGATAAAAACTAATTTGCCAACGGTAAAAATCAGCAAGGATTTTATTGATTTTCAAAATAACAATCCACAAATAAAAAAAGCTGTAAAAGAGGCAAAAAGTTTTTTAGAGGCTATAGAACAAAGAAATTCAACTTTAATAAAAGTTTGTGTAGAAATTGTAAAGCATCAAAAAGATTTTTTTGAAAAAGGGGCAAAGTTTCTAAAACCTTTAAGATTAAAAGATGTTGCACAAGATATTGGTGTTCATGAAACTACTGTTTCTAGAATTTCAAATGCAAAATATATTCAATGTGAATGGGGCTTGTTTGAAGTTAAATACTTTTTTTCTAATGCTGTTAATGTTCAATCAAAGGATATAATTTCTGATAAAGATAATTCTTCAAGTAAAAATCAAAATTCACAAGAAAAAATTCTTTCAAAAGAAAGTATAAAACAAGAATTGTTATCAATTTTACAGGAAGAAGAAGGTAAAAATCTTTCTGACCAAAAACTTTCTGATAAACTTGCTCAAAGAGGAATAAATATTGCTCGTCGTACAGTTGCAAAGTATCGTAAAGAACTAAATTTTGATTCTTCCTATGATAGATAAAAAACTTTTCTTTTTTAAAAAGTGGGTGTATACTATATGATGTAAGAAAGCATTTTGCTTTTTATGAAAACATTATTTTAAAGTGTATTAGTGAAAGGAATGATACAATTCGTATCGTACTTTTCATTAAAAGTTTGCGTTGCAGGCTTTCTAAATTAAACTGCAGTTTCTTATTTTTTTACGAAACTGCGTTAAAAAGTCAACTTGGAAATTTGATTTTCTCGTTGTCTTTTTATAGGAGTACTTATGAACACATCTATTAATGCAGTAGGATTTGATTTATCAGAAGATCAACAGTCTCTTATCGAAAAAAAACTTGATAGAGTAAAATACGCAGATGATTTGATAGTAGATCTTGCCTTTAAAGTAAAAGAAGACAAAAAATTCGTTTTTGATACAACTATAAACTTCCGTTGGGGAGCTTCATGTCATGTTTCTGCAGAAGATTATGATTTTGCAGCAGGATTGAACAAACTTATGGATGTTATGGATCAAAAAATTAAGAAGGAAAAGGACAAAATTCAACAAAAAGGCTAGTTGAAAAAAGTTCTTGTAAAGTGTATAGTTTCTGGTATGGCTGATAAAAATTTTACTGTTTTAAATCTCTTAGATTTAGACTTAAAAGGTCACAACTCACTAAATTTGCGTTGCGTTAGTGGTCGTAGAGGTTTAGTTCGTAAAATCACTATACCAGACTTAAATCGTCCGGGACTTGCTTTATCCGGATTTTATGAAGCTTTTGCTTATCAGAGATGTCAACTTTTTGGACATGGAGAAGTTGCTTATTTAAATAAGTTATTGGAAGAAAATAAAGAAGAGCATATTCGTAAATTGTTCACTTATGAAATTCCTTGTTGTATTTTTTCTGGAAACTTAGAACCTCCAAAGGAATTTGTAGAAATAGCTGACGAGGCAGGTTGTCCTATTTTGTTGACAGACTTGGAATCTACTGCGTTTTCTACAAGATTGTTGCGTGTATTTTCAGATATTTTTGCTCCTATAAAGGCTATGCACGGAGTTTTAGTGGAAGTTTACGGACTTGGAGTTATCATTTTTGGTGATTCTGGAGTTGGAAAGAGTGAAACTGCTCTTGAGCTTATAGAACGGGGACATCGACTTGTTGCTGACGATATTATTGAACTTCGTTGTATTAACGGAAATACATTGATTGGTAAGGGTGCAAATCAGATTATCAGTCATCATATGGAAGTTAGAGGTTTGGGTATTATCAATATTGCACAACTTTATGGAGTTGGTGCTGTTAGAGATCAAAAAGAAGTTCAGTTGATAGTTCAGTTGGAAGAATGGGATTCTAACAAGTTTTATGATAGATTAGGAACAGAACATAATACAATGGAAATTCTTGGAGTAAAAATTCCAAAATTAGAAATTCCAGTAAAGCCAGGAAGAAACGTTCCTATCATTATTGAAACTGCAGCTATGAATGAACGTTTGAAGGGAATGGGTTATTTTTCTGCAAAAGAATTTAATCAGAATGTTCTTAAGTGGATTGAAACAGGTGAAGCTAAAAATGCTTATTACGGCAGTGATGATATATATTAATATTTATTAGGAGTAAAATGTGGCAGAAAAAACAGTAACAGTAAGAAACAGAGCAGGAATTCACGCAAGACCTGCAGCATTAATTGCACAAACAGCTAACAAATTTTCATCAGAAATTACTATTGAAAGAGATTCAACAGTAATCAATGCTAAATCAATTATGGGTGTAATTACTATGGCCGCTGGTTATAACACAGAATTGCTTGTTAAAGCAGTTGGTGCAGACGAAGATGCAGCTGTAGAAGCAATTTTTACACTTTTTGAAAACAAATTTGAAGAGGAATAATTTATTCTATGAAAGAATTGACTGAACGCCAACAGCAAATTTTGCAGTTCATAAGCGACTACACAGAAGAAAATTCTTTTCCACCGACAGTACGAGAAACAGCAGAACATTTTTCTGTATCATTAAAAGCTATTCAAGATCACTTTACAGCTCTTACAAAGAAAGGATATTTGCTTAAAGATGAAAAACGTTCTCGTTCATTAAAAGTTTTAGGAAATGTTACAAAAAAAGCTAACAAGGGATATAAAATTCCTGTTTTAGGTTCTGTAGCAGCAGGAAAACCTATCTTTTGTGAAGAAGATTATGAAAACACAATTTATTTGTCTGAACCTTTTGTGCGACCAGGTAATTCTTATTTTGCTCTTCATGTTAAAGGTTCTAGCATGATAAATGCAGGAATTAACGATGGTGATATTGCAATTATCAAACAACAATCAACTGCAAATGATGGAGATATTGTTGTTGCAATAATTGATGACTCTGTAACCTTAAAGCGCTTTTTCAAAGAAGCAACTAGAATTCGTTTACAAGCAGAAAATCCAGACTTTAATCCTATTTATAGTCAAGATGTAAAAGTTTTAGGAAAATTATCTCATATTATTCGAGAATACTAAAATAGGATTAAAATGGCTTTTACACTCCCCTTTTATCTTTTTACAGGTCCAGAATTTGGTGAAAAAAACGATGCTCTTCAAGAGATTCGTAATAAAACTGAAAAGAAATTTGGTCAGTACGATTTTTACACATTTTATGCAAGTGAAACAAAGCTTGGTGAAATTATGTCTATCCTTACGAATGGAAGTTTATTTTCACCTGCAAGATTTGTTGTTATAAAAAATGCTGAAATAATCAAAAAGAAAGATGAAATTCAACTAATTTCAGATTGGGTAAATGCTTCTACTCAACAAAAAACTGAAGATTCCATTTTAGTTTTAGTTTCTGATGAAAATTCAGTGGATAAAAAATTAGAAAATCTTGTTCCCAAAGAAAATCGAAAAATGTTTTGGGAAATGTTTGAAGATAGAAAAATTCCATGGATAAAAAATTTCTTTTCAAAAAATGGATTTAGAATTGAAGAAGAAGCTTGCGAAACAATATTAAATCTTATTGAAAACAACACAGAAGCTCTTAAAAATGAATGTTCTAGATTTTTTATGTGTTTTGAAAAAAATCATGTGATAACTTCTGATGATGTTGATAAAATTCTAGCTCACAATAGGGAAGAATCTTCTTTTACTCTTTTTGATGCTATGGCTGATAGTGATTTATCACTTGAAAAAAGATTAGAAAAATCCCTTGAAATTTTACAAAAAATACGAAATTCAAAAGAATCTTCATTTGTTCCATTGATTGCAGGTCTGTTATACTGTTTTAGGCAATTAAAACTTTGGCATTCGTTGCATAATGGTAACTACCCAAGTGATTTTGATTTAAAGATAAATGGATTTTCTAGCAAAAAAGTACAGTTGCGAAATAAAAAAGCATCATCAATTTGGAATTTTCAGCAAGTGCAAAAGTGCATATCTTTACTTTCATCAACAGATATGCAACTTCGTTCTATGGGAACAACACTAGAAGAAAACATAATTCAGACTATGATATATGAGATTATTGTAAAAAAAGGTTCAAAAATTACTGAATATCAATTGAATTTAGAAGATTTTTAAGGGATTGTAATTCTTCTTTTGTTAGTGTAACACCCTTCCCCATTTTTTGATGATCGGCTGACCAACTACGGATATCAAATTTTGGTTCTCTTCCACTCCAAGAAACAGAATTTAATTCCATTGACCATCCACCTTTTCCATTTGAGATAGTTCCATAAGATTTTACAATTTCGTATGAAAAATCGTCTGCCATATTTTCTCCAATAAATAAAAAAATTTACAAAAATATTATAGCATGATTTTTTAGATATTAGTTAAAAATTAGAAAAATTTTCAAAATAGAAAAAAAAACTTGTTTTACTGTAAATTATATTGTATTCTTATTTCAAAGTGAAATTAAAATAAATGTATATATAAATTTTTAATATTTCACTTAAATTAGGAGATTATATGAAAAAAATATTACTTTTTTTAGCAATTATTTCAATTTTGCTGTTTGTTACAGTTGGCTGTAAATCAGATCCTGAACTAGCACCGGTAGAAACTCCTGTAGAGGAAGTTCCACCTGTTGAACCAATACCAGAGCCAGAGCCAATTCCGGAACCTATGCCAGAACCGGAACCACTTCCTCAAGAACCAGAAATTTCTGAAGAAGAATTATTGTCTAGTGCAACAAAAGCAGCTGAAAATGCAAAAACAATGAAAGAAAAAATCGAAAGCCTTTCTCTACAAGGCTATAACGAAAATTCTTATAATTCTGGACTTTCTGCTTTAGAATCTTATAATGCTCTTGTTGCAGAAAATGCTAGTGCAACTGAAAAATTAGAAAAAGCAACTTTAGCTGAAAAAGAATTTACAGAAGTTCTCAATAGTGCATTTTCAAAACTTGCTTCAGAAAAAAAATCTGAGGTTAATCAAATTAGAAAAAAAGCTTTAGAAATTAAATCGGACAAAGCAGATAAAGTTGGATATGAAGCTGCACAATTGCTCTTCACTACTGCTGATGAATATATTGAAGTTAAAAATTATGAAAGTGGTTATAATTATTTTGTAAAAGCATTAGAAGCATTTGACGATGTATATAATAATGTTTCAGCTAAAAGACAAGCCGCTTTAGAAGCAATTGAAAGAGCAAAAAATAAAGCTGATAATGTAGATGAATTTGCAGCAGAAGCAGATAAAATCGCACCTCTTTCAACAGAGGATGATAGCCAAGGAGAAGAATAAATGAAAAAATTAGTTTTAATTTTAGTTATTTTACTTGTAACTTTAGGTTTTGTTTTTGGTGCAAGTTATACAAATAATGAATATCAAAAAAAAGCCCGCGAATTAACAGCTCTTGCACAAGAAGCTTTTGATGAAGGTGATTATGATAAGGCGATTGAGTTAACTGCTCAAGCAGAGGAAAATGCAGAAAAATCACAGGCATATATTCAAATGATGATTGCAAAAGCCGATGCAGAAAAGCAAATGACAATTGCAAAAAATCAACAAGCATGGGCTTTAAGAGTTCGCGGAGATGTTAATTATCCAATGGCATATTCTGCTGGAACAAAATCTTTAGAAAATGGACAAATCGCTTTTGATAAAGAAGATTTTGTAGGTGCTTCTGCTTATGCAATTGAAGCAATTCAGTCCTTTTCTTCGATAGAAGAAGTTACTCCTCTTCCTCAGTTTTATATTGTAAAACCTTGGGCAGAAAATAAAGATTGTTACTGGAATATTTCTGGTCGTTCTTATGTTTATAACAATCCAACTTTGTGGGAAAACTTGTATCAAGCAAATAAATCAAAGATGAAAGATCCTGCAAATCCAGATTTAATTTATCCTGGAATGAAAATGGAAATTCCAAGTATTACAGGTGAATATAGAGAAGGAACATATTCTCCAAAAGCAGAATATCAAACTTTTAATGCAAATCGTTAAATAAATTCTAGATATATTTTATAAAGAGGTGAAAATATGGCAGTTATTACAATTTCTAGACAGGTAGCAGCATTAGGTGATGAGATTGCTGATGCATTAGCTAAAAAACTTGGATATGTTTTTATCGACAGAAAAGAAATTGAAAAACGAATCGTGTCTTTAGGTTTTTCAGAAGAAAAATTGAAAAAATACGATGAAAGAAAGCCAGGTTTTTTTGCCTCTTTAGCAAAAGATAGAGATGAGTATTTAGATTATGTTCAAACTGCCATTTTAGAAGCTGCAAGTCAAAATAATTGTATTTTGATTGGACGCGGAGCCTTTTCAATTTTAGAAGGCGTTGAAAATGTTATCGCAGTTAGATTTATTGCTCATAATGATATTCGTAAACAACGATTGATGAAAGAATTTTCTTGGGATGAAAAAAAAGCAATGCAAAGAATCCAAGAAAGTGATGTTAATCGTATTGGTTTTCATAAAAGTTTTTTCAATGTTTCATGTGAAGATGCAACAATGTTTCATAGTGTATTAAATACAGGAATTTTAACAATTGATGAATCTGTAACAATTCTTGAAACTCTTACAAAAAATCTTATTACTCCAGAAAAAGAAAAATCTGGCGAAAAGAAAATTCAAGATATGTTGGTTTGTCAAAAATTGGTAAATTCACTTATCTTTGAACATAATTTAATGATAAATTTCTTACATGCACAAATGAAAGGTGATGTAATTGTTCTTCAAGGTGTTGCAGATTCTTCTGCTCTTGCCGAAAAAGCAGTTGCTATTGCATCTACTATTGTTACAGATAAGAAAATAGAATCTTGTATAAGTGTTGTTCAGGATTTTAAAGCATATCCTTAGTTGATATTACTTGACAATATTTTACACAAATACGATATTATAATTATGAAAATTGCAGATATCTTTACATTGATAAGAATTGTTTTAGCTCCAGTATTTTTGATAATTTATTTTGTTCCAGAATGGTTTGGTTTTGGAAGTGTACTTTCTGTTTGGATTTTGTTGCCTTTAGTTATCTTTGCTGAGTTTACAGATTTTTTAGATGGATATTTTGCAAGAAAAACAAATCAAGTTAGTAATTTTGGAAAATTATTTGACCCATTTGCTGATGTAATTTTACATTTAACTGTATTTTTCTGTTATACAATTTCTGGATATGTTTCTCCTTTCATTATGCTTTTATTTGCTTACAGAGAATTTGGAATGTTATTTGTAAGATTGCTTGCTGCTCAAAAAGGTGTGGCAATTGGGGCAAGAAAAGGTGGAAAATTCAAAACTGTTCTATATGTAGTTGCTGGATTTTTCTCTTTGTTCTTAGAATGTGCAAAAAGATTAGGATATAGCTTACCAGAAAATTTAATGTATATAGGATATATTTTCTATATAATGGGATTAATTGCTTCATATGTATCTTTTATTGATTATTTAGTAAATTTTATTCCTGTAATCAAAAAAGATAATTAAGAAAAAAATTAAAAAAAAAGTGAAAAAAAATAAAAAAATGTGTTGACAAAAAAAAGTGAAATATGATAGAGTAATCAACGTCGCCGATAAACACTTTACAGTGGGTATCGCAGATGAAAGAAAATACTAACGTTTATTACGGTTTGTTACGATAATAAATGTGAAGATAAAGAAGTTTGAAAAAACTTCAATCTGTTTTGTAAAGTTTGATAAAAACTTTCAAAAGTTTCTAAAAAAAACTTTGAAAAAAAATCAAAAAAAACAGAAAAAAGTATTGACAAAAAATAAAGAGTTATGATATGCTCTTTGTTACCCGCTACTGCGGATAAGACGAGTTACTTAACGGTAACAAGTTAAAGGTTATTTGAAAAATAATAAGGGAAGGAAAGAAAGATAAAACGCAAGTTTTGTTTGTAAGAGTAAGGTGTTTTAAGGAAGAATTAAAACAATAGTTGAGAAATCAACGAACCGACAAGTAGAAATACTTGGTTCCTTTTAATAAAAAGGGACAAACTGAAAATGAAATCATTAGCCTTTATGGCTTATGAATAAATCATGGAGAGTTTGATCCTGGCTCAGAACGAACGCTGGCGGCGCGTCTTAAGCATGCAAGTCGAACGGCAAGATTTTGTAGCTTGCTACAAAATCCTAGAGTGGCGGACTGGTGAGTAACACGTGGGTGACGTACCTTTCAGATGGGGATAGCTACTAGAAATAGTAGATAATACCGAATACGACCACAGGGGTTAGAGGCCTGTGAGGAAAGGAGCTAAGGCTCCGCTGAAAGATTGGCCCGCGGCCCATTAGCTAGTTGGTAGGGTAAAGGCCTACCAAGGCAATGATGGGTATCCGGCCTGAGAGGGTGATCGGACACATTGGGACTGAGATACGGCCCAGACTCCTACGGGAGGCAGCAGCTAAGAATATTCCGCAATGGACGAAAGTCTGACGGAGCGACGCCGCGTGGATGATGAAGGCC
>JAXJWW010000114.1:0-2201 GCA_036307825.1 Treponemataceae bacterium | reverse complement strand
TTTCATATTCATTGCTAAACCTATTAGTTTTGCTGTTATTAGCTGTATGAGAATCTATAATGCTCTTTGCTATTAATCTTGGTGAACCCAACTCTTCCAATATCTCCTGTTCACTAATACCATCTGCTTTCTTCTGCTCTAATTCAAGGGATAGTTAGTTGAAAAAATGTATGTTCTGTGATATAATCGATTTGCTACAAGGAGAGCGAAACTTTGAAAATTGTAATTGGCAGGAGGCAAAAATAGATTGTATAGAAAGTATATCAGATAGTAACTTTATCAATAATAAATTTATGAATACAAAATTTAAATTTGTTGGATTTAACGATTGTGATATGCAAAATAATGATTTTACTAATGCCTTTTTTGATGGAAGTGGATTTTGGGGAGGAACAATAAATAACAATGTATTCAAAAAAACAAAAATGTCTGGAGGTTTTAGTTATTCAAAAAATGATAAAAATAATTTTACAGAAGCGGTTTTAGATGGTGCTAGTTGGTACAAATGTGAATGTATAGAAGACATATTTAAAGATGCAAATGTAGCAAGTGCATGGGTTAATAGGACAAGTTATGCATCATGCGATTTTGAAAAAACAAAAATGAAAAAATGTAAATTTGAAAAAACTGAACTAACTGATTGTAGTTTTAAAGATGCAGAGTTAACAGATATTACATTTATTGAATGTACATTAAAAAATATCGACTTCACTTCAATAAAATATGAAAATGTAACGTTTGAAGACTGCCAGCTTGAAAATGTAACCTTCACAGAACAACAGAAGAAAGATTTCGGATTGGAATAGGATATGGAAAAAATAAGGATTAAGCGAGGAGAAAAAACATGAACAACAATATTTGTTTTAAATCAAAATGGTTTGAGAAATGTCTGAGGAATTATTTGGAACTTGGAGTAGATGAGCCTATCACAGAGGAGATGCTTGCATCGATTAAATATTTGTATGTGGCTACATCTCATGATTATGCATTGGCTTTTGGAAAGGAAGAATTACCTAGACCATTTGAATTTAGTAATGTGGGAGATGAGTGGTGGAGTGCTTGTATTTCAGATACCGGACGCTTTCAAAGTTTAGAGGAATTTGTAGAAATGCATAAGTGGTTGGGGCATACGGAGTTGTATTTGAAAGATGAACTTTTGGAGCAGGAAGAAGAATTACAGGAAGATGACCCTTGTTTAGACGAAGCAGCTATGAAATCCTTTGAAGAAAATATCAAAACTTATTGGGCAGAACAAGAAGACTATGAAGGGTTGACAGAGGATGAAGATGGAGAGCTAGGAATGGTAGTAGCAGAAGATTTTGCCTATTTGACAAACTTAGAAACAGTACGTTTAATGTCCTGTCAAATAGAAATACATAGCCTGAAGTTTTTGGAATCTTTATCTAAACTAAAGGTTCTGGAAATTGGTGAAGTGAGACTGAATAATTTGGATGGACTGAATCAGTTGATTGGTTTGGATAAATTGTGTATATGGTCTAATTAGTGATAATGTTGCATTAAATAATACGCAAACTTTCAGGTTTCACCGCACTTTAATTTAATATCGAACACCAAAAGGTGGCATGGAAAGTCAAAACCATGACCGCCTTTTTTGTTGCCCAAAATGAAGAAAAGGAGAATGAAAAACATGATTAGGAACAACGAAAAATCAGCAGAGATTTTAAGAGCAGAAGAGCAGTTGGCACAAGCCAAGGCGAGACTGGCAGAAGCTAAGAGGAAAGAGGGAGCAAGGAAGAGAAAAGAGGAAAATCAGCATAAGTACATGATGGGCGGTATTGTTCACAAATATTTTCCCGAGTGCTACCAGTTTGACGAGTTGGAGCTGAACCGCATTATTGCATCTGCAATCAAGTCAAGCAGTGCCAGCGCATTATTGAAATCGTGAAAAAGGAAAGTGCTGAAAAGAGTGGCAGTGCATTTGTAAAATCTGAAAGTGAGGTGGTTAATGATGAAGGTGCCGGCAAGGGCGAAAGTGCCTAAAACCATTCAACGAAATTTTTTCGTTGCGCACAGATATACCATCTGCGATGGTATGTGCGCTCTCCGAGGGGTCTTGCAGACAGCTGTTGACTGCCGAGGGCAGTCAAAAGGGAACACTGCGTTTTCCCTTCGGTGCAGAGGGCGCACCTACCCATTTGCATACTTTGCGTTCAGTGAAGCTCCAAAGAGCGGAGCTGCAC
>JAXJWW010000113.1:0-6436 GCA_036307825.1 Treponemataceae bacterium | reverse complement strand
TTTCTAAAGAACTTACAAAAAAAGAAATCAAAAAAATGGTTGATGCTTTTGCTAAAACTGCAAAACTTTGTATGGACGCTGGTGTTGACGGTGTTGAAGTTCACGCTGTTCACGAAGGTTACCTAATCGACCAATTTACAATGAAATATACAAATCATCGTACAGACGAATACGGTGGAAGTTTTGAAAACCGTTATCGTTTCCCTGTGGAAATTGTTCAAGCAATTAAAGCGGTTTGTGGTAAAGATTTCCCAGTTTCTCTACGCTATTCAGTTGTTTCAAAAACTAAGGGCTACGGAAAAGGCGCTCTTCCTGGTGAAGATTATGTAGAAGCTGGTCGTGATATGGCAGAAAGTGAAAAGGCTGCAAAATATCTTCAAGACGCTGGCTACGATATGCTTAACTGTGATAACGGAACTTATGACGCTTGGTATTGGGCTCACCCACCAATGTACATGGATCAAAACTGTAACTTAGAAGAAGTTAAACACATCAAAAAATTTGTGGATATTCCAGTTGTTTGTGCAGGACGTATGACAATGGATGTGGCAAGTGACGCTGTTTCTAAAGGCGAACTTGACGCAATGGGTGTTGCTCGTCCTTTCCTTGCTGACCCAGAATGGATTACAAAAACTATCAATGATGATGAAGCTTCTATCCGTCCTTGTATTTGTTGTCACAATGCTTGTTTCAATATGGCTCACTACAAAGGTGTTGCAAATGACCAAAGCCTTTCTGACAATATGGGAATGGCTCGTTGTGCAATCAATCCACAAACAATGCAACACAACAAGTTCAAAATCGTAAAAGCTAAAAAAGCAAAAAAAGTTGCTATCGTTGGAGCAGGTATCGGTGGAATGGAAGCAGCTCGTGTTTTAGCTTTGCGTGGTCATGTTCCTGTGATTTTTGAAAAATCTGACAAACTTGGTGGTGTTTTCAATGCAGCCTCTGCTCCTTATTTCAAAGAAAAAGATAAGGAACTTTTGGCATGGTACGCAAAGGAATTAAAAGATTTGAACATCGAAGTTCGCTTTAATTCTGAAATCACTTCAAAAGACCAACTCAAAGATTTTGATGATGTAATTGTTGCAAGTGGAGCAGAAGCTAATCGTCCTCGCATTCCGGGCTTAGAAAAATCTATTGAAGCTTGTGATTATTTGTACGGAAAAGAAGTTGGAGACAAAGTTATCATCATTGGTGGTGGACTTTCTGGCTGTGAAATTGCCTACGATTTGTTCAAAAAAGGCAAAACTCCAGTCATCGTAGAAATGAAAAATGACCTTATCGCAATGAAAGGCGTTTGTCTTGCAAACTCATCTTTCTTGCGTGATTTCTTTGAACTAAACAAAGTTGAAGTTCATCTTGAAACTGCTTTAGTAAAAGTAACTGATACTGGGGTTGTGGTTCGTGGAAAAGATGGCAAAGAATTTGAAATTGCAGGAGACACAGTTATCACTTCTATGGGATATCATCCAAAACCAGCTTTGGAAGGCGCAAAACTTATTGGAGACTGTAAAAAAGTTGGAAACCTTCGAACCGTTGTTTGGGGCGCATGGAAAGTTGCAATGAAAATCTAAGTTTAAGGTGGAAGAATTATGTATCAATATAAAATGAAGCTCACAGACGAGCAAAAAGCAATTTTGGAAGGCAAAGAAGGCGAAGTTAAAGCCAAGGTTATGGAAACAATTGTTCGTTACGGCGATATGTTTGAAGCCACAGAACTTGTAAAAGTAACCCACGGCCAAGGCCACTTGGTAACATCTTTCGGATTAAAACTTTTGAAGCCAGTTTATCGTGTAATGGACGAATTGATTGGGGCTGGTTTGAAAGTTGAAGAAGGCTTTACAATGGACCCTCGCCCAACTGACTTTGCAAATGTATCATACAATTTGCTTGATAAAATCTTATTTAAAACTGCTTTGTACGGAAAGCAAAAATATTACGAAGATCAACTTACAAAACTTGGGCTTGTTCGTCAGGACGGATTTAGTTGCGCTTGTTATTTTGATGAAATGGGCAATATTCCAAAAAAAGGCGATATTCTTTCTTGGGCAGAATCCAGTGCTGTAAACTATGCAAACTCAGTTTTAGGTGCTCGTTGTAACCGTAACTCTGGAATGATTGATATTTTCGGTTCGATTTTAGGTTATGTTCCAAAATTCGGTCTTTTAACAGATGAAGGCCGTAAAGCAAAATGGAAGGTAACAATCAACACAAGTAAAAAGCCACTTCCACAAATTTTAGGTTCTGCAATCGGTATCAACGTTATGGAAGATGTTCCGTATATCGTGGGCTTGGACAAATGGCTTGGAACTGAACTAACAGACGATGTAAAATCTTATCTAAAGGATTTTGGGGCTGCAACTGCTTCAAACGGTGCTGTTGGTTTGTATCACGCAGAAAACCTAACTCCAGAAGCTGTAGAACTTGGAACTTCTTTGCTTGAAGAAAACTACCAAGAATATGTAATTGATGATGCAGAACTTGAACGCATCTATAAATCATATCCTGTGATGTGGAAGCATCCAGAAAAAGAAGGAACTTTGGCATTTATCGGATGTCCTCATCTTTCAAAAGCTCAGCTTAATGAATGGGCAGACAAGATTCTTGAAGGTCTTGCAAAATCTGGTAAAAAGAAAGTTACTTGCCAAACTGTGGTTTGTACAGCTCCACCTGTTTTAGAAGAATTTGTTAAAACTGAAAAATACAAAAAGCTTATTGCAACTGGAGTTGAAGTAACATACATTTGTCCGTTGATGTATACATCAAATCCTTTAACAAAGAGTCGTTGTATTATGACTTGTTCAAACAAACTTCGCACTTATTCTGTGGCTCGTTATTACAAAGATGATGAATTGCTCAATATCATTGTGGGCTTGGATAAATAAGGATTTAAGGAAGGTACGATATGAAAGAATTTAAAGGACGCGTAATTAACGGTGGATATTATAAAGGTGAAGTAGTTGTTTCAAGACAAGGTGTAAACACTTTGGCAACTTTCCAAAAATCAGCTTTGGCAAATGCAAAACAAGTAATCGTTGCAGACCAAAACAACCCAGACATTTTTGAAAAAAATATCACAGGGAAAGCTCTTTGCTTACCTCAGACAATCGGTTCCACAACTGGTGGAATGATTATCCAAGTGATTTGTTCCATGGGGATAAATCCTTCTTGTTTGTTGTTTTCTGAACACATTGACTCTCTTGCAGGAGCTGGAGTTATTTTGTCAGTTGTTTGGGAAAACTCAAATCTTATCGCCATCGACCAACTTGGAAAAGAGTTCCTAGAAACTGTAAAAACTGGGGATACTATCGAAGTTACAGAAGACGGAGTTGTTCGGATTTTGTAGTTTCGGCTAGTTTCTAGTCAAAGTAACAACGCACTCTGGGGATTCTCGGGGTGCGTTTTGTTGTCAGAAAGGACTTCTTAAGAAAAATAGAGAACTACCTTATGTATATGCTAAAGAATATAAATATGATAAAATTTTGATATCAATATATTTAATAAGGATTACAAATGAAGGCAAGTGAAACAAATGTTTTAAGTTTTATTGGAGGATTAGATAAAGTTTTTATAATTCCTCCATTCCAACGAAATTATGAGTGGTCAAAAAAGCAATGTGAGGAATTATTTCACGATATAGAAAATGCTTATTATAAGAAAAAAAACGCATTATTTAGGTAATGTCGTTTATTATTTTGGTGAAAATAATGGGGCAGAATTTCAAGAACTTATATTAGTAGATGGTCAACAAAGAATAAGTACTATTGTTTTACTTCTTTGTGCTATCAGAGATTGTGAAAAAGATTCAGATTTTAAGGAAAAAGTAACATCTCGTTATTTAAAAAATGATACAAAAAATGATAAGTTTAGGGTTAGATTAAAACAAACATCTTATGATTATCAAAGTTTTATTTCTGTTATAGAAAAAAAGCCTGTAACAAATGACGAAAGCAATATAGTAAAAAATTATAACACTTTTCTAGATTTATTAAATAAAACCGAAATCCCTTTAAATGAGATTTATAATACAATTCAAAAATTAGAAATAGTTGGTGTGAATCTGCAAATCGAGAATGATTTGGAAACAATTCAAACAATATTTGAAAAAATTAATTCAACTGGTAAACCCTTAAGTCCTGCTGATTTGATAAGAAATTATTTATTGATTTCAAAATCTTCGGATGAACAGCAGATTTTATATGATAATTATTGGGTAAATATAGAAAAAATTGTTGGAAATGATGATGTTTCAATTTTAGCAAAAAATTATCTTATAATGAAAACTTATGATGATGTTGTAAATGCGGAAATATATTCAGATTTTAAAAAATATTTTTCGAATTCATCAATCTCCCACGAAAATATTTTAAAGGAGCTAGAAGTTTTTGCCAAATACTTTAACTGGATAAAGAAATTTAATAGTCCAAATAAAGAATTAAATAAATATTTTCAAGAATTAAATGCATTGAAAACTGATGATATATATCCATTGTATTTATACTTAATCAACGCTTTATATGATAGTAGTGAGAAAGAATTAGTCAAGATTTTTAAGTTATTAACAGATTTTTTACTTCGATATAGAATTGTTGCACCTGCTGGAGGAGGTGGTGTTTTACGATCTGTAATTCAAAATTTAGTTAGAAAAATGGATAGTAATGAAATAGAGATAAATTATGAGTCAATTTATTTTGAATTATCTAATAGTAGCACAAAAACAGGGCGATTCCCAACAGATGAAGATTTTTACACAGCATTAACTCAATCAAGAAAGACTAACCATACATATGGAAAAGTTTTGTTGAGAAAAATTGAAGAATTTGAAACAAAAAACATAGGAGTCCCTTTAGAAGACATTACAGTTGAACATTTTATGCCTCAGACATTAAGTCTTTGGTGGAAAGAGAGTTATGGAGGAGAAATAAAATCATATGAGATATATGAAAAATACTTAAACTGTATTGGTAATTTAGGAATAATGTCTCAAGGTTATAATTCATCAAATTCTAATAAACCTTGGAATGAAAAATTAGAATTTACCAAATTAGTTCAGTTTAATGTTACAAAAGAAGTCTCCTGTAATTTAGAATGGAAAGAGGAACAAATAAAGAAGAGAAATGAAGATTTAGCAAAAAGAGCCTGTATTGCAATTACATCTCCGTTAAAAAGAACAGTCCCTTTAATGGCTACTGAATTTGAAAATGGTATATATCCAGCTTCAGATATAACAACAAATATGAATGGTTCTGATGTTAAATATGTAATTTATGATAATAATATTCTAGATATAAAATCTTGGAGATATTATTTTAATGAACTTTGTAGAATAACACATGAATTAAATTCTGAAAAATTCAAAAAAATTGTTCAAGATAACATCATACACAAAGCCTCTAATAAATATGATAAAAATCAAAAAGATCCTATAATAACCTTAAACAAAAATTTTCTTGTTGAGCCTAAAAAAATTGGAGATACTGAATTTTACTCGGAAGGGTCTTTAAGTTCTGAAAGAGCAAGAATTTATGCAAAACAATTATTAGATATTTATAAAATAACAGAAAAAGTTCAAATTTGTGTTGAAAATAGAGATGAATAGATGTTTTTATGATATTTTTATAAAGCAAGATATATTCTTGGTGTGAATCTTTTTTTGTGTATTTTTAATAAGACGGAATTGTTTGGTTTTTTACACATTGAGTAATTTAAAATAAAAAAAAACGCACTTCAGAGAAATTTCTTGAAGTGCGTTTTTCATTTTTCTATCAAACTTTGTTATTAGTTTTCAAATAATGTTTTGATGATATCTGCATATTTTTCTACGATTTTATGTCGCATCATTTCTTGTTTTGCAGAAAGTTCTTCACCAACTGTAAAACTGTTTGGAAGTAACGCAAATTTCCAGATTTTTTCGCAAACTCTAAATCCATTTGCTGTAGAATCTTTAGTTTTAATTTCTGTTTCCAATAAATCGATAATTTCTTTTGTTTTCAAAAGTTCTTCGTAATCTGAAGTATCAAGATTATTTTCTTTAGCATAAGCAATTACACTTTCTTTTGAAGGAACAATTAAAGCACCAAGATATTTTTGGTCTTGTCCAAGTACGATTGATGTTTCAATATATGAACTTGTGTTAAGTTCGCTTTCGATAACAGCTGGTTCGATATTTTCTCCACCTAAAAGAACGATTGTATCTTTTGCACGACCTGTAATTTTAATTTCATTATCGAATGTTAAAAGTCCAAGGTCTCCTGTGTTAAGCCAACCATCTTCATCAATAATTTTTTCTGTTAAGTCTGGGCGTTTGTAGTAACCTTTCATTACTTGTGCACTGCGAACAAAAATCAAACCTTTTTTACCAGGTCCCATGTGTTCTTTGCTTGTTGCAACACCGTTTTCTTCAGGAAGAATTTTTACTTCCATTGTAGGGAAG
>JAXJWW010000112.1:0-2005 GCA_036307825.1 Treponemataceae bacterium | reverse complement strand
TACTTCGTAATCATACAAAGCATTGAATCTATCAGGAATTGATTCAACTGATGCAACACTCATTTTACCTCCTCGATTGTCACCTTTTTTGCACCAGTCGAATTTATTTTTGTCCTTTTTTAAGGGAGCAGATCAATTACTGTTTTTGCACTTCTCATCGTTTCATTAATTGAAACTGTTGTTCGTGCATTACAACCAAATTATGCTTTTTCTGTAACTGATTTAGGAGAACCGTTTGCAATTGCAATTTTTGCAGTTATTATCCTAATTTATACTTTTATGAAAAAAGACCGCATTTGTTATATTTGCTATATTGCATTTATTGGTTGGTTTTTATTAGAAGAATTTTTAAGTTTGCCAGGAACAATAAAAACTTTAGCTGATACTATTATCAATGCTGACGCAATTGCAGCTGTTGCTAATGGATCTGCTACAATGCCAATTGTATCTATTGTTATTCATCTTCTCACGTCTATTTCTATTGTTGCTATTGGCGTTCTTGTGTTAGAGTACCTAACTGACGGTTCAATTTACAAAAATGCTTTTAATGTTTTCTGTATTATTGCAATTTTACTTCTTCTTAGTGCTATAGTTATCAATATTATTGGATTTTCTGTTGCTGGAACTGTTGAAATAGGACTTCTTATCCTCAATAATTTCCATCGAATTATTATGATTTTCATGTTTACATGTTTTGCTTATGATATTGCAAAAAAACAGTTAGGCAAAGTTAATTTCGATAAATAACAAATACCGGGGCTAGAAAAATCTAGCTCCTTTTTTATATCCACCTAAATTTAATCCATCTTGCTTTGCAATTTATTTTTTACTTCCTAGATGAAAAGTCGTTTTGACTGCAAACAGTCAAGACTTTTCCAATCCGTGTGATTTTTATTTTTCCCTATATTTCTTTAAAATATTTTGTATTGCCTAGTTGACGGGGGGGGTAATTTTGATAAAGTAAATTTATATGATTATTAGCAAATTAGTTTTTTTAACTAATTTGACAAAACGATTTTTATTTCTTTTAGGAGGATTGTCTATGAAAAATAGACTTCACGGCAAAAAAGCAGGAATAGTAATTCTTGTATCACTTATTATTGTTTCTGTAGCAGAAATTATTTTCCGTCATGTTTTTCTTCGTGACATGATTAGTACAACAGCTAATTATGCAGAAACCCTTGCAGTTATTACTTTGGCATTAACAATTCTATGCTTTACTTTAACAGGAAAAGACAGACTATGTTACCTTTTGTATGGAGCATGGGCTGCTTATTTTGTATTCGATCAGATTTTTGAATTGCCCGGAACAGTTGCATCTTTTATTGGATGGTTATCAACTCAACGTGGTTTGAACTTAGCAGAGGTTGGATTTAAACCTATTAACAATTTACCAATCATTCTTCATTTTCTAAGTATGATTAGCATAATTTCTATTGGTGCTTTATTAGTTGAATATATGAATGATAAATCTATTTACAACAAAGCTTTTAATATTCTTTCTGTTGCAACTATATTGATGATTTTGGGTAACATTGCTATTGATATTTACAATTTCATTCATTTGGGATTTTTAGAAGCAATGCTTCCTATATTCAATAATATCTATCGTATTATTATGGTATTTTTGTTCGTTTTCTTTGCCTACGACAGTGCAAAAAAACAGTTGAACAAAGTAGACCTTTCTAAATAACAAATACCGGGGCTAGAAAAATCTAGCTCCTTTTTTATATCAACCTAAATTTAATCCATCTTGCTTTGAAATTTCTGCTTTCTTATTTCATCCTTATACATTCCCTCAGAAAAGTCGTTAGACTTTTCGAATCCGTGTGACATTTATATTTCAACCTGAATTTACACCATCTTGCTTTGCAATTTATGCTTTCTTCCTCCCAAAAAAACACCTTATCCCAGAAAAGTCGTTAGACTTTTCGAATCCGGGTGATTTTTACTTTCCCTATATTTCTTTAAAATATTTTGTATTGCCTAGTTGACGGGGGGGGTA
>JAXJWW010000111.1:0-5963 GCA_036307825.1 Treponemataceae bacterium | reverse complement strand
GAATAAGGTATAAATTTCAAATTTGTTTTTTTACTTTCAGACAAAATAGGATGATAAAGATTTACAAAAAAATATTTTCCATCAAATTGAAGTTTCTGAATTTTTGGTTTAATTTTTGATTCACAAAAAAGTTTTGAAATTTTGGATAAATCATTTTCTGTATTTTTTTTTACTTCTGAATTAAATTCCAAAATTGAAAAAGTTGAAAATAATGGAGTTAAATGAAAATTGTTTTTTATTTCAGATTGAAAAACAATATTTATCAATTCTTTGCGTAAAAGAGAAATTTCAGCAATTACATTTCCATGAGGAAAAAGAGCAAAGCAATCCATAAAATTTACTATAGCGTTTTTTTTCAAAAAAGTGTAGTATTATAGAATGAATGTACGAAATTTATTTTTTTTAATTTTTTCTGTAATTTTTTGTTTTTCTTGTTCTGTTCAACCTCATTCATCTTTGACAATTTCTTGTGAACAAAAAGATTTTCCTCTTGTGGCTTGTAATAATACAGCCCTTGGTAATTTAATTTCAAATCCATCTGAATCTTCCTATCTTTATTATGGATTTTCTTCTGCCTTTTCAAAAACTTTGGAAAATAAAGCAAGTGAATTTTTGCCAGCGCTTGAAGTTACATTTTCTATAAACGAAAGTATTTCTGAAAAAGATTTATCAGGTTTTGCTTTGGGTTTTATTTATGAAAATGATTTTGAAAATGGAATATTAAAATCAACTTTAAATTCTCGTCCAATGATTTATGGATTTCCAAATAGCAAAAATTTTAATTCAAATATTTTCAAAGTGTCTTTTGTAATAGAACCAATTCAAGTTTCAAATGTAAAAGGCTTTGTAATTTATTCAGAACAAAAACTTGAGGTTGTTAAAGTTTCTTTTGTTCCTGCAAAACTGGTTGGTCTTTTGCAAATTCAATTCCATGGTTTGGATTTAGTTCTATTGGTGGAAATCTTCCAAAGGATAAAACTTTTGCACAAAACACAATGTGGAATTTTGAAAAAGAAACTAAATATAATTTAACAGAAAAACCTTCTTTTGAAATTTCAGTTTCAAATCCTTTGTTGCCTTATCAAACTTCAACAAAAGAAGATAATTCAATTATAAAATTACAACTTGCAAAAAAAGAAATTGAAATTTATCCTCGCCCAGAACCTTACAAAGTTACATTAAATACTTTACAATTTGAAAATCCTATTTCATATATTGAAGTTACTGCAAATCAAAATTATGTTGATGCAATTACTTTAGGTCCTTTCTCTCCTGCGATAGAAAATATTTCACATAAAAAACTTGTAAAATTACAAAATGAAAAAATTTTACATAAGATGAAACCAATTATTGCAGATCCAGGTTTGATTAGATTTTGGCCTCAATCTAAATGGCGACATAATGAATTTGAACTTTTTTCATGGGAAGCCTTTCCTTCAATTTTGATTTTTGATTTTGCAAATTACCAAATTCAAGATGAGTTTTTAAAGCGGCTTGCTTTCTTTGTTGAAAAAAGTGGCTATGTTGGAACTTTAATGAAAGATGAAGAAATTGCATCTTTGCATGGATACAATGCTCACGATTATAAAGCAGAAAGTTTAGCTGCATTTTTTGAAACTGCTCAATCTCAAAATTTTCAATTAAATCAAAGTGAACTTTTGTTGCGACACATTTTATTGGAAAATGGAATTATTAAAACTGAAGGAAATAAAATCCTAAAGGGAGAGGGTGCGATAATTTCTTTGAGTCAAGAATCTCCTAATTATCTAAGAAATTCTTTTTTATGTCATGAAGGAATGCACGGTGTTTTCTTTATTGATGAAGATTACAGAGTTTACATAAATGATTTATATAATAAAACTGATAAAAATAGCATCGAATTTATTAAAGCATATTTTACAGCAACACCAAGTTTGAACTACGATATAAATGATGATTACTTATTGAAAAATGAATTTATGGGATATTTAGTTCAGCAAGGCGTAACTTTTACTGCAAATTATTTTGCAAATAATCTTGCTACTAGAAAAGGCGTAAACGAAAAATTCCCTGAACTTTGTAAATATGTAAAAAGCACAAAAGGAAACGGTTTTGTAGAAGCTGCAACCCATCTTGACGAATATTTGTATCAAAGATGGGGAATGCAAACTGGTAGAGAATGGACTGTCTACATCAGTAATCAATAAAATTATTTTGCAAAACTTTTATTGAAATGTCTTTCTGCTTCCACGCTTGATGGAGGTCCGTGGCCTGGCATAAGTATTATATCTGTTTGTTGACTTAAAATTTTTGAATTTATGTTTGCCAAAAGCGTGTTATGGGAATATGAACTACTTGTTTCTCCGATTAAACCTGCTGTGAGAGTATCACCAGTAAAGATTATTTGTCCGATTTTGTAAACTAATGAATCATGAGTATGTCCTGGAACAGACATATATCCTACAGATAATCCTGCAACACGAATAATTCCATCGCCTTTTAATAAGAAAGTATCTGCACCTGCAACATCATAATCTGCAGCATAAATTACAGGAGAATAAATTTTTCTTATAGTTTGCAATCCTCGAGTGTGACTTTTGTGGTTATGCGTTATCAAAACTCCAACAAGCTTATATTTTTCTCTTTCAATTTGTTCAATAATATCTTTTGTGATAACACCTGGATCAATAATTAGCGCTTCTTTTGTTTCTTCATTTGTTACAACATAGCAATTTGAAAAGCCTTCTACGGAAAGATGAAAATATACTTTCATTATTTTTTCTCCTGCAAAGGATTCATTCCTTCTGAAAAAATGGCTGCTCTTGTATTTGCTAATTTAAATGAAACATTTTCTTGAGTGATGTTTGAAAAGTCGGTATTTTTTAAGTTGCAATTTCTAAAAGAAGTGTTATACAAACTTGCATTTATAAATCTTGAATTATATAAATCTGAATCATCAAAGGAAGATTGATAAGCTGTAATTCCACAAAAATTATTATGAATTAAATCTGAATTTGTGTACAAAACATGAGAATATGTTGCTCCTGCAAAAGATGTAAATTGGTCATTAGTTTCGATTAGGTTACAATCTGCAAAAACTGCAAAATCAAAAAAGCACATTCGATGACGAGAGCCTTCTGTATTGATATTTGAAAAAGAACATCGTTGAAAATTACAACCGTAGAATTTTTTTCCTGTAAAACCAATATCGTAGAAATTCATTCGAGAAGCATTTAATCCAACAATTTTATCATTTTTGAGAATATACTCAAAAATTGCTTGTTCAATATCTTCTTTGTTTGGAGAATGGTCGATGCAATATCCTGGACCTTCCAAAATTGTATTATTTCTTATTTGAGAAACAGCTATATGTTTACATGTTGGATGTGAACAAATATTTAGTTTGAACATACATATTATGTTAAGGCATTGCAAAAAATAAGTCAAATGGATTATAGTATATTTATGTGTTGGAAATGCAAAAAAAATACAGTTACTACTTCAATTTATAGAAATTCAGAATGTCCAGTTTGTAATACAGATTTGCATTCTTGTTTAAATTGCAAATTTTATGATGAATCATCTCACTATGAATGTAAAGAAACAATTGATGAACTTGTAAAAGATAAAGAACGACGAAATTTTTGTGATTATTTTGTTGAAAAACGATATGATTTAACTTCTGATAATTCTAGCAAAAGTGTTGACGATGCTAAAAAATCCGCTAGAGATGCTTTTAATAGTCTTTTTTCTTAAATTTTAGTTGGATAAAAAAATGAGTGTAGATTTTGCTTTTATTGATTCCGGAACTGGTGGTTTACCATACATGTGTTATCTCAACGAAAAATGTCCTTCTGCTAGTTGCATTTATGTTGCTGACGCACAAAATTTTCCTTATGGTGAAAAAACAACTGATGAAATTTGTTCATGTGTAACAAAACTTTGCGAAAAAATAATTTCTCGATTTTCACCTAAGGTGATGGTTCTTGCTTGTAATACGATGTCGGTTACTGCTTTGTCAGTTCTTCGTTCAAAATTTGATGTTTCTTTTATTGGAACAGTTCCTGCTATCAAACTTGCTTCTTCCATCACAAAAAATAAACGAATCGGATTACTTGCAACTCGCCGTTCTGTAAGTGAAGCCTACACTTTAAAATTGATAAAGGATTTTGCTTCCGATTGCCAAGTTTTTTCTCGTGGTGATGGAGAATTGATTTCATTTATCGAACATAATTTAACAACTGCCACAGAAAATGAAAAACTGAAAGCTGTAAAACCTGCAGTAGATTTTTTCAAAGAAAATGATGTTGATACAATAATTTTAGGTTGTACTCATTTTATTCACTTTGCGCCAGAAATTCAAAAAGTTGCAGGAGAAAAAATTTCTGTAATTGATTCTCGCGAAGGTGTTGTAAAACAAGCCTTAAAACAATTAGGTCAGGCAGATAGTTCTCTTCCCGAAGGAATTAAAAATAAAACTTTTTTTATTACAGGAACTCCAAAAGATTCTTGTGACAAAGATTATCAAGATATTGCAAAAAAATTTGATATTCCTTGGGGCGGATATTTAGAATAATTTTTTTTGATAAACATTTTTTTATTTGCAAATTTCATTTTAAAATAAAAAAGAGTTGTCGTTACAAAGAAGTGAATTGCACTTCAAAAGACAACTCTTTTTTTTCAAAATTAAACTAGAAAACCAAGTTTAGATTTTTGCTTTGATGATTCCCATTGCTGAAACCATTAAACAGTTTTTAGCAAGTGAATCAAGGAAAGGTAAAATTTCTTTTCCTTCGATTCCACCTTTGAAAAGACCAACAATGTCTCCAAGAACGATGAAAACAACAACCCAGCAAATCATGATGATTGCAAGGAAGATGTCGTCAAGTTTATCAAGTGATTTTACATTGAAGAAATCTAAAATCAATAATACACCAGCGATTAATTCTACTGCTGCAAGTACATAAACGATAACATCGCGTAATGTTTCTCTTTCAAATAAGTTAGAAACTGCTGTTACAAGTGGATCACCTGTTTCTCCAATTAATTGGTTGAATCCTTTTCCAGCATTCATGAAAACATTCAAACCACCAATGATGAACATTACTGCCAATGCGATTTGAAGAATTGTTTTCCAAATTGATGTTGCGCCTTTTGCCATACAACACTCCTCGTTATTTAAGTTTGATTAAATTATATCATAGATTGGGTAAAAAACAAGAATAAAAATAAAAAAAATGGCCCATACACGAGTCGAACGTGCGACCTGCTCCTTAGGAGGGAGCCGCTCTATCCAGCTGAGCTAATGGACCAAATTTGATACGCTAATAAATGTAGTTTTAAGATACAGTAAATTAAAAATATTTTCAATATGAATTTATATTGTATAAGTTCATTGTATTATTGTATACTAACACAATTATAGGAGAATTTATGAAAAGCTTCGCACAAATAGTGCTTCGCTTTTCAAATCAAGTTTGCTAAAGCAAACTTGTTATATTTACTGCAATTTCTCACTGCGTTACGAAATTGCGGCTAAGAACTTTGTTCGAAAATTGATATTTTCTCACAAAGTTCTTATAGGAGAATTTATGTACAGTTTAATTTTGTTGCTTGCGTTTTTAGTTGTTATGGTTGCAGTTGGTGTTTGGGGAATGCGTAAAACTTCAACTTTAAACGATTTTTTCTTAGGTGGTCGTTCTTGCGGTCCTTGGATGTCTGCTTTTGCTTATGGAACAACTTATTTCTCTGCTGTTGTTTTTATCGGTTTTGCTGGAAAACAGGGTTGGGGCTTTGGATTTAACGCTTTATGGATTGGTGTTGGAAATGCAATTTTAGGTGCCATGCTTGCTTGGATTTTACTTGCCAAACGAACTCGTAGAATGACACAAAATTTGAATACAATGACAATGCCAGAGTTTCTTGAAGCCCGTTATGATTCTGACCATATTAAAATGATTGCAGCTGTATTGATTTTTATATTT
>JAXJWW010000110.1:0-41800 GCA_036307825.1 Treponemataceae bacterium | reverse complement strand
AGTATTTTCATATTCAGATGAAAGTGTTTTCTTGTATAAGAAACCCTTTGCGATATTTTATATCTGTTAATAATGATTGCCCTTTCTGTAAATTTACTTCTTAAAGACGGCTTTGGAAATCCTGAATCTAGAACTTATCATCTTGCAGGATTTATGGTTGTGATTTTAATTTTAGGAGATAGTTTTAGATTTATCCCAAGAATTACTTCATTTTTTATTAAAGATTCTGATAATGTTGAACTTGTGCAAGATAAAGGAAAAATAATTTCTTCCATTGTGATAACACTTTTTTATGTTTTTCTTTGGAGTTTGGGAATTATAATTTTTTCTGCACAAATTTCTGTTTTTTACACAATTTTAGTTTACATTTTGGCAGTTATAAGAATTGTGTTGTGTTTAATTTCTCAAAAATATTCTAAAGATTCACTTTGGGATATTTACAGAAATCTTCCTTTTGTGTTTTTAGTTTTTGTAGTTGGATTGTTATTCTTTTTTTATCGATACAAAATTTATCCTTTGGTTTATGCTTGGGTAGCAATTTATTTCAGTTTAATTTTTAGTATGGTGATAATTTTTTTATCATCAAAAACGGAAAGAGTTGGATTTTGGGTAATCCTACGAAATTTATCATTCATTTGGTTGATTTCGATGTTTTTAGAATAAACTCAATTTTACTTGAATTATTTTATTCAATGTAGGTTACAATTTCTTCCAATGGTTTTCTTATCTTGTTTCGGATAGGATAATTTTCTGTTGCATATCCTAAGGCAATAACAAGATGAACTTTGCGTTTGTTACCGATTACTTTTTGAACTTGTTTTTGGCCGAACCAACCTAGAATGCAAGTTCCTAAATTTTGTTCGGTTGCTGCAAGACAAAATTGTAATGCGGCGGCACCTATATCATTTGTTCTAAAATCCTGAGCTTTTAATTTGGAACCAATTTTAGCTGTGATATTGTAGGATTCTTCACTTATTACAATAAAAACTGGAACATCTTTTGCCCATTTATTCATTATTGCATCGCTAACACAATTTGCAATTTCTTTTGCTTTGTTTCCCATACAAACTGTAAATCTCCAAGTTTGGCTATTACAAGCAGATGGTGTAAGACGAGCTGCGTTTAAGCAATAATCAATTTTTTCTTTTTCAACAGTTTTTGTTGAATCGTATGAGCGAACACTTTGTCGTTTGTTTATTAGTTCAAAAAAATCTTTCATAAGTTTATCTCAAAAACATTTTTAATAATTTACCATTTAGTTTTCTGTCGTAAGGTTGATAGCGCATTGGTAAATCCATCCATGTTTTTTTATCAACAATACTTTTTGTGTGGCTAAATGCGTCGAAACCAATTTTTCCGTGATAGCTTCCCATTCCACTTTCGCCAACTCCACCGAATCCCATTTCACTTGTGGCAAGGTGAATAATTGTGTCGTTAATACATCCGCCACCGTAAGAAACTTTTTCTGTAACAGTTTTGATGTTCTTTTTATTCTGGCTGAAAAAGTAAAGAGCAAGAGGTTTTTGTTTTTTCTGTAAATCTGCAATCACTTGGTCAAGATTTTCGTAAGTTAGAATTGGCATAATCGGACCAAAAATTTCTTCTTGCATAACTGCGTCATCCCAAGTTACATTGTCCAAAACTGTAGGTTCAATTTGCAAAGTTTCAGTATTTGTTTTTCCACCGTGAACGATTTTTTCGGCATTGATAAGAGAACTTACTCGTTCAAAGTGTTTTTGATTTATGATTTTTCCGTAGTCAGAATTTTCAAGCGGATTTTTTCCGTATTGTTTTTCAATTTGAATTTTTACTTCTTTTACAAATTCGTCTTTTATATCTTTGTGGCAAAGAATGTAATCTGGTGCAACACAAGTTTGTCCGCAGTTTAAGTATTTTCCAAATACAACTCGTTTTGCAGCAAGGCGGATTTTTGCACTTGAATCAATGATACATGGACTTTTTCCGCCAAGTTCCAAAATCGCTGGAGTTAAGTTTTCGGCTGTGTGGCGTAAAACTTCTTTTCCAACGGCTTGGCTTCCTGTAAAAAATACAAAGTCAAATTTTTGTTCAAGTAGGGCAGAGTTTTCTTGTCGACCGCCTGTTACAACTGCAACGAATTTTTTTTCAAAACATTCTGAAAGGATTTTTTCTATTATATTGCTTGTTGCTGGTGAATACGCACTTGGTTTTAAGATTGCTGTGTTTCCTGCGGCGATTGCATTTGCCAATGGTTCAATAGAAAGCAAAAATGGATAATTCCATGGGCTCATAATTAAAGTGTTTCCATAAGGACAAGGTTTTTTGTAAGAACGAGAAGCAAATTGCGCAAGAGGTGTTACAACTGTTTTTTCTTTTGCAAATTTTTTTACATTTTTTATCATGTAAGAAATTTCTGTAAGTGAAAGTCCAACTTCACACATAAATCCTTCAAAATCGCTTTTGCCAAGGTCAGAAGTTAATGCAGATAAAATTTCTTCTTTATGAGAAACAATACTTGCATAAAGTTTTTTGAGCATTGTTTTTCTAAATTTTACTGGTAAAGTTTCTCCAGATAAAAAGAATTTTCTTTGTTGGTCTAAAATATTAGAAATTTCTTGAGCAGTCATGTTTTATCCTTTTATTCAAAATTGCATTTTAAAATGCGTCTAATCTAATTATATAGAAAAAATTATTTTTCTTCCATTACATTGTAATAGAACTTTTCAAGTTGTTTTGCATTCATCAATTTTGGAACTGGATATAATGGATTTGCTTCTTTTGCAGCGTGTTTTGCCATTGTTTTGATATCTTCTTTTTTGATACCTTGAAGTTTTTCTGGAATGCCCATTTCTTTGTTCATTTGACGAATTGCTCTGATAAAATTATTTGCAGCTTCTTCATTGCTGTCAGATTCCATTCCGATTCCTGCTGCGATTGCTAATTCTTTCAATTTTTTGTGAATACATTTTCCGTAGCTTTCTAATACATAAGGCATTAAAACTGAATTTGCTAATCCGTGGGGAATATTGTATTGACCACCAAGTGAGTGGGCAACTGCGTGAATGTATCCTACATAAGATTTTGAAAATGCAAGTCCTGCTTTGTAAGCGGCTTTTAACATATTTGCTCTTGCTTTTTGATTTTTTCCGTCGTTGTATGCAACTTGGATATTTTCAAAAACTAATTTTGTAGCGTCTAAAGCAAGGGAACGAGTTTCTTTTGTTGTTGAATTTCCGATGTAGGCTTCTACTGCGTGAGTTAAAGCGTCCATTCCAGTTGTAGCAGTTAATGATGGTGGCAAAGAATAAGTTACTTCAGGGTCTAAAACTGCGTACGGAGGAATCATTGTAAAATTATTCATTGTGTATTTGTGTTTAATTTCTGGATTTGTGATTACGGCTGTAACTGTAACTTCGCTTCCGGTTCCTGCTGTGGTTGGAATTGCTACAAGTGGGGGAAGTTTTTTCCAAACTTTAAGTAAACCTTTCATTTGTTCAAGGGTTTTATTTGGATATGCCATACAAGCGCCAGTTGCTTTTGCACAATCCATTGAGGAACCTCCTCCAAAAGCAATAATTCCTTGGCAATTATTTTCGATGTATAACTGTTTTGCTTCTTCTACATTTTTTACAGTTGGATTAGGGCAAGTTCTGTCGTAAACTGTGCAGTCAATATCGTTTTGCTTCATAAAATCTTCAAGTGGTTTTGTAATTCCTGAAGTTCTTAAAAATGAATCAGTTACAAGTAAAATGCGTTTTGCATTCAATTTCTGAAAAAGAGGAACACATTCTTTTACATTTGTAAAAATAATTGGATTTTTGTAAGGTAAAATTGGCATTGCAAGTTTGAATGCGCTTTGGTAAATTCTGCAAAAAAGCTTATTGAATAATGTCATGATTTTAATATATTACATTTTTTCAAAATTTGTCAATCTGTCAAAAAGAGAATAGTTTTAAATATTACAATCTTAGATTTTTTGGAGTTTTTTTACATTTAAATAGTAAATTGTAATAAATACTTTACAAATATTAAAAATAGGTCGATAATGTATATAATCGGGAGAAGTCTAAGGTGGAGAATATGGCTAAAAAAGTATTTTTTTGTTTATTGGTTTTGTTTTTTTGTTTTACATCAGTTTTCGCAAAAAAAACTATTGACGAAAAAGATGTTGAAAACATGGAAAGCTGGAAAGAAAGTTTTGATATCTCAGCAAAACAACCAGGAAAGTATAATGTTTTTATAACAGCTGAAGATCAAGGTGGAAACACTACTATTGAAGGTCCTCACAACATTTATATTGATCCTGAATCAGATTTGCCTATTAGTGGAATTACAAACCCAAGAAACAATATGCGTGTTCCTGGTAACTTGAATATTGTAGGTACATGTATTGATGATGATGCTGTAGAACAAGTAGAAATTATTCTTGATGGTGATACAGAAAATCCTTTAGTTGCTACAGGTAAAGATTTCTGGTCATATTATCTTGATACAACTCAAATGTCAGAAGGTGCTCATACAATTGATGTTTACGGAATTGATATAAACGGAAAAGTTGGGCATAAAAGTTCTGCTACTTGGCATCTTGATAGAAGACAACCTCAAACTGTAATTGAAAGTCATCAAATGGGTGATTTGGTTGCTAAAAAAATTAATATTACAGGTACAGTTTCTGACGGAAATGGGATTGCAAGTTTAGAATATTCTCTTGATGGTAGAGAAACTTATAAAAAAGCAAAGATTAAAACTGATAAAGCTGGAACAAGTTGTACATTCTCTGTTCCTATAAATACAAAGGATTTGCCAGATGGTGGTGTTGTTCTTTGGTTTAGAGCTTACGATAAACAAGGTACAAGAGGTTTATTCTCATTCTTGTTCTTCGTTGATAATACTTCTCCTAATATTAAAATTATTTCTCCTGAACCAAAAGAATCTGTTAATGGAATTTTTACGGTAACAGGTTTTGCAAAAGATGTTATCGGTCTTGAATCACTTTCTTGGCAGTTTGGTCAAGAAACAGGAAACTTTGAACTTTTAAAAGGAAATCCATATTGGTCATTGGAGCTTGATGCAAAAAAAGTTCTTGGGAATTCACAAGAATTGATAATTACAGCCGTTGATACAATTGGAAATATTTCTACTAAAAAACAAAAAATTATAATTGACCCTATTGCAGATTTAGCAACTATAAACTTAGAAACTCCACAAGAACTTCAAGCTTTTAAAGATGATGTTTACATTCGAGGAAGTGCAACCGATGATGATGGAATTGATAGTATTTATTGGTCTGTAGATGGTGGCGAAGTTCATAAAGTTGAAACAGACGGTTCCTTCTATGAAAATATTACTAAAAAAATGTCTCTTCCAAAGGGAAATCATAGTGTAACAATTTATGCACAAGATATCCATGGATTAAATGGAACTCCAAAAACAGTTAATTTTACAGTTCCAGGTAAAGTTCCTAGTTTTGAAAAGATTACTGTTTATAAAGGAACAAAAGAAAACACAGATGTTGATTATCAAGATGGAATTGAATTAAATCCAGAATATAACGCAGAATTAAAATTTGATATCGATTCAGAAAGTGGTCTTAAAAATGTAACTTATCAATTTACTGATATGCCACCAGTTACAATTGATATGCTTGGAAAAGCTGGTTTAAGTACAGCAAAAATTCCTGTTGGAAATTGTAAATGGGGATTTACAGAGGTAAAAGTTGAAGCAACTGATATTTATGATAGAAAAACTGAAAAATCAGCCTTCATATATGTTACAAACCTTACAAAAACTCGAGGAGAGCCAGAAGTTGTTTTCTCTGATAATACTGTAGCTCAAGACGGTTTTATCGATATGGCAGCTGCTCAAATTGTTACTGGTTTCTTTATGGGTGGAAAAGCTGCAAAGGTAAGATTTCAACCACCAACTACATTTGCTGATGTAAAACTAGAAGGTAATGTTATTAGAATTGTTCCTAATAAGGATGCTGTTGGTGTTTCTGATGCTGTACATGTAATTGTTACAACTGATAAAGGAATTGAATATAGTTCTAAAACTCTTCACCTTAAAACAAAAATTCCAGCTCCGATTATAGATTTGGATAAATCTGGAGTTTTAAATGGTCGTGAAACAATTACTATAAAAGGAAAAATTACTCCTGCTGCGGATTTAACTGTAAAAGCGCTTTCTTATCGTGTTTTACACAAAGATGGAAATGGAAGTTGGAAGCGTGTTCGATATGATGTAAGAACAAATGAATTTACAGCATCTTTGCCATCTTCCACTTTTGCTGATGGAGTTTCTGTTGTTGAATTTAGAGCAGTTGACTCTCAAAACCAAGATAGCTTTACTGCTGTTTTTGTAGATAAAGTTCCACCAGCTCCTGTAGCTGAAGAACCAGGAAAGAAAGCTCCTCCTCTTCCAGCTCCTGCAATTGCTTGGTTAGATGGAAAATATTGTTACTATACTGTTTCTTATAGTGCAGAAGCAACTTTGAATTATGTAAAACTTGCAGGTTCTACTCTTAGTGAATGTTCAAATTTGATGGCTGGAATGATTCCTCCAGAAAAAATGAAACCGGGTAAAAACGCTTTGGAAATTTCTGTAAATGATGTAAACGGAAAAACTTACAAAGCTTTGCATAACTTTAATAAATCAGGTAAGTTAGATATTTATCTTCAATCTGTAAATAATGTTCCATATACATCTGGTATGGAAGTTGTTGTTCCTGGACCAGGCTCTACAGAAGTTGCTCCAAGTTTGTTAGTTTCTGTAAAATCTGAATTACCTGTTTCTGCTGTTTATTATTCTATTGACGGTGGAGAAGAACGCAAAGTATCAGAAATCAAAACTGTTGGTACAGATTCTTATCAGGCATCTCTTTCTCTTTCTGGATTCCCTGCTGAACAAACAAGATTCTCTGTAAAAGTAGAAACAAATGATGGAAATTTTACAGGAACAGCTGGTACAATTACAGTTATTCGTACTCGAGATCCTTCATTGATAAATGATGATGAAAAAATCTATTGGAGTGAATTATTAAAGAATGAAGAAGGATTTGTATGTCTTGGCGTAAATGAATCTATTGCTGGATTTGCAAACTTAAAAACTCCAATAAAAGCTCGTTTCCAAACAGAAACAAAAGGTCTTGATGTAAGTGTTAGCGGTAAAGATATTGTAATTACAGGAAAAACTCCTGGAATTTACAAAGATGTTGTAGTTGTTGCTCAAGATAAAGAAGGAATTTCATACACATCTTCTCCAATTTCATTTATTGTAGATTCTGATAATCCTGTTGTAGAGATTACTAGTCCTTCAAATTATGCTTATGTTCAAGATTTGGTTCAGTTGAAAGGTAAGGTTATTGATTCAGTTGGAATTTTATCTGCTGAATATTCTTTAGACAATGGAAATAATTGGATTAAATTTGATGTTAATGATATTGGTTCTGTAGATTTTGATATTCCTCTTGATTTTACAGAAACACCAGAGGGAATTATTCCTATTGATGTAAGAGTACAAGATAGAACAAGAAAATCTCATACAGAAAGACTTGTTGTATTCAAAGATGTTAGCGCACCGCAAGTTACTGTTTTAGTTCCTTGTAAAGAAGATAAAGTAAACGGTGAAACTTTAACTGTTTTCAAAATTGTTGATAACGGAAAATCTTCTCAGGTTTTCTATAATGCAGAAGGTGGTGATGTTGAACTTCCAATGAAGCAATATCTTTCAACTTTTGTAGGAAATACAGAAAAACCACTTTCTCAAGAAATGCAGTTTACTTTTACAGATAAAGCTGGAAATAAACTTGAATTAAAAGATTGGGAATTTATTGTTGACCAAGAATCAGATTTACCAGTTCCAGAAATTCACGTTCCTTCTGATAACGAAATTATCCAAAATGACTTTGTTATTTCTGGTGTTGTAATTGATGATGATGGTGAATCAAAAATTTACTATAAAATTGATGACGGAAATTATATTGAAGTTGAAGGTTTTGGAACAAGTTTCTCAATTCCTGTTCCATTAAAATCAATGACTGATAATGAACACACAGTTACAGTTTACGCAGAAGATATTTACGGAATCAGGAGTAAAACTGTTGTTCGTCCGTTTAGAATTTCTCTTGAAGAACCAAAAGGTGCTGTTGAATTGCCAGATATTAACCAAACAGTAAATGGAATGGTTTTAGTTTCTGGTTGGGCAAGTGATAAAAACGGAATCTCTAAAGTTCAAGTTTCTATTGATAATGGTGTAACTTTTAATGAAGTAGCTGGAACAGAAAAATGGACTTACGAATTTGATACAAGGGTTATTGAGGACGGAACTCATGCTATCTTTATCAAAGTTTGGGACGGATACAATATTCAAGGTATTTATTCAAGTTTGATAAATGTTGATAATACAGCTCCTGAAATCAACCTTGAATTACCAATTGACGGTTCTAAGACAACAAAAATGCTTTTCTTCTCTGGTCAGACAACTGATAATATCGGTTTGAAAAAATTAACTGCAAATATTAGTAGTCTTGATTTACGACAAAAAGCAGTTCCTACTGAATTAGCACAAATGGAATTTGTGCCAGAAGAAATTATTACTAAAACTATTGATTTGTCTGGTTTGGCAGATGGATTTTACAATATCGAGCTTGTAGGTGAAGATGCAGGTGGAAATGTAACTCGTGTTTCTAGAAATGTTGAATTGAGTAAAGAAAGCGACGGTGCAAAAATTGATATTCTTACTCCATTAAATGGTGAATATTTGCAAGGTATGTTCAACTTGTATGGAACTGTTGTTACTGAAAAACCATTCGAAACTATCGTTCTTTATGTTGATGGTCAAGAAGCCGCTGTAACTGAAGTTTCTCCAACTGGATACTTTAAATTTACACTTTCTCCTACAAATTTATCTTCTGGTTCACATATTTTACAAGTTAGAGGACTTTTAAATGATAAGGTTATTTCTTCAAATGAAACATTTATCATTTATCAACCTCAAGGACCATGGATTACAATTGACAACTTTACTTATGGTGACTTTGCTTTTGAACGTCCATACATTGAAGGAAGTTCTGGATATGCCTTTACAGAATCAGAAATTCTTGCTTTAAGAGATAAGAAAACTCCAAAAGAAGAAAAAGAACGATTAGAGAGAAAAGAAGTAAGTTATCTTGAAATCAGTTTTGATAATGGAAAAACATTTACTCTTCTTGGAAATACTAAAAAATGGCGTTATCGAGTTGAAAATGAAGATATGCCAGCAGGTTACCATTTTATGATTGTTAGAGCTGTCATGAAAAATGGTGAAACAGCTGTTACAAGATGTATTGTTCAAATTGATAAAGAAAAACCATTTATTAAACTTATTGCTCCTCTTCCTGGTGGTGCATTCAACGAAACTTTGAATTTTGCAGGTCTTACTTCAGATGATGTAAACTTGAAAAATGTAAAAGTTACTTTGAGAAGTGGAGATAAGGCTTCTTACGAAGTTCCAAGTTTTATCCAAGGTTTGTATTTTGATTGGCACTTCTTGGGTGCAACAATGTTTGATGTAGGTTTAGGTCTTACATTCTTTGATGATAACGTAAAACTTCAGGGACAATTTGGTCAGATGACACAAAGCCAATATGAAATGCTTTGTAACTGGGGTGGTCATGAAATAACACCTTTCCGTTACGGTGGTAATGTTGTTGGTGCAAAACTTTTGGCAAACATTGCTTACATTCCATTTAGGTTTTTCTTTGGTCCTGACTGGGATTGGCTAAGTGCAAACTTTACACTTGGTGCAAACTTCTCAAGATTCTCAGAGACTCAAAGTGGAAAAGCACAATTCTTGTCTGCTGTTGTTGGTCAGTTGGAATTCCCTAGAGTTACAATTCCAAAACAGAAGATGTTTAGAACTTTCTCATTCTATACAGAATTCCAGTTATGGTTTATTCCAACGGATGTTGAAGTTCCTGAAAATGCAACTGAGGAAATTCCTTCAATTGTTCCTCAAGTTAGTGCAGGTTTGCGTATAAATGTATTCTAATAGGTGATTTTTAAATGAGACGTTTTTTTAATGTAGCAAAATTTTTTATACTAGTACTTATTTCCTCTTTGTTTATGACTTGTGATCCTGGATTAGGAAAAGCAGTAGATACTCAACCTCCAACAGTATCTGTAAGTTTTCCAGCTACCAAAACTGTATTAAAAGGTGGCTTTATAATGAAAGGAATTGCAACTGACGAAGTAAAAGTTGCTAGCTGTGTTGTTACTTTTAAAAATATAAAAACATCTCAAGAATATACATTCCCAGCAAGTGTAAATAATGGTGAATTTATAGTGAATGTAAATTCACCGAAAGCTGACGGTAGTTTTGAATTAGCTGATGGTGACTATAATGTAACAGTAACAGTATCTGATGCATACAGAAATTCAACTGCGGATGTTGTTTATACAATTGATAATACTGCTCCAACTGTATTATTAACAAATCCAAATATTTATGTAGCAAATAACTGGCCTTCAATGTATAAATTGTTCACAATTAAAGGTGAAGTTTATGACTATACAACAATAACAGAAGTAAAGGTATTTGTTGTGGATGGCGAAGGTAATATTTTAGTTGAAAAAGTTGCCGAAGGAACAAATACTTTCTTGGCAAGTTTTGAAAATCCTCCAATTCCTACAGGTTCAACTTGTTATTATTATGCTGTTGCAAAAGATAGTGGTGGAAACGAAAATACTTATTGTTATCATAAACAAGATATTTATGCGTTGATAAGTCAACATCAAAAAAATTCAACATTCCCATCAATAAATTCAATTGGATATGTAGATCAAAATGTAGAAGAAAAATTTAATGAATCAATTAATAATCAATTGTTATCAACAAAAAAAATAGATAACAAAAATATTATTTCTGAAAAAGGAAGCCGACCTGGTTTTGATTTTTTTGATAAAGATACTGCTCAAGTAAAATGGATGAACTTATCAGAAGATAGTTTAGCTGGAATTAGTATCGGAACTCCTGTTATTGGAACAATTATGCCTCCAACAGATGGAAGTGCTGTATTAAATGTAGATGTATGGTTAGCAAAAAGTTCCGATGGTGGAATGACTTTTTCTGAATATACTGAAGAAAATAAAATAGAAACTGGTTGGGTTACTTATGATGCAGAAGGAAATGTTGTTAACGAAAAACAAGGAAAGTTAAATTCTGTAGGTGAGAGTGTAAACTTTCAAATAGATTCTCATAAAGTTGGTTCTGATGATAATTGGCCAAGTGGTGTTTACAAAATAAAAATAAAATATGTTACAAACTCAGAAATCGAAGGTTTTTCGGAATGTGCATTTCAAGTTACATCAGGTGCACCAAAATTAACAGAAGGTAATTTTTCTCCAAATCAGAAATTATCATATTATCGTGGTTTTATGACTGTTAAAACACTTTCTGAAGGAAAGAATTATTTAAAAGGTATTTCAAAAACAAGTGATGAAGAATCAACAGTTCCATTGGTTTATGAAGTATCTGGTAGTAGAACTGATATTGGTAACGCCATAATGAGTAATGATGGAAGTTATTCTATAGAAATTCCAATTGATGCAGAAAATCACTTACAAGATGGAGAATATACATATACTTTAACAGCAAAAGTTTCAGATGTTTTATCAACAGTAATTTCTCGTGTAATTGTAGTGGATACAACAAATCCTGTTGTAAACTTTACAAATTTAACAGATAAACAAGTTGTTTCATCAAAAGAATTTGTTGTACGAGGAAATGCAGAAGATAGAAATGGTATTTCAAAAATAGAATATCAGTTGTATGCAAATGGAACTCAAATTTTGCTTGATGGAACACCTTCTCAAAGTGGATGGATTTCAGTATCAGGGATGAGTACTTCATTTGAATTACCATTAACAAATTTAAAGAAAAATATTTCTTATAAATTGAAAATTAAGGCAACAGACCCAGCTGGAAATATAACAGGAGAAGAAGATAATAATCGAGAATTTACAATCGATAATACAAATCCTGAAATAAAAATTAATTCTGTATCACCACAGATAGAGTATGCAGGAAAAGATACAGTAAATGGAAAAATAACTGTAAACTTAACAGTTACAGATATAAATACAGTAGAAGAATTTTATTATACATTTGATAATGCTGTAGAAGATGATTCAGATTGGTTATCTCAAGAAAATAAATCAAAGGTAACATCTTTTGATTTAACAACTGGTGTTAAAACAATAGAAATTGATACAACTAAATTTTCTAATGGAAGTGAATTACCGTTAAGAATTAAAGCTGTTGATGAAGCTGGAAATACTTCAGTTGTGAAAGTAAATCCTATTGTTGACCAAGAGTCTGATAAGCCATCAATTAGTCCATCAAACTTTGAAAAATTGGGAAGTATTGAAGATGCTGGATGGAAAGGAACAAACACTGTAAATGTATTTGGTTCTTCAAATCCAAATTTGATTTTTACAGTTTTAGATGATGACTTGGTAAAAGAATATTATGCAAAGGTAAATGATGGAGAATATAAGTCTGTAGGTGTTGTATCTTCAGCTCAAAAAATTGTTACATATTCAGTAAAAGATTTACCATATGGAAGACATAAAATAACTTTAAAAGTTGTTGATGATAAATATGTAAACGATTCTACTACTCCTAATAACGTTGTGGAAGAAGTTTTCTACGTTGCAATTGATGATGGACAGCCTAAGTTAACTTTGAATAACGCAAGTGGTCAGTTTGTAGGAAATGAGTTTACAATTTCTGGTGAAGCTACAGATGCAAACGAAATTGATTTTGTAACATTACAATCTGAAAGTGGAAATGTTTACTCAACTATGGGGCTTGGTTCTGGGCTTGTTAACGGAAAATTCAGTTATACATTCAGACTTGAAGATTTACCAACTAAAGAAGCTATCATTATTACGGCAAGTGATAAAATTGGTAACTCAAGTTCAACAAAATTTACTTATAGTATAGACTCAACACTTCCATCTGTAGAGATAAAAAAATATAGTGGTGCGATAGATGGATATTCTCCACAGACAAGAATTGAAGGTACAGCTAAGGATGGAACTCCAACTTCTGCTGATGAAGATATTAGTAAGATAGATTTAGTTCGTTTAAGAATTGGAACTCCGGTAGAAGGCATAGATGATGAAGACTCTGTACTTGCTACAGGAAAAGTAGATGATAATGGAACAATGACTTGGTCAGCTGTTCTTGATTTTAATGATTTTGTTGAAGAAAATGAATCTAAGACATTTATAGTTTACGCAGCTGCTTTTGACTTTGCTGGAAATATGTCTGAACAAAAAAGTATTCAGGTTTCTGTAGATGGTGATGTTCCTGTTTTTGACCATGAATATAAAAATACAAATAATAATGTTGGCGAAAAAACAGATTCTTTCGATGTATTCTTTAATGTAACTGACTCTAGTGGAATTGAAAATATTTTAGTTTCTGTTCAAGGATATGATAAGAAAATAACTTTGGAAAATCTTTCTAATGGAGATTATAAGTTTACTGTTCCTAATGATGTTGGTGATGGACATTTGTCTATAGTTATAACTGCAACTGATAAGTGTAAAAAAACATCGACATTAACATTAACTGCAACTCTTGATAGTAAATCTCCTGTTTTGGAATTTACTAATATAGAAGCAAATGGTTCAACAAAACAGACAAACTCAAGTCCAGTTGTAAATATTTCATATTCTGATGAAACCTCTGGTGTTACAGAAATTGAATATAAATTCTTGTATAAATCTTCAAAAGATTCAACTTATGAAGACTTTACTGAATATGAAGATAAAAATTCTGAAGGTACTATTACTTTAGACAATGTAATTTCTGGAAGTTTAAAAATATTTATGGCAGGAACAACATCTAGTTCTGGGAAAGGTCCATTTGTAAATCAAACATCAGATACTGATGGTGAATGGAAAGTTTGGTATCAAATTACTGACGCAGCGGGACATAATACAACTGGTTATTCTCCTGTATTTATTGTTGATAGACATGCTCCTAATTTGAATGTTCTAAAGCCAATCGCAAATGAGTTAAAGAAAGAAAATGATTCTTTGACAGTTGAAGGAACTGTTATTGATGATTTTGGTGGAACAATCGATAAGGTTGTAGTTCAAGTTAATCATAATAAATATGATAATAATGATAGAGCAACTTTCACAAAAACTTTTACAAAAAATGATGGACTCGTATTTAATTCTAATACTTGTTTATATGACTGGAGTATAACTTGGAATGAATCAAATTCGCCATTCAAATATTCAGATGATTATGAAGTTGTCGTTACAGCTTACGATACAGCAGAAAATCAGTATGAAATTAAAAACAAAGTTTCTTGTGATAACTCTGCTCCAGAAATTAATTTTATAAAACCATATTTGTATACCGTGGATACACTTGGAAATATTGATTCTCAAAATTCAGTAAACTCTCCAATGGGTACAACAACTGTAACCGCTAGTATCAAAGAATTTAAGATGAAAAATATCTTCTATCAAATTGGTGGAACTGTAATTCTAAATAACGGTAGTGTAACTAATGCAGGTACTAAAAATTATAAAATTACAAATATCTCTGTAACAAATGGTGGTATTCAAGATAAAACTGAAGAAAATGTATTTGAAAATCCTTCAAGTGAACAAGGAATTTCTGCTGGAATTCTATCAGGAATTTGGAAAAAACTTGGGGATGCAAATAACGGATTTACAGCGGATGTTGATACTCTAAAATATGTTACTGAAGGAAAAACAGTTGAACTTTTAGACAATGATCCTAGTAACGATAAAAATATCATTCAGACATTGGAAATTCATCTTGTAGCTTTAGATGATGCTGGAAATATCAACTATTGTGCTATGCCAATTTTGGTTGATACAGATACAGATAAGCCAGAACTTTTAGTTCTTTCTCCAAAAATTATTAGTAACGAAGCAAATGTTGGTGGAACAACTACAATTTCTGGAACTGTAAATGATGATAACAATGTTCATAGTGTTTGGATGAATGTTGTTCTTGAGGGTGGAAATTATGTAAATAATATTTTAACCCAAAAAGATGGATTTAAAACTTTTGGAATTGACTATTCTCAAGGTGATTATGGAATTACATCTCCTCAATCAATTACTATTGATGAAGAAGATAAAACATTTAGTTCTCCAGTATCAGATTCAGCTTACTTTAAAGATAGTACTAAGTGGTACAAAGTTAATTTAACTGAACAAGCAAAATCTACAACTTGGAATTTAATGCTCAATAAAGACTCTGAATTTGATATTACAAAAGAAGAATTTAGAAAATATTTTACATCAGATACAAGTACTTTAGAAGAAACAACATTAAAGATTAGAGTTATTGCTCTTGATAAAAAAGATAATGATGATAGTTTATCAAAATCAAAACTTAGTGAAATTTCAACTTTCACATTGAAAATTGACTCAGGTAGTCCAAGTATTGTTATCAATAATATTCAAGATGTTCCTGTTGAAGGTTCTTATATTGGTGGAAACATAGATTTCGATTTAACATTTACAGATGATGGTTCGATAACATATTGGTCAGTAGTTGCAAAAGGAAGTAATGGTGAGTCTACAATTGCTTCTGGAACTCCTAACCAAAAAACAGTTAAAACAACTGTCACAATGGATACGGTAAAAGTAAATGAAGACTGTGGAAATGTAATTACTCTTAAAATCTATGCAGAAGATAACTCAAAGGACGCTTCTGGTTCTGTTGAAAATAATAAAACTTCTGAAGAAACCTTTAAGTATACAATTGATAATACTGCTCCAGTTGGTTCTGTTGTGGAAACTGTTGAAGGTAAATCTTATATGATTACAACAGAATCTGTTGTAGGGGACTCAACAGGTGCTCATCGTGAAACTGATGATAGAGGTAATCACTTAAGAATTAAATCTGCATCAGCATTACTTTCTGGAAAAGTTAATGATGAAATTAATGGAAGTGGTGTTGATTATGTAATGTTATATTTTACTAAAAAAATTGGTGGTACAAATTACATCTTTAATCCAGGAAACGGAAAAAGAACGGGAATTAGTTCAACACTTTCTGTAAAAAGTACTTCAGGAACAGATGATGCTATTTTATTCCCTGTTGCAAGTTTTGCAGATGTAAAACGAAATAACAATTCTCTTTCAACAACAAACTATATCATTATTGATAAAGCTGAAGGTTTGTTAGACAACGGTTCAAATGGTGATGGTGACGGTTACGACGAAAACCTCAAATCAAATGGTGAATGGATGGTAACAATTGATTCATCAAAATTACCTGACGGTGTTTACGAAATTTTCTATGTTGTTGTTGATATTGCAGGAAATGCTCGTTATTACAAAGATTCTATGTTAGTACAAAACTCAGCTCCATTTATTAGTAGTGTAGTACTTTCTACAGATATTGATGGTGACGAAGCTTGTGAAGTTACATTTGATGGACATGGTGATGAAGATAAACTTTATGACAGTTCTATCTTTGATAAAGACACAGGAATTGCAAATACAGATTTTGTTGTTCGCAATAATGTATTGAAAATAAGAGTAAATGTTACTGGTGGGAAAGATCCTCTAAAATATTATATGATTTATAAAGATAGTTCTGGTACAGAGAAAAAAATAACTGGAACACTTGATAATGATCATAGAAGTGGTATTTTCGAAATTAAAGGTGATGTTTTCCAAAGTGATGGTGACTCAAATTATGTTATCTGGGTTGAAGACTCTGTAGAAAACGATATTTTCCTTTCAAGTGAACGACAAACTATAAAACTTACATTAGATAACATAGATGATGTTGCTCCTGTTGCACAATTTATTGAGTTGAATACTGATACAAGTGACTCAAATAATCGAGGAAGTTTATTTAAAGATAATAGTAAAATCCAAGGTCATATTGAGCCAAGAGCAAATTCAAAATTTGTTGAAGGAACTCCAGATATAAGTGGAAAAATTATTCTTCGTGGTGAAGCTTATGATAACCAGCGTATTTCTTCTATTAAACTAGAATTACCTACAGGTGAAGTTGATATTGCTAAATGGAGTGATGCTTCTAAATCATTAGTAGGATCTAGTAATGCTGAGCTTGTTAAAAATGAATTAGGTCTTTCTGGGCACTATGTAGAATGGTCTTATGTTTGGGATACAAATTCTTTTGTTGGTAGCAACGTAAATGTATCTGTTGTTGTAAATGACTCAAAACCAAACACAAGCGCTTCTACATCATATGCATCTGATAACACTGTTCGAACAGGGGATAATAAGTTCAACTCAAATGGTTGGGGTTATAATTCTATGACAGTGGACATTGTTCCTTATATCACAAATATTACTAGATATTCAAAATATCCTTCTACCAGAGCTCGAAGTGGTGCAATTCCTTTGTTAAGAGATGAAGGAACTAATCGTATTGAAGGTTTTAACTTAGGTACAAAGTCTGACAAGGATGGAGGTAACCTTAAAGTTGAAATCACATCAGATAGAAAAGGTACAACAAGTGTAACAACGGATTCAATTGAAATTGGTAAGGATGATGATAACACTAATGTGATAACTTTCTATGTTCCAAATGATGCTAAGGATGGATATTTATCAACTGTTGTAAAGGGTGTTCGTTCTATAAATAACATAAATGATAATACTCAATCGTATAACAAAGAAGGAAACGAATATCAGTCAAATACAAAATACTGGACAGACGACCGTTTTGTTAGAATTTGGCAAGATACAGACAGATTTGGTAATACTCAGACAAGTACTGTAAATAATACTAGTATTGAGCTAGCAAAAAATCCTGCTTATCCAGCGATGTCAATGGATGCAAGTGGTAAACTATATGCTTCATTTACAAATTACTCTATGCATAATGTTTATTACACTGCTATCAATGCTAAATCAACCGCTGTGTTTAAAGGATTTGACTCTCCAGAAGAAACAACAATTTTAGTGACGGGGTCTGGTTCTAATGTTAAAGTAAATGTAGCTTATATGGGTAATTACCAGTCTGGTGGTGATTATGCAAACTGGAATGTAGATAGGGGTGCTGCAGGTGGTTTGCATTTATATGATCCTTACTTAAAAAATTCTGGTAAAGCTACTGCTTGGAAAAATCATTATATGACACGTTTTGAATTGTTGTATCATAATATGCAATTCCAACAGTTTAAAAATTTTAGACTTGCTAGAAGGGATACAAATGACAATGGAAATATCCATGTTGCATACTATGATATAGATACAATGTCTATCCATTATTCAGTTATAAATAGTGATATGGATAATTATGGACAATCTAACTGGGAATCTTGTTGGGTAAATATAGATGGTGATAGTGACTCAGACGATACAGGAAAACCAGGTTCAGGTTCTAGTAGTTATACAAGAGATACAGATGGAAATAATATAACACTTTCTAATGCATGTTTTAGTGACTCTGGATTAACAAGAACTACTGCAACAGGTGAGTATGTTGGTATTGATTTAACATTAACTAATCATTATCCAGTGTTAGTTTATTTTGATTCTTTAAATCAAGTTGTTAAATTGGCACGAGCAAATACTAAGGTTGCAAAATATGATGAATCTTGTTGGAAAGTACAAAGGGTTATAACAAATTCTGCCGATGATAATTATACAACTACAAATGGTAACTATGTTGATATGCAAATTGATAATAATGGTTATGTTCATGTGGTTTTTGTAAACGGTAAAGGTGAATTGATTTATGTAAAATCTACAAATAATCCAAATGATGGTGAAACTGAATATGAATTTGGTCCAAGCGTGGTTATTGCAGAAAATTCACCGATGAATGTGGATATTACAGTTAGAGGCGAAACACCTTATATTGGATATTTGTCTAGTTTAGGGTCCTTTGACGGATTAAATACTGCATTCTTTGATAAAGATTTGGATTTAGACAACAATGGAAGTCCTGAAGGTGGTTGGGAAACAATGTCGGCACCACTTACTAATGCAGTTTCTAATAATAGAGCATGTGTAGAAGCTCATCCTACACCAAGTTCTAGTTCTTGGGAATCAGCTCACGCTTATTATAGTACAGGATACTATCGAGTAGCTTACTATATAGGTAATGGTTCTGGTCATTAAAAATATTAATTTTTTGAAAAAGGTTGCATATTTTTGTGCAACCTTTTTTTTACTTGACGATAATGTTATTAGGATATAAAATTTAATAGATTGGGATTTTTGTCTGTAAGTGCGGATTTTACCATATTTAGGAGGAGAAAATGTTAATATCAAAAGGGATTAGTAATTTATTTAAAGTTTTAATATTATTGGGTATATCTTTATTGTTTCTAACTTGTGATCCAGGTTTAGGAAAAGCCGTAGATACACAAGCACCTACAGTAGCAGTAGAATTTCCTGTAACAAAGAGCGTCTTAAAAGGTGGCTTTGTAATGAAAGGAATTGCAACTGATGAAGTAAAAGTTTCTGATTGTTTTGTTACCTTTAAAAATATGGCAACTTCGTTGGAATATAATTTTAGTGCAACTGTATCAAATGGTGAATTTACAGCATCAATAAATACTCCAAAAGAAGATGGAACATTTGAACTTCCAGATGGTGACTACAATGTAACAGTAACAGTATCTGATGCTTATCGTAACTCAACAGTTGATGTTGTTTATACAATTGATAATACAGCTCCTACAGTATTATTAACTAGTCCAAACTCATATAGTGTATCAAACTGGCCTAATATGTATAAAACCTTCAGTATTAAAGGTGAAGTTTATGATAGATCAAATTTGGAAAGTGTAACAGTATTCTTAGTAGATGAAGAAGGTGAAGTATTAAAAAGTGTTATTGCAGACGGAACAAACACCTTTTTAGCAAGTTTTGATACACCTTTTGACGAAGAAAAAACTTGTTATTATTATGCAGTAGCAAAAGATGCAGGTGGAAATGAAAATACTTATTGTTATCACAAATCAGATATCTTTCAGTTGTTAAGTAGCAGTAAAAATAATCAAACATTAGAAAGTGATACAAGTGTAGTTTTCCCATCAATTAATACAATTGGATATGTAGATCAAGGTCAAACCACGAATTTAACAGAAATGTTAAGCAGAGCAGACTTGGTAGCAAAGAAAATAGAAAATAATGGAGCAAAAAAAGTAGATGGAAAAATAGTTTTTCCAGGGTTTAATTACTTTAAGGATAATGCTGCCCAGATAAAATGGTTAAATATCAGTAATGATGTATCAAAGGTAGCAGGAATTGCAATTGGTTCTCCTGTATTGGGTACAATTATGCCACCAACAGACGGAAGTGCAATCAATTACTCAACCGTAAGAGTATGGGTAGCTAAAGTACCAGCTGATTTTAAAGCTGAAGATGAACATAATACACCAGAAGATTTTAAAAAATATCTAAACGAAAATCTCTTTACATCAGAAAACGAATTAGAAACATGTGTTGTAAGTGAAGGTGAAAGTGGTGATAAGCAGGTAAAATTAACTGCTGTTGGAGAAAGTTTGAACTTTCAGGTAGACTCAAATAAGCCTGGAGAAGATGAAAATAAGTGGATATCAGGATATTATTACATAAAGGTAGAATTTACAACAGAATCAGGTGTAACAAGTTATGATTTTTGTAAATTTGAAGTAACATCTGGAGCTCCAGTATTAACAGAAGGTAATTTTTCAAAAGGAAATGAAAAAGCATCTTATTATCGAGGATATGTAACATCAAATTCTATTCAAGAAGGTTTTGCTGGAAAAGCATTAACAAGTGATGAAAACTCACCTGTAGAAATTGATTGGAGTTATATAGGAACAACTGTTGCTGGTGAAGAAGTAAAATCAGAAGTAACGAGAATTCAGCCAGCTATTGATGGAGCTTACACAATTGATATTAATCACGAACAAGACGGAGAATACACTTATACATTAACAGCAGCTCCAGATTCAGATTTATCAACAGTAATTTCTCGTGTAGTAGTAGTAGATACAACAAATCCAGTTGTTGAATTTAGTACATTAACAAATGATGAAATAATAGAATCTTCAGAGTTCACTCTAAAAGGAAACATCGATGATGCCAACGGTATCGAAAAAGTTGAGTATCAGTTGATGGCTGGATCTACACAAATCTTAGTTGATGGAACTCAAGGAACTGGTTGGCAAGAAATTCCAAAAGCAAAATCATCATTTAATTTAACACTTTCAAATTTGAAAGAGAATATAACATACACAGTAAAAATTCGAGCAACAGATGTAGCCGGGAATGTATCAGAAGATGAAAAATACAAATGTAATTTTACTATAGACTTGTCAAATCCGGTTGCAAGTATCGACGTGCCAAAACCAGAAGAAAATTCATCTATAGTATTTGTAAATTCAATTCCTAATTTTTCAGGAAAAGCAAATGATGGTGCAGTTACAGAAGGTAAACTTGCAAGTACTGCTACTTTATCATTTTCAAAAGATGGTGGAAGTGCAAGTCAAGTTTCAGCAGGAAGTGCAGAAGGTCAATTTAATTGGAACCAAAATTTAGGAACATGGACTTGGACACCAACAAGTAGTCAATTTAATGGAATCGGTAAATATGATGTAACATTGAAAGTTACAGACAATGCTGGAAAAACAACAACAGTAACTCGAACAGTTTCTTTGGATACAAGTATTCCAACAATAAAACTTACTCAAGTAAGTAATTATGTAGACAAAGATGATGACGGATATTATGTAAATGGAGATATTTCAGTAAAATTTGATATAACAGAAAATGATTATATCAAGGAAATAAAATTTTACCATCCAGATGGAACAGAAGATGGGCAAGATTTAGGAACAAATGCTCAACCATCTGTAAAAATCGATACAACAAAATTTGATGACAGAATAACTCTTGGTGAATTTAAACTTGTAGTAACAGACCGAAGTGGAAATCAAGGTGTATATACAGGTGAAGATTTGTCAAGTTATGAAATAAATCAAGATTCAGATACTCCAATAATTGTTATAACAGGAATTAATGAGAGCATAACATCTGAAGATGGAATTTCACAGGGAAATAACTTACTTTCAACAAACTATTCAATAACTATCACATTAAAAGATGATGATGGACTTGCATCTGGAACATATCAAATTGATACTAATGATGTAAAGGCAATTAATGTTGTAGATTCTAAAGTAAAAACAGAAACAATTAGTTTTAATAGCTTACAACAAGGTCCTCATACAATAAAATTATCAGTTAAAGATATTTATGGAAAAGAAGTAACTAAGGGAATTTTTTACTTTGGTATTGATGATGAATCTCCAAAATTGATAATTGATGGTTATTCAGAAAGTAATATTGATGCAGGATTTAAGAATACAAACTTTGATATCACAGGAACTGCAAACGATAGTTATGAATTTGGACAATTGATTTGGAACTATGACGGAATTGAAGAAACAACAAAAATCGAGCGAGATGGTAGTGGTAGCTGGATATTAAATGTATCAAAGCCAGATTCAAGCCAGAAGAAAACAATAAAATTTGTAGCTACAGATAAATTCTTACGAACTACAGTAAAAACATTCACATACGCATTTGATTTGGATAAGCCAAATTTGGTAATTTCACCAGAACAAAAATCATCCATTACAAATAAGTATTTTAACCAAAATACAATGGTAACATTAAGTGGAACAGCAAATGATGTAACTGGTGAGTCTTCAACTCAAAGCGGATTAAAGGTTGTTCAGTATGGACTAGGTGCTGGACATAATGCAGAAAACACAAATACACTTGAATATTCAAATACAAATGGTTCAGCAGAATGGACTGTATTGTTAAATGTTCCTGGTTGCCCAGATGGACCTTACACACTCTTTGTAAAAGCAATTGATAATAGTGAAAATGAATCTGATGTTCAAAAATTTAATATCACAGCAGATTCAACATCACCTGTTTTAACAGAAGGTGGCAATACTGATGCAAGTGGAACAAGTTATACTTCAGGAGATTTGCATTTAGCAGGAACCGTTAGTGATGTAAATCTTTCAAAAGTAACATATGTATATTCTTTTAATGGTGTAGAAGATGAGCCAGTTGAACTTGAAGTAGTTGGTACAGGAAGTGAAAAAACTTGGATTGTAACAAAGTTTGCTGAATCTTTAAAAGACGGAACTCATGTAATTAAAGTTGTAGCAACAGATAAAGCTGGAAATTCATCTGTAATAACAAGAAATATTATTTTAGATACAACAGCTCCTGTAATTACGACTAATGTTTCACCTCAAATTATGTACGATAATGGAAGTGGAAAAGAAGTAACTGTAAATGGTACAATTAATGTAGATGTAAGAATTGCTGAAATAAACAAATTACAAGGTGTTTATTATACTTTTGAAGAAGGTGATGATTGGACACATGCATTTACCGATGATGAATTATCAACAGGAAAAATAATAGAAGTAAACACAAGAGACTTTGACGATGGAAAAAAACTTCCTTTAAGAATTAAGGCTGTAGATGAAGCAGGAAATTTTTCTGTTGTATCTGTAAGTCCTGTAATAAATCAGGAATCAGATAAGCCATCATTGACACCATCAAACTTTGTTGAATTAAATAATGAAGAAGCAGGATATTCTGAAGAAAGTGCAAAAAATGTATTTAATTCCTCAAATCCAAATATGATTTTTACATTGTCAGATGATGATAAAATTTCAAGCTATCAGGTAAGTTTAAATGGTGGTATTAGTTATGGAAATCCTATAAAGGTAGAATCAAGTCAACAGACAATAACATATTCATTAATGACATTGTTAGAAAATGATTCTCAATATAAACGTCATACAATTATGTTTAAGGTGATGGATGAAAATTACAAAGATGATAGTTCAACACCAAAGAACTTTGTGTACAAAACATATTATATTGCGATAGACGATGGAGTTCCTGTAATAACAATTTCAACAGCAAATAATCAATTTGTAAATAGTGTTGAAATTTTAGGAAATGTAAGTGATAAAAATGGTGTAACAAAAATAACATTTACTCCAAAAGGTTGTGCTGAAAACGAAGTAACTCCTGATGATAAAGGTAATTTTAGTTATAAACTTGAAGAAGACTTAAAAGGAAAATCACCTATAAAAGTAAGAGCAATTGACGGCATCGGTTCTGTTACAGAAACTGAATTCGTTTACAAGGTTGATACAACTAAGCCAACTGTATCTGTAAATTCTAGTGTTGCGGGCAAAGTATGGAATCAAACAACTTCATTAGAAGTACAGGGAACAGCAAATGATTTAGCAGCAACGGGCGAGGATTCAAGTGGAGTTGCAAAAGTTCGCTACGCAATAGGAAAAGGACATAGTGCAACAGAAGTGGACTCAAATGGTTGGAAAGATGCAAGTGGCACAGATACTTGGAGTGCATATGTAAACATTCCAAGTTATTCAGACGGAGCATATACACTTTTTGTACAAGTTTTTGATAATACAAGCAATGAATCAGATGTTCAAAAATTTAATATCACAGCAGATTCAAAATCACCTGTTTTAACAGAAGGTGACAGCACAGATGCTAACAGTACTCGTTATTCTCAAAGTACATTGAATTTAACCGGAACAGTGACTGATGATAATTTAAATGAACTTTATTATACATATAGTTTTGGTGAAAATAGTGTAACTGAAAAACCATCAATTTCTGGCGATAGTAATTGGGTAATAAATAAATCTGATTTGGCAGATGGAACACATATTTTCAAAATTGTAGCAACAGATAAAGCAGGAAACTCAAGTGTAATAACAAGAAATATTATTGTAGATAATACAGATCCTGTAATTACAACAAATGTATCTCCTCAGATTATGTACAATGATGGAACTGGTGAAAAATTAACTGTAAACGGAACTATCAATGTAAATGTTCGTGTTTCAGAAACAAATAAATTAAAAGGTGTTTATTACACAGAAAATACAACTCTTGCTGATGATGCCGAATGGTCAGGTGTTACAGGTGTAACAAGTTTTAATGAAACAGAATTATCAACAGGGAAAACAATTTCTGTAGATACAATAAGATTTGCAGATAAATCAACTTTACCATTGAGAATAAAAGCAGTTGATGAAGCTGGAAATTATTCTGTTGTATATGTAAATCCTGTAATAAATCAGGAATCAGATAAGCCATCATTAACACCATCAAACTTTGTTGAATTAAAAGATGAAAATGATGAAAATGAAAAGTTAGCTGGATGGTTAGGTGGAAATCCAACCAATGTATTTAGTTCATCAAATCCAAATATGATTTTTACATTGTCAGATGATGATTCTGTAAAAGAATACTCTGTGAAAGTTGGTAGTGGCGATTTTGTAAAAATTTCAGAAGTAAATTCAACTCAGAAAATTGTTACTTATTCTCTTGAGGATTTAATTAAGAATGGAAATTATGGTCGTCATACAATTACATTCAGAGTAAAAGATGTAAATTGTGCAGAAAATCTAAGTACGCAAAATAATTTTGTATATAAAACATATTATATTGCAATAGATGATGGTCAGCCTTCTTTAATAATAAATAACGCTAATAATCAATATGTTGGAAAGTCATTTTTTATAAATGGTTCTGTAACAGATAAAAATGGAATTTCGTCTGTTATAATTAAACCATTGTCTGGTGGGGAAGCTTATGCAACCTTAAAAGAAGAAAATGGTGGTTTAACAAAAACAGCCGAAGGTTATTCATTTAAATCTTTATTTACTGTTCCATCAACAAAAGACACAATCCAAATTCTTGCAATAGATTCTATAGGAAATGAATCTGTAAAAGAATTAACTTATCTAGTAGATGAAACAAAACCTAGGGTATTAATCTCTAATGGCGAAAAGGCCTTTATAGATGGTGATTCTCCAACATTAAGAATTACAGGTTCTGCTGTAGATGGTGATTTAGGTTCAAATGATAACGGTATAAGTGGAATTGATCAAGTTCGTTTAAAAATTGGTTCTGAAATTTCTGGTGTAACTGATGCTGACAGTTATCTTGCAACAGGAAAGGTAGAAGATGATGGAACTTTATCATGGTCATATAACTTAGACTTTGCAGGAAAGGCAGCTGGAAGTTACACAGTTTATGCGCAATCTTTTGACTTTGCTGGAAACATATCAATGCAAGAGACTATTACAGTATATGTAGATACAGATGTACCTCAGATAAATGTAACAACAGAGAACTCACCAGATGCCACAGGTATAAAAAATATTGGTATAAGAAAAGATGCTTTTGATATAACAGGAACTGTTTCAGATAATGGAGGTATAGCTTCCATAATAGCAAAAATACAGGGAGTATCAGAAAATCTAGAAGTTAATTTGGAAGACTCTAACTGGTCATTTACTGTTCCCAACACTGTAGATGACGGTAAAATGACAATTATCATCACTGCAACAGATAAATGTGGTAAAACTTCTCAGGAAACACTTACAGTAATTCTTGATACAGTAAAACCGGTAATTACATTTGCTAACATTGAAAATGATAAAATATTACCTACAAAAGAATATGAAGTAAAAGGTAGTATTGATGATGCAAATGGCATTGCTAAAGTAGAATACCAATTGTACGCAGGGGAAAGCCAAGTAACTTTAGATGGAAGTTCTGTGACAAATTGGATAACTGTAGAAAATGCCAAAGCTACATTTAGTTTACCTTTAACCAATTTACAAAAAAACACAAACTATGTGTTAAAACTTAGAGCAACAGATACCGCAGGAAATATTACTGAAGATAATGCTAATCAAAGAAGCTTTATTTTAAATAATGATGATCCAAGTATAAGCATAATTTCAATTTCTCCTCAGGTAATTAATGGTGAAGAAAGTTCTGTAAACGGAACAATAAAAGTAAAGGCAACTCTATCAGATACAAATAAAATTGTATCAGCATATTATACTTATGAGTCTTCATTAACTGAAGAAAGTGATTGGTCTGGATCAGGAAAGTCAACTTCATTTACATCGGACCAAATTTCGAATGGAATTGAAATTACAGTTGATACAACAAAACATACCGATAAAAACAATTTGCCATTGCGAATAAAAGCCATAGATGAGGCAGGAAATTATAAAGTAGTTCCTGTTGCTCCTTATGTAAATCAAGATTTAGATATACCATCAATAGTTCCAACAAACTTTAAGCAAGTTGGTTCTGTAGAAGAATGTGGATGGAAAGGATCTGAAACTATAAATGTATTTGGAACATCAACTCTAAATATGATATTTACATTATCAGATGATGACTCTGTAAAAGAATATTGGGTAAGTAAAGATGGTGGTGAATTCAAAAAAGAAGCTGATGTAAATTCAGCTCAAAAGGTAATGAGTTATTCTTTAGAATCATTAAAAGAGTCTTATGGTGGGCATTCTATAACATTTAGAGTAGTGGATGAAAATTATGTAGATAATTCTACTACTCCTAAAAATTATAAGGAACAAACTTATTATTTTGTAATAGATGATGGAGCACCAATTCTTACTCTCGATAATGCAAATGGACAATTTGTTGGTTCTAGTTTTGCTATTAAAGGAAATGTAAAAGATTCAAATGGAATTGATAAAATATTACTTTCTTCAGTGGGTGGTAGTGGATTTACAACAAAAGAACTTACTCTTGGAAATGGTTTATCAGAAAATGGAGATTTCAGTTATGCATTTACAGAAACTTCTACTAAATCGGATATAAACATAGCAGTTATCGATAGTATAGGTAACACATCTTATGGAACTTTAACATATAAATTAGATGGAACAAAACCTATTGTAAATATCGCAAATGGTGTTAATGCATTTGTAGATGGTGATTCTCCAACATTAAGAATTACAGGTTCTGCTGTAGATGGTGATTTAGGTTCAAATGATAACGGTATAAGTGGAATTGATCAAGTTCGCTTAAAAATTGGTTCTCAAATAACAGGTGTTAATGATGAAGATTCTGTTCTTGCTTCTGGAAAAATTGAAGACGGAGTTATGTCATGGTCATATAACTTAGACTTTACAGGAAAGGTAGCTGGAAGTTATCCAGTTTATGTACAAGCCTTTGATATAGCAGGAAATGTATCAGATGAACAGAATATAACAGTATATGTAGATACAGATGTACCTCAATTATCACATGATTATGCAGATAATTTTGTAGGTGTTTACAATGGTAATTTTGTAATTGAAGGAACTGCTTCTGATGCTAGCGGAGTAAAATCTATAACTGCAAAGATTCAAGGTGCTTCTGGAAATTTAACTGGAACATTTACACCAACATCAAATAATTCTCCTGCAAGTTGGAGTTTCAACATCCCAGCAAACACAGGTGATGGTCAGTTAACAATTCTCGTAACAGCAAAAGATGGATGTGGAAAATCTGTGCAAGAAACATTTACTGCTACTCTTGATACCGAGGTTCCTAGTGTAACATTCACAGACATTTCTGATGATGACGCTAACAATACAACAATTGAAACTTCAAAAACAACGGATAAACCTCGTGTTTCTGTAACTTACGCAGATTCAACATCTGGTGTAAAAAATATTGATTATACATTCTATTATTATGACGCAGAGCAAGATAAATTTGTAGATTATTCTTCAACTGATGGGAATGCAAAAGGTACATTTACAAGAGATAAATCTTTCTCTGGAACTGTAGTAATGCGTATGGCAGAAACTACTGGTTCTACAGGAGCATTTATTAATTCAGCTTCCGAAACCGACGGAATTTGGTATGTAAAAGTAAATATAAAAGATGCTGCAGGTAATATTGCAACTGTTGATTCTCCATATTTCTATGTTGACCAACATAAACCAGAATTGGAAGTAACTTCTCCAGCTCCTAATGTAAATCTTAAAAAGCAAAATGATGCACTTGAGGTAACAGGAACTACATCGGATAGTTATGGTGGAGATATTGATAAGGTTGTTGTAAAAATTTCTCACACAAGTTATAACGCAAGTCAACAAGCTAACTTTACAAAGACATTTACAAAAGATGGAAGTAATGGAACTGAAAGGCTTACAAAGAATGGCGAGTCTTATCAATTTACATACACATGGAATGGTGCAAATTCTCCATTTGTTTATCCTGATGTATATGAACTTTTAGTTTCAACTTATGACGTAGCAGGAAATGAGACTGTGCGAACTCCTCAAAAAATTTCTTGCGATAATACTGCTCCTACAATTTCTTTTGCTAGACCTTATTCATATTCAGTTGATTCTGACGGAAATGAAACTATTGGTAATGTTGTAAATTCTCCAATTGGTGATACAAACATAAAATCTACAGCAAACGACTATAGTATGTACTCAATTTATTATCAAATTGGTGGAACTGTATTAATTAATGATAAAGCAGAAAGAACCCCTGGTGAAAAGATAAATAAAATTGCTATTACAGGTGGTGCTTTAAGTACTGATAATTATGGAAATTCAGTAAATAATCCATCTTCAGATAATTTGGCAGAAGGTATTGTAAACGGTACATGGAACAAATTAAAAGATGCAAACTTAGATTTCGATGTAACTTACAATACATTAACATTGGTAAATGGTGGTTTCTCATATCATGCATCTGGAGATAAAGACACAATTCAAACTTTAGATGTACATATCGTTGGCGTAGATACAGCTGGAAATGTAAACTACTGTAAATTCCCATTAAAAGTTGATACAGATACAGATAAACCTGTATTGATGATGCTTTCTCCAAAGACAATAAATGATGTGGCAAATGTTGGTGGAACTGCAACAATTTCTGGAACTGTAAATGATGATAATGCTGTTCATAGTGTTTGGATGCAAGTTGAACTTGTAAACGGAAATTATGATGAAGGAACTGGAAATCTTGTAGGAAATGGTAATTCTCTATTTGGAATTGATTATACAAGTTCAACTTATGGAATGACTAATCCACAGAATATTGAACAAGCAAAATCAAACTCTAATGAACAAGATACTGCTTACTTTGGAAATAAAAATCAGTGGTATAAGGTAAATATTGGTGAACAAGGAAAATCAACAACTTGGAATATGGTTCTTAACAAGAGCAAAGAGTTTGATAATGTAAACTTGTTCAATAATGGTTACCTAAAGAGTGAAGTAGAACAAACTGAACTTATTGTTAGAGTTAAAGCTCTTGATACAAAATCAGGAACTGCAACTGTTTCTGATGATGCAAAAGAAGGTGATGTAACAGAATTTACTCTAAAAATTGACTCAGGAAGTCCATCTATTATCATCAATAATATTGCAGACTTCAAAGAAGAAGGAAGTTATATTGGTGGCGACCTTGTATTTGATATAGACTTTACAGATGATGAATCAATTACAGAATGGAGCATAGAAGCTGTTTCTACATTAAACGGTGATAATCGTTCTTATGTCATTGGTTCTGATAAAGCTGGTTCGTATGATGTTGGTTTTGGACCATCTGTAGATAAAAAGATTACCGTATCTACACAAGATATATATGAAGCATGTGGTAATTTAATTCAAATTAGAATTACTGCAAAAGATAATAGTAAAGATGCTTCTGGTCAAACTGAACAGCCAAAAGAATCTTCTATTACATTCAAGTATACAATTGATAATACTTCTCCTCATGCAAATTATGTATCAACAATTGATTCTGTAAAATATCATCTTGATACAGAAGCAGTTGGAAGTGGTGCAAACCGCGAATCAAATGCAAGAGGCAATCACTTAAGAATAATTAGTGAACAAGCCGCATTGAAAGGTAATGTTTTAGACGAAACAAATGGAAGTGGTGTAGATTTTGTAATGGTTTATTTTACTAAGGAAATTTCTGGTACAACTTATTTGTACAATCCAAGTAAAATAAATTCAAGAACAGTAATTTCTTCAACTTATAATATGCAGGATGAATATAACTCTTCAGAAGCTCGATTATTCCCTGTAGAAAATTTAAGCGATATTGTAAGAACAGCAAAAATTGATGGGTCAACTCCATATATTATTGTTGATAGAGCCGAAGGTTGGGACGACGATGGTGCAAACGGAGACTTTGACGGATACTCAGAAAACCTTAAAGCAAATGGAGAATGGGTTGTTTACTTTAATTCAACTAACTTACCAGACTCAGTTTACGATGTACATTATGTAGTTGTAGACTATGCAGGAAATGGCCGTTATTACAGCGATACAATGCTTGTTCAAAATAATCCTCCAAAAATAACAAGTATTGTACTTGCAACAGATATTAATGGAGACGGAACAGCTTCAATTTCTACAGATGGAACTAGCGATGAAGATGATTTATTCACTTCTTCTTCATACATTGATTCAGGATTTATTGTTCGTAATAGCAAACTCAATGTTCGAGTAAATGCAACAGGTGGAACAGGTACTAAAAAATATTACTTAACATATCCTGCTGAAAGTGGAAATGTAACACTTAATAACACAACTGGTGTTTTTGAAATAACTTCATTCCCATTAGACGAAGAAGAAGTAGATCCAGCAAATTATAAAGTTCCAGAATATATTGTTTGGGTTGAAGACTCTGTAGAAACAAATCTTTCTCTTTCAAGTGGTGAAACAATAATTGAAATGATTATGGATAACAACGATAGTGTTGCTCCTGTTGCTCAGTTATTCGAATTGAATACATTTGTTGAAGATTCAGCTACTTCAAGCGAAGAAAGAGAAAGTTTGTACAAAGAAGGTTCTACAGTTCAAGGTCATATTGAGCCAAGAAAATTTTCGAAGGTTTATAATGTAGAAGGACAAGATCCAGATGTAAGTGGTAAAATTATTCTTCGTGGTGAAGTAATGGATAACCAGCGAATTGGAAGTATCAAACTTACTCTAAAGGATGATGAGATTGAAATTGCAAAATGGAATAATTCTACAGATGCATTAGAATCTCAAAACAACAATGCAAGCATTACATCAACTTTAGGACTTTTAGGACATCATGTAGAATGGTCTTATGTTTGGGATACAAACTCTTTTGCTGCAGAAAATGTTGAAGTTTCTGTAAAAGTTGAAGACATTACTGGAAATGTTAATACTAGCAAGCAATATTCTTCAGACGATAATATTCCTCACAGTGCAGAAAATATATTCTCTTCTGATGATTGGGGATATAATTCAATGACTGTGGATGTTGTGCCTTATATTACAAAGATTGAAACTCCAAACAGAACTTTAAGTGGATTAAAGAAAAATAACATCCGCTCATCTTCTGGTAAATATTCTATAATAAAAGGTAATACAGATGATTTTATCAAAGTTTACGGCTTTAACTTAAATGCTAGTGCTGTACAAATTGTTGACTCTACTGAAGTAAATGGAACTGTTGATACATCAAAAGGAAGTTCTTTAAAACATCAGAATCCAATTTCTCCTTATAATGAATTATCTTTATCAAATAATTCTTCTGTTTCTGGCTATTTGGAAATTTTTGTTGATGATATTCGCTCTATAAATAACATAAACGATAAATCTCAATCCTATAACCAAGAACCAGATGAATCTACAAAGAATAGATTGCTAAATGATGATAGATATTTACGCTTCTTTGATATGAAAGATACCGGCATTAAAAATGGATTTTATCCAACCATGATTATGGAAGGTAATGACCCTGTTTTTGGTTATATCGATTTGAAAGGTGGACCAGGAAATAATAATGGTATTCAAGGTGCTATTGATAATGGCGGTGCAGGTGATTATTATGCTTCTCATGCAATGCCTCAAAGAGCAAAATTTAATGGGGCTAGTGCGAGTGTAATTTACAAAGAATACTTAATAAAAGCCTCTATTTGGGATCAAATGGGTATGGCTCGTGATGAATCTGGTAGATATCACCATGTTACATTGTATAATAGAGCTAGTGCAGCGATGTCATACATATATGATAGATATGCTGAATTATATACTGAAGGTCAGGGGTGGGGAAGTGGAACAAAATATCAAGACTACGCAGGAAATAAATCTGAAAGCTCAGGTAATAATGCAATTACTTTAGAGTATGTAGATTATGGTAATGGATTGATGTTAGGTCGTTATCAGTATCCAAAACTTATTGCAAAGGGTAATTCAAGAGATGCTCAGGCTACAATTTACATGATGTATTTTGATGCAAATACAACAAATAAAGACTTGATTTTCCGTAACTTTAGAGTTGGTTTATCCTCTGCAAAAGATCCTAATGACACTGATTCTTACAAAGCTCTTTATTCTGGTGGATCTGCTTCTGATGGAAAATCTTACGCACAAGCTTCAAACTGTTGGGATAATAATACAGATGGTCGTGAATCTATTGCAACAAATGCATCAAATCACTTTGCTTTTGGTGTAACTTCAGATAATCATGTTGTAGTAGTTTACTATGATGAATTTGCTGGTAAGTTGAAACTTAAATACTCAAATAATTCTGTGATAGGTATTAATTCAAATAATAGTGTTCCATTTACAGAGTCAAGTATTGATTTCCCAGATTATGTAGGTAACTATGTTTCTATGGCAATTGATGAAAATAATGGTATTCATATTTCAGCCTTTGATGCAGGAGATTCAGATTTGGCGTATTTCTATATTCCAAGATACAATGGAAGTGAGATGAAACATGTTACTGTTGATCAAGCATCTGCTGTAGGTAACTGGACTCAAATTAAGCTAAAAGATAATGTTCCTTACATTGCTTACTACAATGCTACAGAAGCTGGTGGTAGAGAGTCTATAAAACTTGCTCATGCAAATAAGGCAATTACAAGTGTTAATACTGTAGTTGAGGGTGTAGATTCTGATGGTTATACAACTGGTAATTGGGAATATATGACAGTTCCAGCTATAACTGCACCTCAAGGTGGTAAGAGTGAATTCCAGAATGTTTGTTTGGACTTTAATAGTGCAGGTAAACCTGTTGTTGGTTATCTTGGAGCAAACATTGAATTTGGTACATGGTGTGATGAATAATCTAATTTGATAAAATCTACTTTCAGCCTGCTTCATTTTACGAGGCAGGCTTTTTTATTTATAGATTCAATTAGATAGAAAATTTTGGATAGAATGTTATTTATGAATGTGCTTACTTTATAAGAGATTTTACTTCATCAAATTCTAAGCCAGTAACTTGTGAAACTTTTTCGATTGAATCACCTAAACTTAACAAGTTTTTAGCAGTTTCGATTTTTGCTTGTTGAGAACCTTCTTTAAGTCCACGGCGAAAGTTGTCTCTGTCATGTAAATTCATACTCTGATACTCCTTTCTGTTGACTTGTTGGCTTTTGATTTTAGCAACGATAGAAGAAAGTCTTTTTGTAAAATCGTCAACAGGCTCTTGATTAAAAATATACTGCAAAAGTGCAAATTATTTTATAGTTTTTAGAAATTCTACAGAAAGTCCAGTTGCTTTTGCAATTTGTTCTATCGATAGCGACATCGAAAACAAATTTTTTGCAGTTTCAATAGCTTTTTGTTCTGCACCCTGAGTAATTCCTTCTTTAAGTCCACGGCGAAAGTTGTCTCTATCATGTAAATTCATACTCTGATACTCCTTTCTGTTGACTTCTTGGCTTTTGATTTTAGCAACGATAGAAGAAAGTCTTTTTGTAAAATCGTCAACAGGCTTCTGATTAAAAATATACTGCAAAAGTGACGAAATTGCTAGGTCTTTTTCATCTTTGTAAGCTGTTGCGTTAAAAATTTTCTTTATTTTTTTATCATCTAATAATAACGATAAATCTTCGTCGCATCTGTTTCGAAAAGTGTAAATCGGTAATTTCAAATTGAAAGGGTCGAATTTACAGATAAAAATAACAAAACTTGTGGGAAGTTCAGAGTAATCTTGCCCTTTGAGCAAATTGTCTGTGTCTATCATTGATTGATAAAAACGCGTTCTCAAAGGCAAATCATCATCAAGTGCATTTTGTAATTCAATATCGAACACTTTGTCGCTATCTTTTACGTAAACATCAAGTCGGACACCTTTTGTTTCATAGTAAGGAGAAATCGTTTTTCAATTTCTGGGTACTCAATGTGGTCAATTTTAATTTTGAGTAACCTTTCCAACAACTCTTGACAAATTTCCGCATTTTGCAAAACCTTTTCAAACATATAGCCGTTCACTCGGCATCCTTGCCTCGTGAACTCTGCGACTTTTGGTTTACCAAAATATCGCTTACTAAATTGTAGAGGCTCATCCATGAGCCTCAATCTTCAAATTTCTTAAAGAGCATAAAATGTCTCCTAAAAATAAATTTCGTGTGCTAAAATATTTCTGTGACAGAAAACTCCACCACGAAAAAATATTTTTCGCACACTATTATTAATAGACAAAAAAATGCAAAATTCGGAAAAATTTGGAGAAAAATTTTATTCTACTGAACCGTAATGCTGAATTTATTTTAGCATCAATCTGAAAAGATTCCGAAGCCAGTTCGGAATGACGGAATGACATTTTTCATTTCGCCTTTATCATATCCATCCCTTTTTTCGTCTTGCTTTATTTTGTGCAAAACTGTACTATTTCATCTATGGAACAAAAGCGAACAAATAAAACTACATCTACAAGTCCTTCTCAAAGCAATTCAAAAACTTCTGCAAAAAAAACAACTGCACGAAAAAGCAAGAAAACAGTTTCTTCAAATACAGCTTTGTTTTTATCGGTTGCAGTTTTAGCGCTTTGTGTTGTAATGTTGGGAGTAAGTTTTGTTTTAACTCAAAAAAATTCACCACAAACAATAGTAAAATCAGAAAGTCAATCGGTAAAAAAAACTACAGAGCAAAAGTCCAATGTAGAAAAATCAACTAATGTAACTTCTGTTAAAACGGAAACAAGACAAAGTTCAAAAAATACAAGTTCTCAAACATCAAATCAAACAAAGCAATCTGTTCAAAATACACAGATTACAAAAAATCAGAATACAAATAATTTGCAAGTTGCAAAATCTTCTGCAACATCAAAAACTACAAATACAATGCAATCAACAAATTCTGTGCAAAGTACAAAAAATTCTGAGCCAGTTGTGCAAATTTCAACGCCTAAGGTTCCTGCAAAAAAAGTGGCTGATGTTTATATCGTTTTAGATGATGGCGGACACAACTTAAATCACTTGCAACCTTTTTTGAATTTGGATATTCCTTTAACAATCGCAGTTTTGCCAGAACTTGCCTATTCAAAAGAAAGTGCTTTGCGTATAAAAAATTCTGGAAAAACTTTGATTTTACATCAGCCAATGCAAGCAATAAGTTTATCCACAGATCCAGGACCTAGTGCAATTATGCCTGGAATGAGTGCTGAACAAATTCGTAATTTGCTTACAAAAAATCTTGATTCTCTTGGCATTAAAATCGGATTGAATAATCACGAAGGCTCTCTTATTACAGCGGATTCAAATGCAATGAAAGTTGTAATGGAAATTTGTAAAGAACGAGAAATGTTTTTTTTGGATTCTCGCACAAATTCTCAGTCTGTTTGTAAATCTGTGGCTTCAGAATATGGTGTAAAACTTTACGAAAGAAATATTTTTTTAGACAACACGCCAAATCAAGCAGATATGATTGCCATGTTCAAATCAGGAATCGAAGTTGCCAAAAAAAACGGTTGCGTTATTATGATTGGGCATGTTTGGTCTAGCAAAAACCTTGCAGATGTTTTGCAAAAAATGTATGATGAATATTATCCGCAAGGATTTATTTTTGGAGAACTCAAATGAAAGTTTTAGGTATAGAATCATCTTGTGACGAAACAGCTTGTGCTATCGTTGAAGATGGAAAAACTATTTTAAGTAATGTGATTGCAACACAAATTCCTTTTCATCAAGAATATAAAGGCGTAGTTCCAGAAATTGCAAGTCGTAAACATACAGAATGGATTATGCCTGTAGTTTCTCAAGCGTTAAAAGAAGCAAATCTTACAATGAATGATATTGATGCAGTTGCGTCAACAAATCGTCCGGGGCTCATGGGGTCTTTGCTTGTAGGATTGACTTTTGCAAAATCTCTGGCTTGGTCAAACAACAAACCTTTTATCGCTGTAAATCACATGTTGGGGCACATGTACGCTGCTCACCTTGCAAATGATATTGAATATCCTTACTTGGGACTTTTAGTTTCTGGCGGACACACAATTATTTGTAAAGTTACCGATTTTGATAAAGTTGAAGTTCTTGGTACAACTATTGATGATGCTGTTGGCGAAGCTTTCGATAAGGTTGCAAAATTTCATGGTTTTGGTTATCCAGGAGGAGTGATTATCGATAAGCTTGCTCAAAACGGAAATCCTAAGGCTGCAAATTTTCCAATGCCTTTAATCAACAAGGGTGAAAAAGGGGAGCATCGTTACGATGTTTCTTATTCAGGTTTGAAAACTGCTGCAATAAATCAGTTAGACCAATTCTGGAATCCTGAATTTGAAAAAACTCCAGAAAATATTTCTGCAAGTTTTCAGGAAACCGCTGTAAAAATTTTACTTAGTCGACTTTTCAAAGCTGTTGAAGATACAGGGCTTAAAACAATTGTTGCTGGTGGTGGCGTTGCTGCAAATTCTCGGCTTCGTTCAATGTTGGCAGAGCATCCGGAATTAAATTGCGTTTTTCCACCATTAAAACTTTGCACAGATAATGGTGCTATGATTGCTGGTGTTGCATATCACTTTTTAAACCGTGGCGAAACAAGTCCAATGACAACAACTGCAACTGCACGAGTTACAGAATTTAAGCGTGGAATAAAAGCAAAGGCGTAAGTTTTAGTTTATGTTGAAAGGCGTAGTTTTGTAGAACTACGCTTTTTTTATGGACTCGTGAGTCCGTGAAAATGAGAAGCGTAGCGGAACATTTTCACACAAAACCACCCGCTATGCGGGTGGAAGCTAAAAGCTTATAGCAAAAAAAATCCTCCAAAGCAGTACAATAAGATTGTTCAAGTCTATTGTAAAAAGCTAAGGAGGAAAAAATGGCAAATATAAGAGACTCATTGAGTCACACAAAATGGTTGTGTAAATATCATATAGTATTTACACCAAAATATCGACGCAAAGCGATATTCGGACAGTACAAGGAAAGTATAGGAAAAATTCTAAGGCAATTATGTAATTATAAAGGCGTAGAAATAATAGAAGGACATCTTATGCCAGACCATGTACATATGTTGGTAAGTATACCACCAAAGTATAGTGTATCACAATTTATGGGTTATTTAAAAGGGAAAAGTAGCCTAATGATATTTGATATACACGCAAATTTAAAATATAAGTTTGGAAATCGACATTTTTGGGCAGAAGGATATTATGTAAGTACAGTAGGATTAAATGAAGCAACCATAAAGAAGTACATACAAGAACAAGAAACCCATGATATAGCGATGGATAAACTAACAATAAAAGAATTTGATGACCCTTTTAAGGGTTGCAAGTAGTACGAATACACCTTTAGGTGTAGTGACGAGTTAAATAGCAATAGACTTGAACGTAGTGAAAGTTAAGGACTTAAGTCTTTGCTTGAGAACCTAGCCTTATAGGCTTGTCCAAACCACCCGTTTGACGGGTGGTTCTGATTTTTATGGTTGTAAAAATCCCTTTTTGCAGGATTTATCAAATAAAGAAAACGAATCGAAACTTATTCCCATAGGGCAATTTTCGGTTGGGGATATTTTGTTTTCTGATGGAACTTGTATGAAAGTTGAAGATGTAAACTTGGGCGTTCCAGATAGCAAAATTGATAAAGTCATGGCGGTAATTGCAATCACCACCAAAGATGGAAGAGCTTTAGGTGTTGGAATCCATAAGCGCGATAGCACAAATTGGACAAAATCAGATACTTTTGGTGAAACTAACTCCTTTGAAAAAATTATAACTACTGCTGATAGACATAGCGATTGGGATATAGATTTTGAAGGTGATTTAGACGGAAGTGACAACTGGGCTTATATCTGTAGCGTTGATTCAGAGGGAAGTGCAGATGCAAGTAGAAATTATCCTGCGTTTTATTATGCAAATACTTATGGACAAACTTATAATCTTTCTGACACAGATTATGAAAATGGTTGGTATCTTCCTGCTCTAAATGAAATGTTCGAGATTGTACATTTGAATCGCGAGGTTGTGCAAAATTCACTTTCTAAAGTTGATGGATTTCATTTTGATACCGGATATTATTTAACAAGTTCACAGCATCCAAACAATCCATTAGGTGTGTGGGATGTTGGAATTGATAGAGATGTTATTGGTATTTTTGCAAAACATTGTACTTCTTGTTCTTCTGTGTATCTTCGCTCTTTTAGTGAAAAATCATTTTACAGATACACAAAAGATTTTTCTTTTCCTTTAATTGATAGAGTTGAAGTTTCAACTGCAGGTGAAGGCTACACAGGTCAACTTAATGTAACAATTTTTGGAAAAAATCTAAAAGGCAATAAAATAACAAGTGATGATTCTTCTTTTTCAAATTTGAAGTATTTTAGTGATTCTATGGCCAGTGCAACTATAAATTGTGATGGCCTTGTTGGTAGTAAAATTTTAACTGTAACTTGCGGAAATTCTAGTGCAGAATGTTTGGCGAAGGTTGTATCTTCAAAAAAATGTTTTAGCGTTGGCGATGTTTTATTTACAGACGGCAGTCGAGTAAAAGTTTCAGATGTGCAAGGTTCTATTTCTAATAAAGATTCCGCAAGGATTTTTGGAGTTGTTGCTTCTGTTATTTATGGTGGTGGAACTGTAAAAGTTATCGGTTTACAAAAATCTTCTGAAGAACTGGAGTGGACAACAAGAGAAACTTTAGGATTTGAAAATTCTCTTCCAGAAATTCGCTCTGATTACAATGGTTTGAAAACTACAAGTTTTACTTTTGAAGGCGACTTAGACGGAAGTGATAACTGGTCTTATCTTTGTCGCGTTGATTCAGAAGGAACTTTGGATGCACAAACAAATTATCCAGTATTTTATTTTGCAAATTCCTACGGAAAAATCGCAAATCTTGTTGGAACCGATTACGAAAAAGGTTGGTATATTCCAAGTGTAAAAGAATTGCACGATGTGTATTTGAATAAAGATGTTGTACAAAATTCACTTGATGCGGTTGGAGGTTTTGAATTAGTTCCAAATGGAACAGAGTATGTTTTTGACTATTGGAGTAGTTCTTCATCTTCTTCTGCAACTAAGAATGTGTCTTATGTAAATTTTGTAGATGGGTATGTTGGTTACACTAACAAATCTTACAGCAACCATGTTCTTGTTATGCAATCTGTTGAAGTAAAAGGGGTTTAGAATTACCCCTTTTACTAATAAAATTTTTAAAATTAAATTTCTTTGTTGATAAAAATTTTAATTTAGTTGTAACTTAAAAAGTTACTAAATCAGAATCAATAATAACAAATTTAGGATTATTTGTATTTATTATTGAATTATTAACTGTTGTTGTTGTTGAATCTGTTTTTGTTCCAAAATTGTATTTTAGACCAACAGAAAAACAGTTATTATTGTAAAAGTCCCAAGTATCATATTTGTACATAAACTTATAACCTAAATTAAGAGCTAAATTTTTATAAGTAGCAATTAAATCTAATCTTGGATATACATCAAATCCTATTTCCTCAGCATCATAATAATAACATGCTCTTGCACCAAAACCAACTTCAGCTCCAAGAGTAAAAGAATTTGAATTTAAAAAGTTTAAACCATATGAGTATTCAAAAAAAACGCCAAGAAGAGGTTCGTAATATGTTTTTGTATAATGGTTATAGCGATCTTGATAGTATTTAATATAACTTCCACTAGATTCACCCAAAGATAAGCCAGTTGTAAAATAAGAATTTTTAGTTTCGCCAAAAGTAATACCTAAGTCAGCAATAGTTGTGTTTGCTCCAAAAGTTCCTTCAGCTTTTATACCTAAGGCAATGGCTTGAGTTGTTACAAGAATACAAATAAATAAAGTAATGATAATTATTTTTTTATTCATTATAATTCACCTTCTAAATTTTAGTTGCCTTTTTTTAATTGAACAGCAATTGCTCTAACTGTAACTTTGTAAGAAGTTGTTGTTTGTATTTTTGAAGGACGTAATCCTGTTGATGTAACTTTACTTGTATTTGTTTCAATTTGAACAGTTGGTTCTAGAACTGTATCTGCTCCAAGTGCGTAGGCATTTTCAATCAACTTGTAATATGCATTTGATTTTGCAATGTCTAATGGAGTGTTTCCATTTACAGTTAATGCTTTTCCGTACCCCGCAGCAAATCCTTTCCCGATTGCATATTTTGCTGATTGATTTAATGTTCCATAACACATCGAATCACCAACAATTTTTTGTGATGCTGTATCATAGTAAACAAAATCAGATTCACCTTTTACAGAACCTAAAATAACATAATCATCTTTGTCAAAACATGTGTTAATAACAAGATTTTCTGATTTAATTTCATCTTGCATAATTACAACTGTTTCTGTTGTTGTCGTTGTTGTTGCACAAGATACAAACAATGATACTACTAAAATTGTAGCTAAAGTGAGAAGTTTTTTCATTTTTTTTCCTCATTGAAATAATTGAAATTTATCTGAACTTTAGTATGTCAGTTCAAACATTTATTCAGTATAGATTATTTACCCCCCCCGTCAAGTATGGAATAAATGTAGAAAAAAGAGAAATTTTTGTATAAGTAATTTTTTTTTGATACCAAATATTTTAAGATAAATTTTTCAATAATTGCCAATAATATCGTGTTTCAATTCTGTCTTTATTGATTCCACATTTTTGTAATGTTTCATGAAGACAATTTTGTGCCATTGAAATAGTTTCATCATCATTTTTT
>JAXJWW010000109.1:0-50853 GCA_036307825.1 Treponemataceae bacterium | reverse complement strand
CGCCTTTACTTTTAGGTGCAATTTATTCTTTAGTAAATTTAAATCCTGACTTATGCAAAATGGATGGAACTTTCAAAAAGAAAATTCAAAATAATTTTTCAAATATTTTTTCATCAATAACAGATGCATCTTTTATAATTCAAATTATTAATGCATTAAAAAATTTATCTTTATTCACTCAAACAGAAAACTCACTTGAAATAAATAAATCAAAATGGAAAAATTTTTCTAAACTTAGTTTTAGAGAACAATATATTTATTTAACAATTAGTAACAATTCAAAACTTACTCAAAGTGACTTGCAAAAAAGAGCAACTTTACTTTGCGCAATTTTAGATAATATCGGTACAGAAGGTTTTACAAAAAAAATTCTTTACAGATGCGCATATTTAATAAATGAAAAATTAAGTAGCGAAAATTTTTCTTATTCATCAACTTCACGACTTTCATTTATTTTAAACAACGAAAAAAATTCAACTGGCACAAATTTTTCAAATGATATTTTTTCAATAATTGATAACGCAATAAACTTTGGAATTTTAGTTCACACTTCAAATGATATTTATGACGAAGCAATTTACACAGTTTCAAATAATTTTATTTTTGAACAAGAACAAATAAATCAAAAAGGTTTATTAAATATCGATGCTGGATTTTCTGTAACAATTTTACCGGGAATGAACTTAAATTCAATTTTAGAAATTATTGAGTTCATGGAAATTTCAAGATTCGATACAATTTTACAAATGGAAATTACAAAAAAATCTTGTATCAAATCTTTTGACGCAAAAGAAAATCCAAAATCAATTTGCGAGAAATTAAATAATTTTTCTAGTCACGAAATTCCGCAAAATTTAATTATATCGGTTGAAGATTGGTACGAAAATTATTTATCAGCACAAATTTATTTTGGTTATGTTTTAACTGTAACAGAACAAAAACAAGTTTTAATTGAAAACAATCCAGAAATTTCTTCGCACATAAAACAGATTTTAGCACCGGGAGTTTATTTATTAGATTTTAATTCTAAAGAACAAGTGCAAACTTCAATAGAAAAAAGTCAACTTGATTTTATTGGTGATATAAAAAATATTTCAACTGAAGTTTCTGGTTTGCCTTTCCCAAAAATTATTTTCAAAAAAGATTTATTTGATAAAACTCAAATTGAAGAAAATCCAAATCCACAAATAAAAGATAAACTTCTAAATGATCTAAAAAATCATCTTGAAACAATGGAACTTACAAAAGATCAATACGAAGATTTATTAAATAGAATAAATAGAAAAATTATCATTCAAAAATCTCAATTAAGAAAAGAAACTGTTAAAGTTGAAAAAACTGAAGCTTTCGGAATGGATTTTTCTGGAAAAATTCATGTAATAGAAAATGCAATTTCCGCAAAAAAATTAATCGAAATTACTTACGAATCATCTAATTCTCCGGAAGGAAAAAATGTGATAATCGGGCTACCTTTATTATTAACTCGAGAAAGTTCTGATACCTTTGTAGATGTCATCATTGAACCAGAAAAAACACAAAAAACACTTTCCTTAGCCAATGCAATTTCAATTAAAAAGCTCAGAGGATCAATTTTGAATTGATAAATTTTAATTTCCTTCTATAATAATGTTAATTTTAATTGAACATTTTTTATAAAAGTGTTATTCTGACAATATGAACACTCTTGTAGCCCTTTGTGCAGTTGGTGCAGAAAAAATTCTAGCAAATGAAATTAAATTTCTCGGATATAAACCTATTGGGAATGCTCCAGGGCGAGTTTTTTTTACTTGTCCAGATGAGGGACTTTTTCGAGCAAATCTTTGTCTTAGAACTGCGGACAGAATTTATTTACAATTAGCATCTTTTTACGCAGATAACTTTGATGATCTTTTTGATGGCGTTCATTCTATCCATTGGCAAGATTTCTTAAAAAAAGATACAAAAGTTGTTGTTGATAAAGTTAGAGTTTATAAAAGCAAACTTAATTCAGAACATACAATTCAAGGAATGACACATAAAGCAATTTATAAAAAACTTGAAGATGTTTGGCACATGTCAATTTTGCCAGAAAGTGGTGCAAAAGCTGATGTAAGAATTTATCTTGAACAAAATAAAGTTTATGTTTTATTAGATTTATCAGGAGAACCTTTACACAAAAGAGGATATAGAACTGACGGTGGAATTGCACCAATTCGCGAAACTTTAGCTTGTGTTCTTTTACAAATGATGTGCTGGAGAAGAAAAACTCCTTTACACGACGCATTTTGTGGAGCAGGAACAATCGCTACAGAAGCCGCTCTTTATGCTTACAATGTTGCCCCGGGATTTGGTCGTCACTTTGCTTTAGAAAACTTGCCAATTTACAACCAAGCTCAAGCAGTTGAAATCAGAAAACAAGAAGCTGCAAAAATTCGACCTGATGCAATGGCAAGAATTACAGGAACTGATATTGATCCGGAAGCAGTTAAGCGCTCACAAAAAAATGCTGAGCACGCATGTGTTACTGCAGGACGAGCATTACAAATGATTGGTAGCGACCAAAGAATTCAACGACCAGATTTTGAAGTTGCAGATTTTGCTGATATCAAAGCTCCTTATGAAACAGGATTATTACTTTCAAATCCTCCTTATGGAGAACGAATTGGAGATGAACAAGAAGCTATCCAACTTTATAAAAACATGAATTCACTTTTTACAGATTTTGAAAATTGGGAAATGGGATTTATAACTTCACATGATAAATTTGAAGAATCAATAGGTAAAAAAGCTTCATCTATAAAAAATTTGAAAAGCGGAAATTTGGACACACGCTTTTATATGTACAAAATATAATATTGGAGAATAAAAATGGCTGTAGTTGTAGAACATGACAAAAGAAGAAAAAAAATTCTCGACAAATCTTTAGACCTTTTTATTGAAGTAGGATATGAAGATGTAACCTTTCAAAAAATTGCAGATCGATGCGGAATTACTCGTACAACCTTGTATCTATATTTTAAAAACAAACGCGAAATTTTTATGTGCAGTATAAAACAACTTACAACAAAGTTGGAAGAAGTTCTTATAACAATCGCAAAAAAAGATTTATCTTGTAAAGAAAGATTAAAGCAAGTTTTATTTGGAATTTTGGAATGTTGTTTGAACAATAAAAAATTGTTTAATGTGGTTTTATTATACTTATTGCAACTTCAGAAAAAAGGTAAAAATCCAGGTGAAAAAGTAAAACGAAGAATTATTCGTTTACGACATTTATTAACTTCAATTTTAATTGATGGAATAAAAGCTGGCGAATTCAAAAAAATAGATGTAAAAGCTGCAAACGATCTTTTTTACAGCTTACTTGAATCGGCTGTTTTTAGACTATCAATTCTTGATCAAAATGATTTATCAGAGTTTGATAGAACAATTGAATTGGCTGTTGCAAATATTTCAGTTTAATTTTAAATAAATTTAAAAAAATCCTTGCAAAATCAAAATTGAACTTTGCAAGGATTTTTTATTTTAAATAGATTCTAAAATCTGAAAACTGTTTGGTTCTAAATTTATTGCGCCATTATAATTTTCAATATTATCCGTAATTAAATTTTTCCATTCACCAAAGATTCCTGCAAAGGCACCATATCCAGTATTATTTGGTTTTAAATAATAATTATTTTCTGAAATATTTATTGCAACTAAAATTTCTTTTTTATAATTATCTGAATGTAAAACCCGTTTGAAAATCAATTGTTCATTCATAATAAAAATATTTTCAAACTCGCCATAATTTAAAACTGCATTATTTTTTCTTATGTTAGATAATTTACTAATCAAACTTGTTAAATCATTCCATTGAGGATTTTCAAAACAAGGACGCAAAACTTTATCACCCTGAATTTTTTTTCCTTCGACTGCCCACTCACTTCCGTAGTAAACACATGGAAGACCCGGAATTGTAAATAGCATTGCATAAATTATTGAAAGTAAATTTTTGTTTGAAAGTAAACTTGCAATTCTTTCCACATCATGATTATCAACAAAAGATAACAAGTGTTGATTTTTACAAATTCCTCCATTTCCAAATTGTCGATTAAGTGAGTAAGAAATTTCAAATAAATTTTTGCTATTCAAACTTGAATACATACCTTTGTAAATTTCATAGTTTGTACAACTATTTACTTTTGAAGGACAAATTCTAGTCATATCATTTGCATAAATAGTTTCGCCAAGAATGAAAAAACTATTTTGCTCTTTTGAAATTGAATCTGTAAATTGTGCACAAAAATTTTTTAAGTCTGATAAAAATTCTTCATCTAAACAATATGCAACATCTAAACGAAGTCCATCAATATCAAATAAATCTTTCCATTTTTTTATTGCGCTAAAAATGTGTTCTTTTACAGCAGGATTTTTTAAATTTAATTTAACTAAGTCAAAATGACCTTCCCAACCTTCATACCAAAATCCATCATTATAATTTGAATTTCTGTTCCAATCGATAATGAACCAATCTTTATAAATTGAATTTTGCCGATTTTTTTGAACATCCATAAAAGCCCAAAATCCTCGACCAACATGATTAAAAACACCGTCAAGTACAACTCTCATATTTGCGTTATGAAGTGCATCACAAACTTGAGCAAAATCTTCATTGCTACCAAGCCGGCTATCAATTGTATAATAATCTCGAGTATCGTAACCATGACTATCAGATTGAAAAACTGGCGAAAAATAAACTGCATTCACACCAAGATTTTGTAAATGAGGAATCCAAGAAATAACTTTTTTAATATTATTTGGATTTTCAGAATTTATTGGATTTTCTGCACCATTCCAATTTTGCCAATTAAAATTATTGTAATCGGCACAACCACACAATCCCATTGGATAAAACTGATAAAAAACTGCTTCATCAAACCACATAAAATATAACCTTCCTTGTAAAAAAAATCATATACATACCGTTCGGTATATAACAAAGATAAAAAAAATTTTTATTATCGTTTGATTTTTTAAACTGAAAAATAAATCAATCTAAAAAACTGTATAAACTAATTAAATATTCCGTGCATAAATTGTCTTACCATAGAATCAATAGTTTTTTTTGTAAGACTATCACCTTTTAATTTCCAACAAGTGATGTAAGAATTTATCATTCCAATAAAACTTACTGTAAGTTGAAAATCTCTTCCCTTAATTCCTCCATGAGCTTTTCCCATTGCTAAAAACATTGTATTAAGTAAAGTGTACAATTTTTTATAATACTCTAAGCCCACATCAGCACAAGCAACTGTATCTGGAGAAGAAAAAACTGAAAGTGTATGAAAAAAGAAAATCTGATTAGCTTTGGCAAAATCAAAAAAAACTTTTACAACATTGCATAAAACAGGATAAACATCTTTGTAATATTCTTGTTGCAAAGGTTTGTAGTTAGAAGCTACTTTTAATTCTTCAAGAAACAAATCAAAATTTTCTTGCCATACAGCCTTATACAAACCTTCTTTATTTGTAAAAAAATAATATAAAGTAGGTTTTGTAACTCCAGCTTGATTTACAATATCACTAACACTAGCTCCTTCAAAGCCCTTTGCACTAAAAATTTGCAAAGCACTTTCAAGTATTCTTGAGCGACTATTTTCTTTTGAAAAATCTTGTTTTGTATTATTGATATTACTCATAACATCTATATACCACTCGGTACATAAAATGTCAAGTTAAATTCAAACTATTTATATATTTTTTTAGAAAGTTTCTAAGCGAATAATTTTAATTTGATAAATAGGACAAGTATCTTTGCAAATTTTATTAATAACAGAAAATAATTCTTCCTCAATATTATCTGCGTTTTCAATTACCAAATATTTTGAATTTTGCTTTGATAAATATTTAACAACTTCATTAAAAACATCCATCCGTTTTTTAGTAAATTGAAGCAAAAAATCCCTATCTGCGCTATCATAACCTATGGAAATTTCAATTTCGCACACTTTTCCATCTCTTACAGTTGAAGAAATTGTGCCAAATGGGTCATACCAAAAAATATTACCAGAAACTTCACTTGTTTTTACAGCGCCTTTTTCAACAGAATAAGAAACTTCAGAAGTTCCAACATAAGAATCCGTATTAGATTTTCCTAAAGATAAACATCCTGAAAAACTAAAAATCATTAAAGAAAAAACAATCAAATTTACTAAAAAAAATATCTTTCTATTCATCACTATTCATTATCATCTATTTTTGCTATAATTAAAAGAGAATTTTTTAATTTTTTACAAAAACTTTTTTGAGGTTAGAACTATGGAAGAAATTTTACAATTACTTAAAGATAATGCCCGTTTATCAGCAGAAGATATTGCCGCAATGACAAAAAAAACAGTTGCAGAAGTTAATCAAATTATCAAAAAATTTGAAGATGAAGGCGTAATTTTAAAATATTCAGCCATTCTTAATCCTGACAAAGTAGCAGATACAAAAGAAAAAGTTAGAGCAATTATCGAAATTCAAGTTACTCCAGAACGAGAACATGGATTTGACGCTATTGCAGAACGAATTTATCGCTTTCCGGAAGTAAAAACTGTAAATTTGATGTCCGGAGGATACGATTTACAAGTTATACTTGAAGGAGAGACTATTCAAGAAGTTGCGTTTTTTGTTGCAAGAAAACTTTCTACACTAAATGGCGTAAAAAGTACAAAAACTCACTTTGTTTTGAAAACTTACAAAGAAAATGATGTTCTTTATGTGGACGAAAAAAAAGATAGACGAGAAGGAGTTACAGCTTAAAAATGAGTGAAAATACACGAAAAGATAGATTTTCAGAAAAAATGCTTGCAACTCCCCCTTCTGGAATCCGAAAATTTTTTGACTTACTCATCGGGCGCGATGACATAATTTCACTTGGAGTTGGGGAACCTGACTTTACAACTCCTTGGGTAATTCGAGAAGAAGCATATTATCATCTAGAACAAGGGCACACTTCATACACTTCAAACTGGGGATTACAAGAACTTCGGGACGAAATTGCAAAATACCTTACAAAATTTAATCTTGATTACAATCCTAAAAAAGAAATTCTTGTAACAATTGGAGTTTCAGAAGCTATTGATGCAGTTTTACGAGCAATTTTGAATCCAGGGGATGAAATCATTGTTTGTGAACCTTGCTATGTTTCTTATCAACCTCTTGCTTCACTTTGCGATACAAAACTTATTCATCTTGATACTTCTGTAAACGGATTTTATCCAACTGCTGAACAAATTGAAAAAGTTGTTACACCAAAAACAAAAGCAATAATGATTTGTTCACCAAGTAATCCTACAGGAAGAATGATTCCAAAAGAAGAACTTGAAAAAATTGCTGAAGTTGTAAAAAAACATCAACTTTGGGTTTTATCAGATGAAGTTTATTGTGAATTAGTTTACGACGACCATAAACATTGTTCTATCGGTTCTTTCCCTGGAATGAAACCTTACACAATCGTTCTAAATGGATTTTCAAAAGCATTTGCAATGACAGGTTGGAGAATCGGTTATCTTTGTTGTCCAGAAGACTTAATGAAACAAGTTCATAAACTTCATCAGTATTCAACAATTTGTGCGCCGATTATGAGCCAATACGGAGCTGCCGAAGGACTTAGAAAAGGCTTTGAAGAAGTTGAAAAAATGCGAATTTCTTATCAGCAAAGAAGAAATTTAATGTACAAAGCCTTTACAGAAATGGGTTTGCCATGTACAGAACCTGAAGGGGCATTTTATATTTTCCCTGATATTCGTCCAACAGGCTTAACTAGCGAAGAATTTTTTACTCGATTATTGAATGAATATCAAGTTGCAGTTGTTCCAGGTTCAGTTTTTGGAGAAGGTGGCGAAGGTTTTATCAGATGTTGTTACGCTACAGATATTTCTAAAATAAAAATCGCACTAGAAAGAATTGCAAAACTGGTAGAAAGCTGTAAAAAATAACATGAGCTTTATTTCGATAAAAAATCTAAAATTTTCATATAGCGACTCAAAAATAAAAGCCATCGATGATGTTTCTTTGTCTATCGAAAAAGGTGAATATGTTGCTATTCTTGGAAATAATGGTTCAGGAAAATCAACTTTAGCAAGATTGATTTTTGGTTTTCTTGAATCCACAGAAGGAACTATCGAAATTACCCAATCAGAAAAACCAATTGGATTTGTTCAGCAAAATCCCAAATATCAAATTATTGCAGGAACTGTAGAAAAAGATACAGCTTTTGGTCCAGAAAATTTAGGACTTCCAGAAGTTGAAATAAAAACAAGAACTCAAGAATGTTTAAATCAAGTTGAACTTTTAGAAAAAGCAACAGAAAAAACAAATGCCCTTTCTTTAGGACAAACACAAAAACTTGCTCTTTCTGGAATTTTAGCTCTTGAACCAGATTTGCTTATTTTAGATGAAGCAGTTTCTATGATTGACCCAATTACAAGACGACAGATTCTTGAACTTCTTGAAAAACTCAATAAAAATGGAACAACAATAATTCATATTACCCACGACTTAGACGAAGCTTTTATGGCAAAACGAATTATTGTAATGGATAATGGAAATATCATTTTTGATGGAGGAAAGGAAGTTTTTAGAAATGAACAAACTATCCTAAACAAAATTTTTTATGACTTTGATTTAAGTGTTTACAATAGAAAATTGCATAAATCACAAGAAAGTCAAACAGAAAAAGAAATTTCTCTTGTTTTTGAAAATATTAATTTTGAATATAAAAAAAATTTTCCCGTTTTAAAAAATATTTCCCTTGCTTTTGAAAAAGGAACAATAACTGCTGTAATGGGAAAATCAGGTTCTGGAAAATCAACTTTATTTGAAGTTGGTTCTTCACTTTTACAACAAAGTTCAGGAAAAATTTATTCTATTGCAAAACCATCTTTGGCTTTTCAGGATGCAGAAAGCGCCTTATTCGAAAGTGTTGCAGCTGATGATGTAGCATACGGTCCAGAAAATATTGGATTGCAAGGAAAAGAACTTAAAAACAGAGTAAAAGAAGCAATGGATGTTTGTTCTATTCCATTTGACAAATATAAAGACAGACCAATTCAAAATATGTCAGGTGGCGAAAAACGAAAACTTGCTTTAGCTGGAATTATCGCAATGGATTCGCCAATTATTTTCTTTGACGAACCTGGCGCCGCTTTAGACCCAAAAAGTCGCGGTCAGTTTTTTGGGCTATTACAAAAGCTTAGCCAACAAGGAAAAACAATTATCTTTTCCACACACAGAATGGAAGAAGCCATGGCGGCGGATAGAATTATCAGATTGCACGATGGAAAACTTTCATCAGACTCAAATCCTGTAAAAATTCCAATTGATAAATCCAATTTTACAGAAAATGATAGATACAAAAATTATTCTTCACTTTTAAATAATTTAAGAAATGTTTCTCTTGGGGAATATTGCAAGAAAAATTCTTTTATGCACAATTTATTTCCAGGCGCAAAAATTTTAGTTTTCCTTGCAGTTTTGATTGCAACTTTGACTTTTCAAAATATTCAACTTTTAACTTTCGCCTGTGGAATTTCATTTTTGTACGGAATTTTGGCAAAATATCCAATCGGCAAACTTTTAGCAAGAATTTTAAAAATGACACCTTGGATTTTGCTGTTTTTTGCTTTTCAAGTGTTGCTTTTCAAAGTTGCCCCAGAAGATAAAATTTTGTGGGAATGGAACTTTATTAAACTTACACAGGTAAAATTACTTCTAGGAATTAGAATGTTTCTTCACTTTATAGGTGCAATGATAAGTATCAGCGTATTTGCATACACTATCGAAGAAACAGAACTTGTTGAAGGAATGAAGTTTATCCTTTATCCTCTTGAAAAACTTAAATTTAATACAAAAATTTTCACAGTTTTAATTTTAATCGTTATGCGTTTTATTCCGATTTTAACGGAAGTTGCAAGTCATATAGTAAAAACTCAAATTATCCGCGAGGGAATAAAATCTGCTAAGGGCTTTATGGGAAAAATCAAAGCAATTATGCCAATAATCATTCCATTGATTTTGCAAACCCTAAAACGCTCAGAAAACCTAAGCGAAGCCCTCGAAGCACGATATTTTTAAACTAATTTATCATCCAAGGAAGGCTGATTGGTGGCAAACCTAATCGGGCGAAACCGTCTAAAACTTGCTGACGAACAATTGGCCATAAAAGACTTGGAATTTGTTTATCTCTAAAGAATTTTCTAACTTCTTCTGTCATCCAAAAATCGTCAAATTTATCTCTGTCTGTAATTGTAAATTTTGTTACGATAATTGAAGTTTGATTATAAACTGGTGTTCCGTTATGAATCATTACAAATTCAAATTTTGGTCTAAAAACACATAAATCTGTTTGCGGAAAAAGCGGATCATCATTGGCGTACAAAAATTTCCAAGAAAGTTGAATTTGGTTTTCGCCATGAGGAATATCCCCTGTTCTATTAAAACTTAAAGACATCGGTTGCATAGTTTGAGGTTGAATACAACGCAAAAATTCTGTGTAAGATTCTTGACTTATCATACTTATAGTTTAACAAAAAAATCTAATTTTATCATCAAAAAATTTATCAAAAAAAAGTAAAAAAATTTTAATCCCTAACAAAGCCTTATAGCACTAAGGATTGGCGAGTTTTCCACAAGATTTCCACAGTTTTTTGCAATTGACAACACTATATATAGCGTTTATAATTCAAATATCACTTAAATATAGTGTTTTTCGTAAATTTATTTACTTTTAATAAAAATTCACATTTTAGAGGTTTTTCCAATGATTAAGAGCATAAAGAAGCGTGATGGTCGTGTAGTTTTATACAATGAAGACAAAATCGCACAAGCTATTTTAAAAGCAATGCAAGCATCAGGTGAAGGCGATGCATCAGATGCCGCTGGAGTTGCAAACTCAGTAGAAGCTTCTTTAGAAAAATTATGTGGAACAAACCCTCCTACAATTGAACAAATCCAAGACCAAGTTGAAAAAGACTTGATGAGTGCAGGGTTCGAAGAAACTGCAAAAAAATACATTCTATATCGTGCAGGACGAACTCGTGTTCGCGAAATGAACACTCGATTGATGAAAGTTTTTGATGAACTTACAAATGTTGATGCAACAAAAAGCGACCTTAAAAGAGATAACGCAAATATCGATGGTGATACAGCCATGGGTACAATGTTAAAATATGGTAGCGAAGCTGCAAAAGATTACTACGAAAAATATCTTCTTACACAAGAACAAGCAGATGCTCACAGAAACGGTGATATCCATATCCATGACTTTGATTTCTACTCTTTAACAACAACTTGTTGTCAAATTCAACTTTCAAAACTTTTCAAAGGTGGATTTTCAACAGGACACGGATTTTTGCGTGAACCAAACGATATTCAAAGTTACTCTGCTCTTGCTTGTATCGCTATTCAGTCAAACCAAAATGACCAACATGGTGGACAATCTATCGTAGACTTTGATTACGGTTTAGCACCAGGTGTAACAAAAACTTACAAAAAATATTACTCAACAAACCTTTATAAATCTTTAGAAATTATTGCACCATCAGATGAACCTGATACAACTGAAGATAAATCAAATGGTATTCAAGGTGGTCTTACACTTTTCGATTTGAAAGAAATCGCTTACGAAATTGAAAAACGAACAGGAAGTTTCCCTCAAATTACAACTGACGCAAAATATCTTGAAGAAGAAAAGAAAATTCTTTTAACAAAAGGTTTGTCAGAAGAAATTATTGATAAAGCACAAAAATTTGCTGTAAAAGAAGCATATCGAGAAACTGAAAAAGCTACATATCAAGCAATGGAAGCTTTGATTCATAACTTGAACACAATGCACTCAAGAGCTGGAGCACAAACACCATTTAGTTCTATCAACTACGGAACAGATACAAGTCCAGAAGGACGAATGGTTATGCGAAACATCTTAAAAGCAACAGAAGCAGGTCTTGGAATGGGAGAAACACCTATCTTCCCTATTCAGATTTTCCGTGTAAAAGAAGGAATCAACTATAACGAAGGTGATCCAAACTACGACTTGTTTATTCAGTCTTGTGAAGTTTCTGCAAAGAGACTTTTCCCTAACTTTAGTTTCTTGGACAGTCCTTTCAACTTGCAATATTACAAACCAGGACATCCAGAAACAGAAGTTTCTTACATGGGATGTAGAACTCGCGTTATGGCAAATGTTTTTGATCCTACAAAATCAATTTCACCAGGACGAGGAAACTTATCTTTTACATCAATTAACTTGCCAAGAATTGCTATCGAAGCACAAGGCGATATTGAAAAATTCTACGCTGACTTAAAAAAGATGATGGATTTAGTTATCGGTCAGTTGATGGATAGATTTGCAATCCAAAGCCGAAAACATGTTTACAACTTTCCATTCTTGATGGGACAAGGTGTTTGGATTGACAGTGATAAACTTGGATACAATGATACAGTTGGCGAAGTTTTGAAACACGGAACATTAAGTGTTGGATTTATCGGACTTGCAGAAACACTTACAGCTTTGTACGGACATCACCACGGAGAAAGTGAACAAATGCAAGAAAAAGGTCTTGAAATCATTGGATTTATGAGAAAATACCTTGATGATTTAAGTGCCGAAAAACAACTTAACTTTACACTTCTTGCAACTCCTGCTGAAGGACTTTCTGGTCGATTTGTTCGCATGGATAAAAAACGCTATGGAGTTATCAAAGGTGTTACCGATAAGGATTATTATACAAACTCATTCCATGTGCCAGTTTATTATAAAATTTCTGCATTTGATAAAATTAAAAAAGAAGCACCATATCATGCTTTAACAAATGCAGGTCATATCAGTTATGTAGAACTTGATGGAGATACAGCAAACAATGTAGAAGCTTTTGAAGCAATTGTTCGTTGTATGCATGACGCTGGAATTGGATACGGTTCTATCAACCACCCAGTTGACCGCGACCCACTTTGTGGATATGTAGGTGTTATTGGTGAAGTTTGTCCTCGTTGTGGACGAAAAACAGGTGAACCAATCACAGAAGAAAAAATGAAAGAGCTAAGAATGAAATACAGAAACATTCCATACTTAGCAAACTGGAAAGAATAATTTAGTTTTGCGATTTATCTAAAACAATCGTATACTTTTATTATATGTATGTACAGGGGGATTTTTATGGAAACAAAAGAAAAAATCAGCACTAATATTGAAGCTAAACTTGGCAAAGGTGTTGAGTTCGAAAGAATTCGACGAATCACTGGTTATCTTGTAGGAACTTTGGATCGCTTTAACGATGCAAAACGAGCTGAAGAGCATGACCGCATTAAACACGGAATGTAGTTGCAATAAAATATAGACCCCATCAGGCTATGCAAACTATTCTCAATATTGCCGGGCTCGTTAATGATTCAATCGTTGACGGGCCCGGTATCCGTTTTACCATATTTGCACAAGGTTGTTCTCACGCTTGTCCCGGATGTCATAATCCAGATACACATCCCTTTGGAATTGGAGTTGATATGAGTTTATCTGAAATAATAAATCAGATAAAAGCAAATCCTCTTGTTCGCGGCGTAACTTTTTCTGGAGGAGATCCTTTTTTTCAAGCGGAAGGATTTGCCGAACTTGCAAGAAGATTAAAAGCTTTAGGTTACGAAGTTGCTTCTTACACAGGATTTACTTGGGAACAAATTGTTGGAATCGGAAATGTTCACCAAATCGAATTATTAAAAAATCTAGATATTTTAGTTGACGGACTTTACATCGAAGAAAAACGCAATTTAGATTTACGCTTTCGAGGAAGTGAAAATCAAAGAATAATTGATGTACAAAAAAGTTTAGAAGGAATTAGTTTTGGAATTTCTCCTGTTCATCAACCAATTCTTTGCACACAAAAAAGATGGACTGGCTAATTATTTATTTTTAAAAAAATTAAATAAATCAAAAGCACCTTGTAACAAATCTTTATCAATAAATCTTTCATTTTCTTGTATAAATTCATCAAATAAAATTTTTAATTCTTCAAAACTTTTTTTAGAACTTAAAACAACTTGGCAAAAACCTTTTTCTCTTTCTTGTTTTGCAATTAAATTTTCCATTTGATTTAAATATTTTACATTTGGATTTTTTGAAAGTTCATCAAATTGATTTTTTTGTAAAAGTGGAATTTTAAAATTTATTGCAAAATTATTTTTAAAAAATTCTTCTTGTATAAAATTTTCTTCAATTAGATTTATGAAAATTTGCATCAAAGATTTTTCAGATAAAACAGAATAAAGTTTTGACATTCCAGAAAGTCTAGGATTTATTTCTAACAAATACCAAAAATCATTTTTGAAAATTAAATCAACTTGAGTAATTCCACAAAAGTTAAATTCGTTTGCAAGTTGAAGTAAAGAATTTTTTAGTTCATCAATTTTAAAAATCGAATTATTTATTGGTCCAAGTTTTACACTTTGCTTTGGACTTGTAATTCCATATTTATTTGTAGAAAAAATAAATGGTGACATTATAAAATGTTTGTCTTCTTCTTGAGAATTTTTATAAGAAAAAATTTCTGTTCCAAAATGAATACCGTCAATATATTCTTGAATAATTCTATCACTGTTATTTCTTTTTGAATTTAAAAATGAAATTACCTGACTGTAAGTTGTTGCAACTTCCATTCCGTAAGAACTTACGCCACAAGTATCTTTTATAATTACAGGAAAATTTAATTTTTTAATCTGTAAAAAAATTAATTCTTTATAAACATTTTCTTTAATTTCATTTTTATTTCTTTCTGTCCAAAATAATTCATGATGAACATAAACTGATTTAGGAATTTTTAAATTTCCAATTTTCTTATTTGAAATTAATTCATTTAATTTTTGATTTGTAAAATTTTTATCAAAACAAATTTGTGAAGTTAAAGTTGAATTACAAAAAGTTTTAATTCCATTTGTTTGTAAACAATCTGCAATCATTGAATCTTTTATTGAAAGCCAATCAAAAGGATTTACCCAAAATGAAATTGGGATTGCAACATCTGGATTATATTCAATTATCTTTTTTGAAAAATCTTCTACACAAATTTTTTCTTCAGAATTATAAATGAAATATTTTACATTTTTAGATTTTTCTACAGTCCCGTTATTTTCTAAATCAATTAAAAACATTGCTGGAAGTTCTGCAACAACAAAAAATTCATGTTGAGGAAAATCATTTTGTAATTTTTCAAAATCCATTTTACAGGTAGGATAAGAATAAATTTTAAATGTATTATAATCAAAATAATTAGAATTTGAACTGTAAAAAAGAATTTTCATAACTAATTAATATAATAAAACAAAGAAAATAATTTGACAATTCTTTTTACTTTATGAGATAATATTTTTAAGAGGAATTTATTTATGGACAAAAAATCTTTAGAAACAATACAAAATATCATTGGATATAAATTTACAAATGAAGCACTTTTAACTCAGGCATTTACAAGAAAATCTTATGCCTTTGAAAATCGAGGTGTTGCACATTGTGAAGTTTTAGAATTCTATGGAGATTCTGTTTTAGGCTATGTTGTTGTAAAATCAATGTGTAAAAAATTTGGAAAGATAAAAAACAATCAATTTGTTTCTGAAAAAGATGAAGGAGATTTAACACAAATAAAATCCACTTGGGTTGATAAAAAACATTTAGCACACACAGTAAAAGTTTTAGGTTTAGAAAAATATATCAGAGTTGGAAAAGAAGAACAAAACGCAACAGGAAAAAAAGCATTATCATTAAAAGAAGATTTATGCGAATCAATTATTGGAGCAGTTGCAGTTGATTGTAATTGGAATTTTGAAATTCTCGAAAAACTTTGTACTGGAATGTTAGATGTAAAAGAATTTACAGAAAACACAATTCGAATGTTATGTGATTGGTGCAAAAAGAACGGATACGAATTTCCTAAATTTTCAAAAGTAAAACCATCAGAAGATTTAAAACAAGAAATAATGAAAAAAGAAAAATTAGCAGATATAAAAAATTTATTTTTTCAAAAGGTTGAAATTCCAGAATTGAACACTTCCTTTATCGGTTATGATGAAACTGAAACAGAAGCAAAATTGCACGCATCTTTTAAAGCTTTAAATTATTTTAATAAATTAGAAATGAAAAAAGAAATTGATAATCCTAATTTAGAAAACGCAATAAATCAATTAAATGTTTTATTTGGAAAATCTTATATTGAAAAGCCAAAATTTATTTTTACTAAAAAAGATTCTAAGTGGGAATGTGTTTGTTTGGTTGAAAATCAAAAAAGCACACTTTCAGTTGATAAATCAAAAAACTTGGCAACAAAAAAATCTGCATTAAAAATGATAAATCAATTGATTGATTTAAATATTGAATAATAAAACGGCGATTATAAAAAGTGCAAAATTTATTTTATAAAAATTACACTTTTTCGCCGTTCAATTTGTTCAGATGTATAAAAATTCCAATTTGATTTTTATACCATTTTAATTTTTAGAAATAATATTTCCAGAAAATTGGGAATGCCAAACCTACTCCAGTTTCTACAACAGGCATATCTGAAATTGTAATTTGTGTACCAGCACAAAATTCATGTGGTCCTAAGTAATATGAAAATCTTGGATAAATGAAAATTACATTTTCACTCATTTGATAATCTTTTGCATCTCCTACTCTATATAGAACTCCTAATTTTGCTTCAAGGTCAGGCATTACAAAAACTTTTCCAAGTAAACCTGCATAAATTGGAATAGTTGCATCTTCTCCAACATTAAATCCAATTTCAAAGTCAGTTGAGATATTGAAAAATCCCATATCCAATTTCATTGTTGTATCGATTGCATGTGTCATTGGTGTTTCACCATCAATTCCATATCCGTTGTAAGTATAACCAATCATCCATGTCAAAGGATCTGCTTCTGTATATGAAAAGAATGCACCTATAGTTACATCATTTTTTAAGTTAGTAAAAAATGATACACCACCGTTCAATCCACCTAAGCTTTCGTAATAAACAGCACCATTTACTTCTGCAAAACTTACATCAGAAAACATATCTTGTTGGAATGGAATATTTGCACCCATAGAAATTCCTGTCATGTCTTTAAGTCCTGTAAATATATAAGTAGCACCATTTTTTCCGTAACGACCGGCTGGAAGATTGTCATCGTAGGCATTCATATATGTTCCTGGAACAGTTTCGTAATACAAAGTACCAAAAACAATTTCTGAACCATCAAATGGAGTCCAACCTACATTTCCGTAAGTTTTATCTGGCATAATTTCAATAACGCCAGTTTCCCATAAATTATTTGTGGTCATATTCATTCCAACGCGACCTTCAACCCAGAAGTCTTCAAATCGTACCCACACTCTAGCTTCATCATATATTCCACTAAAAAAAGGTTCTGCACCTTTTACAGCTGGTTTTATTACAACATCTGAACCTAGTTTGTTATACACATCCACAATTTGAGCAGATGCCACCCCCACTCCCAAAGTGATTACAAGAAGCAATCCAACTATCAATCGCTTCATCCCTAAATTTTTTTTTGATTTCATCAAAATCCCTCCTGATGACGTAGCCTTTTTTTAATTAACATATAACTAACAGTCATCATTTAAAATATAAGGTGTGGATTTTTGATTTACAAATTTTTATGAAAAGATTTTTACGAAGAATAAAGAGAAAAGTTATAAAAACCTAATATGTTACAGATAAGAAATTCTAACTTTAATTCTAAATCCCAAGATTATTTTACAGAGCAACTTATAAATAATAATTTTACAAGTTTTATAAACCGGTGAGACTATAAAAGACATGTGTTAAAATATAACTATCCGACGGCAGAATACCACTATTTTTGGTCTTATTTGTCTATTTAGGTTCAGATAACTTCAGTTTAAAACAAAAAAGGTTTCCCAAAACTGAGAAACCTTTATAGCAGGGGTAGGACTCGAACCTACGACCTCCGGGTTATGAGGGGACATTGGAGAGTTCTTCCTTGCTTCAAATTACTTTAGTTTGTCTTATTTTTCTTATATTTTACACCATTTTCTATAATTTGCAAGCAAAAAATCTCAGATTTCTTCAGAAAAATTTATTTTTTACTTAATATTTTTCCTCAATAGCAGAGGGAGAAACTATAGTATCTTTCCGTTCAAAATTCTAATTCTTGACTTAAAATTTTGCTAAAAGCATGATGCTAACAATAGTTAGTTTTATGCAAATTGACCGTCGGGTTTTTGACGAAAAAACCCGACGGTCGCTGCTCAAATTTGGTAATAATTTAAGTAAAATAGTTTTTATCCCAATTTATTCACTAGCTTCTGAATCATGCATTTTAATTTCATGAATCTGTTCTACAAGGTACCTGTTAGCTTGAGGGTTGTTTGCATCATAAAACCAGTTATGATTAAAGCAATTTATTGCTGCATTGTTCCCGGAACTGCCAATTACCAAGCTGTGGAAGTTTGTATTATCCTCTTGTGCAGATTCTATCTGTGATTTTATGTCGTTATCTAATGACTGCATAACAAAGTCAGATATCATCAGAACATCAGCATTTTTCCATTCGTTTTCTGAAAGCATTTTTACAGCATGTTTAAGTGCTGGTGTTGCATCTGTTCCACCATGAAATGACATTCTAAGAAATTGAACAAGCTTGCCAATTGGGTTAGCTGAAAAATCTGTAAGATCAAGAGTTTCAATGCTTGTTGAGAATGAAATCAGGTAGCACTTTCTTTCTTCCTCAATAGCAATCTTTGAGAGTGCAAAGGTTATAGTCTTTGCTATATTCTCAGGTGTACCATGCATAGAACCGCTTGTATCAACGCAGATAATAATTGGACCTTTAGGCTCTTTCTTTTCTACAGTTGTTTCCTCTTTTACTTTTGATTCTTCTTGTTCTTCTTCCAATCGCTGATAGTCATACGATAAGAGTTGTTTCTGTGCGAACTTCAATTGAAAAAGTTTGTTTGCGGCCGGATTATTCATCAAAGATAATTCGCTTGGTAAAACCGAGGAAATATCATTGGAAAACCGAAGACCGTTTATTTCACCTTTATATGCATGTTTAGGCTGCCAACTGGATTTTATAACTACTTTATCGCGTAACTCTTTTTCATAAGAGATTTGAGCACGAGTTTGTTTTCCTAAAAGGTCAGCTAATTCTTTTAAGGATTCATCATTCTCAAGTAACTTTGCAAAAGTGTCTAGAATTTCAAATCCACTAGTTTCAAAAGTACCTTCGCTTAAATCCCACAATCGTCCGAGATTTTTAATAAATGGCATCAGGAGACTTTCAAGTTTCATAAACTTATTAATTTTTGAATAAAGTTTTTCTAAGAATTCTTTTCGCATTGAATCAATTTGCGCTAGTTCCCATTTTGATTTTCTATCAACAAGATTTTGCTCTAAATCCAAAATGATATTTCTTTTAAGGATTTCCAGCTTGTCAGCAGATTTCCATTTGAGCAATTCAACTTCATCGCCTTTTTCGTTCTTAGACTTTACCAGCTTGGCCTCTTTTACGAACTGATTATGGTAAAAGTCAAAATTTACAGTACTTGCTTCGATATCACCTCTTTTCGAATCACTTATAGATGGAAGCCGTTTATAGTGATATTCCATCTTTGAAGAGTCTTTTATAAGATCACTTGCAATATCTTCTGTGACTTGAAGTTTTTGCTGTTCAATAAAAATCGCCTCTTCTCTGAAAGGATCTTCTTTCACTAAGTATTTATTTACTTTCTCAAGCCATTCAAGAATGTCAGTCTGAATATTTTCTGAAAGTCCTGTATGCTTTCTTTCATATTCCAAAATATTGTTTTGTGAAGAAATTTCTTTGAGAATTGAAGCTCCGAGTTCTGTGTACTTATTCTTTGGAAACTCAATTCTAACATCTTCTGGGATATTTGGATTTGTATATTCTTCCATTGCATCAACAAACTGTTTCTTTTCAGATTCGGAACCTAATGCTGATGATGTAAGATTTTCAAAGCGACGTTTTTTCTTTGAATCTTGTCGGTAACGTTTTATATTAGCGAGCAAATCGTATTCTATCTTGGAAAGATTTGATGATACGGTTGAGAGTATTGAAGTCAGAACTGAATCAGGTAAATCTTCTTCCTGATGTGCTATTTTATTTCTCGAGATACGCATTGCTTCCCACCATACAGACTTGTTTGGGAAATATACTTTTTTTATACATTCTCTGAATTGCTGAACCTTTATTTGAATCCATGCGCGAACTTCTTCTGAAATAGAATGAATATCTTTTATTCCTTCCGGATATTTTTCTAATATAGCTCTAATAGGTGTAAGTGCTTTTTGACAATATATACGAGATTGCTTTTCTCTCTTCCCCATTTTGCTAACCCTTTTTGTATGCTTTTATTTCATCAATATTACTAAAAATATATGATGCCATTTCTTGAAGTTCTTTATCTGGAATATCCTCCAAAGAATGAATCAGTCTGTTGTGTATTCTTTGGAGATTAGATACAAGCTTAAATTCTTTACAATTAGATATAGCTTGGATTGTTATTTGTAACCAGGCTTTCTGTTCTTCAGAAAGGGCAGATACATCTGATATACCATTAGGATACTTTTGCTGCAGGATAGAAATTCTATCCTGTATGCTAAGTTCTTTATTCATATTTCAAATCTTAAAATTTTCGCCAATCACGAATAACACAAATAGTATACTCATGATCCTTTGTAGTGTGATCTTGGTGACCACGGTCATCAAATGTCATGTACCTTGCAGCAGACTTGTCTTCGGTTTCAGAATAAGACCAATATTCTTTGCCATCAAGAGTGTCTCCACTTACAGCTTTCAATGATTTATTGATGACATCCCTGTTTTCCCAAATCTTTTGTAACAGTTCAATTTTTGGAACAATCCAGCCTTTTGAATAATCATCTGCGACTTTAGTACTATAATCACTGCAGCACTGTTTCATCTCAGTCCATTTCTTACTGTACTGGTTTACTCCAATAGCATATTTTGATTCATCTGCAATACAAACAACTGCAATTACATTTTCTTTCTGTTCATCAGAAAGATTTTTAATTTCTTTTGCTGTAAAAATACTTCCATCGTTAAGGATTACATCACCAACAGATAATTCAGGTTCAAGGACATCACTATAATAACGCTCTTTTTGCTTATCCAATTCAACCTGTTTATCTTCAAGGTCTTTTATTGAGTCATCGATTTTTGAAGTAATACTTGTATTATAGCTCTGGTCTGCAAAAAGGTTTGCTTTGAATGGTACAGCGTCTTTCGCTTTTTGATCTTTTAATTTATCTATTTCAGTTTTAATATAATTGCTTATTGGTGTGTAATTTTCTTTTGTAAAAATCTTTTGTAAAGTTGAATGGGCAATATCAGAAAACTCTTTTAATTCATCTCCACCGTAGCACATTTCAATCTTGAAAGTGTGGATTGCATCAGAACTTCTATAATGATAGTTTCGCCACCAGTCTGTCCAAGTAACAGAATCTTTTGAAACTTTGAGTTCTGAAAAAGAAAAATTATTATTTGGTCCAAGCTTGTTTCCATTTGCATCATACAGCATTCCGTATCTATCTGAATAGTTTGGCCATTTGAAATCTTCAGAAATATACGCAGGTAATACAGAACGATCTGCAAATGAAACCTGCTTAGGATTCACAATTTTGTATGCTTTATGTCCATCCTGCATATCATAAAGTTTTGGTGTAAGTTCAAACCATTCTTCATCAACTTTAGAGGTAAATTCTTCAATCTGTTCCTGAATATCTTCTATAGCTGAATCACATGGAATACCATTTTCTTTAAGGCACTTCTCAACTATTTCTTTTGCTTTCTTCTGCTGTTTCTCAGTTCCCCAGATACAGTTTTCAATAAGAGAACAATCCATCAAATCAACTTCATTTCTGTCATTCAAGAAAGCAGATGTTTTAAGAATGTGGGCTATTTTCTTCCAGCGGCGATCCCCGACTTCAAAGAGCTCTCCATTCTTTTTATCTTCGTCAGACATGCTATCATTCAACAATGTCATTTCCTTACGAATGGCACTTATAACTTGTTTTGAAACTTCTGAGGGAGAGACTTTATCAATTTCTTTTGCCCATTCTTTTAATTCTGTATTAGTGATGAGAAGTTTTTTATCTTCATCATTGAGTTTGAATTCTTCATGAGCTGGCTGATCTATCATTTCAAAAAAATCATCTTCATTCTTTATGAAATCAACAGGAAGTCTAAATATAAAACGGTCATAGAGTGCTTCAAGACCTTTCCCTTTGGCTGGAAGTTCATTTGACGCAGCAAACAATGCTTTTAAAGGTACATTCATAACTTTACTGCCATTATGAAATTTTCTTTCGTTTACGATAGTAAGAAGGGTATTCAAAATTGCAGGACTTGCTTTCCAGATTTCATCGAGAAAGGCAATATCGGCTTCTGGAAGCATTCCTTCTGTCAATCTGCGATATTCTTCTTTTTTATTTCCATGTTCATCAGGAAGCTCTCCATTAAGAGCCTTTAAGGAAATGTTTCCAAAAACTTCTTCTGGAGTTGTAAACTGATTTAATAAAGTTTCAAAATACTTTACTCCATCTTTATCATCTGCTTTGAAAGCTTCTTTTATTCTTCTGGTTATCATACTTTTTGCACAACCCGGTGCTCCAAGCATAAACATGCTTTCTCCGGCCAATGCTGTAAGTAATCCTAATTTTACAGCTGTTTCCTTTTCATATAAGCCTGCGCCTAAAACTTCTAAAAGTTTCTCAATCCTGTCGTGTTTATTTGTTGCCATAACTTTTTACCTCCGATACAGCATTTATTTATTCACTTAATATAGTAACATTTATTTAAATACTTGATATTTTATTTTGAACTTTTTCGAAAAATTCTTTTATTCTGTTGCTAATATAACCTTCGTCCTTGTTGAACTTTTCACATAGCTCTTTTTGAGAAGGCAATTCTTTTTTTGTAAATAAATACTCGAGCAATGAAGGTTCAGCAAAAGAGCGCATCTTGAGCATTTCGTATATCTGTTCAACTTCATATTTGTTTTCTAAAGCTGTAATTGTTCTGAAAGTAATAAAACTTGCCAGATAAACTTTCTGTCTGGCCTGGCATAAATTAAATTCATTCTCAATAATATTTAAAGTATTAGTTACATCTTCCAAAGAAATAAGTACGGATTCTGGTAATGGATGATTGTTTCTTACTGAATCAGTATCAAAAATAGATACAGGAGAATCACTATCTGAAGAACACGAGGCAGAAGTTTCTTCAACAATTTGAGATTGATAATACTTTAGTACAAGGTCTTTTACTTGCTCTACCGTTAAATCAGATTGTTTTGCCAGCCATTCCTGAACATTTTGATTATTAGGATTCTTACCCATCTGTTCTGCAGATTTAATAAGTTTTATAGCCTTGTTATAGTCTTCCCGGCTGCACATTCTGAGTTTTGAAACTTCGCCACGCTGCTTTTTGTGTTTGATTTCTGTTTCAAGATATGTATATAAAAAGCTAATAAATGAATGATTTTCGGCTTCTTTATAATTTAGGATGCTTCTTTTTATACAATGAAATATTTCTATTCCTGCATTTCGTACATCATCTTCAGCAAAACAAAGAAGTGTCCATTTCCAAATTGGCGTATATATTTTCTGAATCAGTTTCTGAAATTCTATAGAATTTTTATCCTGGAAATTTGAAATGTCCGTAAATATTGAGAGTATTTTATTTTCATATTCTTCTTTGGACTGTCTGCTTTCCATTCTGTTTCCTATAATGCAAAGAATTCGTCCAAAGTTTTTCGGGCATCTTTACTATCTTTTGCAACCATTGAACTGGTCAGATTATTGAGATAGTAAAGAGAAGTTACATCATAAAGTTCTGGGTTTGATATATTTTCACCTGTGAAGTTTACTTTTCCGTAAACAACAGATTTTACATCACAGTTTAAGAATTTTTCTGCAAAAGAAAGAACGCACATAAGAACCATTGGCAAAGGTTTTGGGCCATATGTTATATCTGCAAATAGTTGTGAGTTGTCTTCTATCTTATCAATCATTTGTTTTAATCTGAGTTCATGATTATTCTTTGTTTCCTTAAATTCTGAATCCAATATATCGTAAGTAATTTTCGCACCAATTTTTGAATTTATGGAATTCAATTCCTGAATAAATAGATCACTATTTTTCTGGTTATTCTCAGTGACATTTTCTGTTCTTATCAGAACAACTTTAATTTCATCTTCTTTTGAAATAGTATCTGCTAGAATAGCATTAATTGGGTAAATAATAGGCTGATCATATTTGGAATTTGCATTACCAGTACCTTTGTAAAGCATAGGTTTGAGATTACTCTTCATAGGAATATCACAGAATATAATTTTCTTCATAAAGACTCCTAATTTAAATATAATAAATTATCTATATTAGTGACAAGAAAAGTATATAGTTGATATTTTTTTACAGATTTATTCCGAGAAACTTAATCAGCCTGTAATCTGTAAGAAAAATCTACAAGTTCAAGTTTTGTTCCATTTTTCAATGAATCTGCCATCTGCTTATTCATTGTTGGTAGGAAGTTAACATAATTTGTAATAGCTGCTTGTACAGCATTTATGCTTTTCTTGTTCTTAATCCAGTTTTGTGGAATAAAAACATCTCCGTTACCTTCTATTGTTGCCTTGTCTGAATCAAAAGCTGTATTCATGCAGTTAGCACAAATTCCAATAATTGTATCAACTAAATTGTTCTTAATAGCTTGTTCATAGCATTTTGAAGGAGAAGGAACATCACTGTGCCCATTTTCCCGTGCAAATAATGCAGAAATAGCATATAAGAAATGGTATGGTGCATAAGCTTTCATTGTAAGATATGTAGGATTTAAGCCTAAAGGATTTTCATCAGTCCAAATGGCTTGAATCTTCTGCATCCAAAATTCCATTGCGAAAATATCTTCAGGTAGAAAATCTGGCTTGAATAATGTATTAAAATAAACATCAAAAATTTTCTTTTCACCGTATGAAATATTTGGTCTTTGTGAATACCAAGCCATCAAATATTTACCCAGATTAGAAAGATCAACTGCATAATTTTTATCTTTGTCTGCTGGAATCTGTTCCCCACGTTTTGTAGCAAAATATCCGTTTGGATATTTGTTCTCATAAGCAAGTTTTAATCGAAGAACTCGTTTATCGTTACTGCGTAGATCACGAGCTTTTACAGCACTCTGAGTGTTTGTATTAATACTTATGCTGTCTGCTCGATCTCTCTGGGGAATTTCATAAAATCTGAAAAGAACAAATGTTTCATCGTTGTTCTTAACGCTTTCACTACAAGAGAGAATTGTATTTAAGGATTGACATCCATTTACAACACTTAATTCTTTTAGAGAAATTTTATCTCCGTCCAAGACTTCGATTGATTTACAAATACCTGTAATACCATTATGGAAAAAGAAAAAGTCATTGCATTTATCACCTAGAAGAGTCTGTTTTATCTTCTTGTTTACTACATTAGAAATACCTAGACTCTGTCGAACATTTTTTTGAAACAGAGTTCCTTCCTTTATTCCAGGAATCTTTATACATTCTTTAAGTGGTAATGCAGAAATGATTACTTTTGAGTTTGCAATATTTGTTACAAGATATTTTCCTGCTGTAAGTTGGATTTCACAATTGATTGTAGGATTATCGCTTTCGGAAGCTCTTTCAAAAATAATCTTGAGCATATCTTTATCTACAACAGTAAGTTCGGCATCAAAATGAGGATTGTCTTCATCTGCTAACTGCTTCTGGAAAGCAACTATGTCATTCTGAGCATCTTCTGTAAATTTGCTGGTAGTAATCAATTCATAAGAAATAGAATAGTTATCTTCCAATGCCTGAGATACTTCTGAAAGCTTTGCAGCTAGTTTTGCATTACAATCCTTTTGAAGTGTTTTAATATCTACAAGTTTTGAGTGAACTGTAATTACTTCACGAACAGGTTCTCCGTTTACAGAATCTCCTGTATAAAACTTTCCCTGAATAATATGAATTTTTTCATTGTCATCATCAATATAAACAGCATCAATTTGTTTGTCTTTCTGTCCATCTGTAACTGCATCTTTTACTTGAATATCTGAAAGATGATAAATATTTTTCAAATACCATGCAACGAAACGCTGCCCATCATTTGGAAAATTCTGTACGTAAAATGTTGATTTTATGTCGTTTTGAATTTTATTCAGCATAAATCACTCCTAAAGTTTTTCTTTTTTCAAGTTTGAAATTGTTAAATATTCATTTTTATTTAATTCATTAAAAATCCTACTGTGTTCGGATAAACTGTTTAAAACATCACTGTTAGGATTAGTCTTATAGTCAAATAATTTAGACTCTATTTCAAATGAAAGACTAATCTGTATTGAATAACAAGCAGGTTTAATATTGGCCCCTGTAACTCTAAAATATACTAAATAATCACCGTTGTTTAATGAATTATTAACTAAAGTACCTTTCTGTATTTTATCAGAAGTAAAAAAATATAACTTAGAAAAATAAAAATAGTACATTTTTGATTTATCAATTTCATTACATTCCTCTGTAATATAAATAAAATCACAAAATGATTTATATCCATATGGAATATTCTGTGATAAACCTCCATCATAAGCCCAATTAAATAGCATTGGATATATTTGTTCATAATTGTTTGTTTTTAAGTTCTTTACTTTCAATAACTGAATCTTTACATCCTGTGCAGTTATTTGTTTTGTATTTTCTACAATAAAACGATAAAAATGTTTACGAACGTTTCCGTTATTATCTGATTCTTTATTATACCAGGGTGTTTCTTTTTTAATACTAATCTTTAATTTTGGAGCCTGAAATTTCTCCTTTAATTGTAAGACTAGAGTTATTACAACAGCACCGACTGTTCCTATTGCAATTGCAAATTGGACAAAAAAGTCTCTATTGCTTGATCTACTTTCAATAATTGTTTTTTGAATTTCAATATTATCAATTGGCCTTACAAAAACTAAAAGAGCTATTAATACTCCAACAACAAAACAAGCACAACCAATGCAAATACACAACGATATTACAATTTTCTTTTTCATCATTTTATCTCTCCATCAATCCCTGTCCATTATCTTTCAACCACTGTTTAGCATCCTTATACCATGGGCAGTACTCTGCAACTATGGCCCAGAATTTAGAACTGTGATTTAATTCTTTGCAGTGGGCAAGTTCATGAATAATTACATACTCTCGCACATTTTCTGGCATCTTCATTAAAAGACAATTGAAACTTAAGTTGCCTGTTTTTGTACAACTGCCCCAGCGGGTTTTCTGGTGGCGGATTGTGATGCGGTTATAGGTTACGCCCATAAGGTCTGCATATTTTTTTACAATAGCAGATAGTTCTTCTTTTGCTTTTGCTGTAAGTTCTGTTATTTCGGGAGCTACAGGTTTTGAAGATGTTGATTTTTTTGATCCTAAAAATGAACTTATGAATGACAACGCTTCTTCCTGTTTTGGACGGCCAGCTTTTTTCTTTGTGCCGTAAACCGCCATGCTGTCAATTATTGGAAGAATTGTATTGAGTTTTTCTACAATACGCTGCTGTTCTTCGATTGGTGGGAGGGGGAATGGCATTGGATATATTTTTTTCCCAGAAACAACAGGTTGTGCAGTCGCATTACTATCATGTCCTAGGTTTAAGTATTTTAGAGCATAAACCAAATATTCTCGATTAATAAGTTTTTCGGGATAAGTAGTAATAAAAGCATTATCAGTAACCCAAGCAACTTGAGGTGTAACATGAATACTGCCACAGTAATATCCAACACGCCCAATTACAACGGTTTCTTTATTTATATTTCCTTCATTATGGTAACCGGTAATCCCATTTCCACCAAATACAGGAATTTGTCCGTTTTTCATTTGAGCTGAAGTTAGATTAATACCCGAAGAAATACTTATTAAATTTCCAAGACGGATCCATCTCCAATTATCAGGAATTTCATCTGTAATCTCTTCTTCCTGTATTTCTGGCAATACCTTTGTTTTAGGAATAATTTTCTCTGCAATGAGTTTTGCTTTTTCATCGGCAATCTTTTTGAGAAATTCATCTACACTGGAATCGCTTTCCAGTTGTTTTGTAAGTTTGCCCTGCATTGCTGCTTGAAGAACGGATTTTTTCATTTCTTCTGGGAACTTTTGGCAGAGTGCAATTAATTCGTCTTCTTCTTTACCGTATTCATCAATAAGAGGAAGTATCTGATTAAGTTTTTCTACAATGCGCTGCTGCTCTTCGATTGGTGGGATAGGAAGAATATAAGTCTTTAATTTATTTAAACTTGTACGAACTCTTGTAATGCCATGGACTTCACCATAAACTTGATTCAAGAATAAACTACTTCGCAATGCATAAAGAATATAATCTTTATTTAATATATCATTTGAAACAAACTTTACTGCATCAGAACCTAAACAAATCTTTGTTCCTAATTCTGGAACAATAATTGCCCTTCCAGCAGGCATCATTTTTGCAATTACAAAATCACCTGGATGAACTTCACACCGAGAAATTGTAGTTAAATGTTGGTATGAAGTATATTTTTCATTTTCATTTCGCCATCCTTCTTCGCCAATATTACTAAGCTGAATAATGCGAACTTCAGGTCTTGAAATTTGATGCTCTTTTTTAAGATTACTTCCGAATGGTCCATCAGAAAAAGAATCTGTGTCACAAGTTTTACCAAGATTTCCAATACGAACCCATCTCCAGTACTCCGGAATATCATTAGGAATCTCGTATTCAGAAATATTCGATAGTTTTGGATCAAAGGTTAAATTTTTGAGTAGTTCATCTACACTGGAATCGGTTTCCAGCTGTTTTGTCAGTTTGCCCTGCATTGCTGCCTGTAAAACTGCTTTCTTTAAATCTTCTGCAAGTTTCATTATTTCACCTCAAGAAGATTCATAATAAGAGCAAGTTTTTCATCAAGTTTTGCTTCAAGACTTTCGCGGCGTTCTTTGTAATTCTTAATTGTTTCTTCTGGAGTAAGAACTATATCTTCTTCTTCTGGGTATCCGCACAAATCAAGGTCAAACCCTCGTTCTTCAATTTCTGCAAAAGTATATTTTTTTGCCTTAAAGGTCTGTGTTGAGGTTTCACTTTCTTTTTCATCAGCAATTTCAACTCGATTGTTCCACCATTCATCAACGCATTTCATATCTTCGCGTTTAATTGGATTTGTCTTGTTAAAATGTTTTATCCCCTCCGGCATATCCATACGATAGAACCAGATTTCTTCTGTTTTTCCTGTCTTATCAAAGAAAAGAAGGTTTGTATTAATCGAAGTATAAGGTGCAAAAACACTGGAAGGCAGGCGTATAATCGTATGAAGATTACATTCTGTCATAAGTTTTTTCTTGAGATTTACTTTAGAGTTATCACTGTTGAACAAAAGGCCATCAGGAAGAACAAGTCCGCAGCGTCCATTTTTTTCAAGACAATAAATAATACGTGCAACAAATAAATCAGCAGATTCGCTGGATGCTAAATCATCAGGAAAATTCTGTAGGTCTGATTTATTGAATTCACCACCAAAAGGCGGATTCATAAGAATACAGTTGTATTTATCTTTTGGCTGAAGGTTCAGCACATTAAGAGCAAGTCCATCTCCGTGTACAATATCTGGATTATCAATATCGTGCAAAAGCATGTTTGTAGTAGCAAGCATATAAGGAAGCTGTTTCCATTCAATTCCATAAATAGAATTCTGAATTGTAGCAATGTCTTTTGGACTTTTGGCCTGAGCCATTAAATGAGTTATTGCTTCTGCAAGGAATCCACCAGTTCCACAGGCAAAGTCTGCCACCCGTTCCCCAATTTTAGGATCAACATGGTCACAAATAAACTTTGTTATTGCACGAGGAGTATAAAATTCTCCAGTGGCTTTACCTCCATTCTGAAGTCCTTTAAGAAGTGTTTCATAAAAGTCGTTAAAGTCGTGTTTAGTTCCTGCATCATCAAAATCTATGTCTGCAATTTCATTTATAAGCTGGCGAAGTTTTACACCATCTTTCATATAGTTCTGGCTTTCGCCCATAAATTCACGAACGATTAAAGCTTTTGGATCATCGCTTGTAAATAAATGTTCTTTGCCATTTACAGAAACTGGCTTACCTTGAAGAAAAGGAAAAAGTGTATTGTTTACGAACTGTATAAGTTTATCGCCAGTTAGTCTATTTGTAAGATCTTTTGAACCATCATCTTTACGAAGGTCTGCCCAGTCACGGAATCTAAAACCTTCTGGTATTACAGGAACATATCCTTTCTTAAGTTCCCATTCTTCTTCTTTTGAGTCAAATACTTTTAAGAACAGAATCCAGATTAACTGGCTCATATATTGTGCAGTACCACTAATACCTGCATCACCAAACATTATTTTTGTAGTAGATTTTACTAATGCATCACCGTTCATTTATTTTCCACCAAAATTATTTATAAAGTTCTTTTTCTATTTCAAGAATTATTTCTTCGTAAGCTGCTTCTCCACCAAGTGTTTTTACTGCAGTTTTGTAACTGTAGCCATTCTGCTGAAAGTATGGCATCACGAAGATATCGATTGTCTTAAGACTTGAGAAATCTGTTTCTTTGTAAAGATCAATTACGAGATTCATAATTTTCTGCTGTTCTGGATTCAAATGTTTAATAAGTTCTCTTGCCTTATTAACTCTTTCCTGCTTAGAAGAAATTGCTTTTCCATATCCAAAATGGCAGACAAGATCAAACAAATCAACTTCTTTACCAACAATATCTCTGAGTTTTGTAACAACTTTTTCACTTATCAATAAATCAATCAACATTCCATCTTTGACTTCAGCTACATCAAGTTTTGACCATGTAGTATAAAAATCTTCAAAAGTAGGGAATAAGTCTTCAACATTTTTTCGTACACAACTTTCAACCGATTCTTCTCTTACAAGATTCATATTGTCATCAAGATATCTAATTGATGTATCTACGAGTTCAACATCAACACCTTTGATTCTGAATACTTCACGTTTTTTCTTAGTTTTTGTTGTAAGAGGAACTGCTGTTCCACCTGGAACAACATCAACAATACCATCAAAACCAGGATCATCAAACTTCTTATAATTCTGTCTGAAATCCATAATTACAAAGTGTGTTTTTGTTCGTTCTTCACTTTCATTTTCAAATTGATATTTTTCAACTATACGGGTACCACGTCCTATTGTCTGCTTAAACTCAGTCATTGAACCAATTGTTTTATCAAGAACAATAAGTCCTACTGTTTTTGTATCAACACCAGTTGAAAGAAGTTTACTTGTAACAGCAATCACAGGATATTTCTGACTTGTAGAAGAAAAGTTTTTAATCTGATCTTTTCCGGCCTGGTCATTTGCAGTAATTCTCATTACATAACGCTGATTACTTTCTTTCATTAAATCAGCATTTTCATTTGCAAGAAAATCACGCATAGCACCTACATGTTCTTCTGTTTCACAGAATACTATCGTCTTTGTAAATCTATCATGTTCTTTTAAGAATTCTGTAATCTTTGTTGCTACAAGTTTTCTACGTTCATCAATAATTAACTTACGGTCAAACTCTGGCATCAGATAAACTCGGTCTTCAAGAGGTTTCCCATGTATATCTTTTTCATCTTTTTTAGGTTTATATCCATCTCTATCAATATCAAGTTCATGTGCCATTACAACATACGGAGAAAGAAATCCATCTGCAATTCCTTGCTTAAGAGAATATACATAAACAGGATCTCCAAAGTATTCAAGATTGGAACCAGAATTTGTTTGTTTAGGAGTTGCAGTTAAACCAATTTGTGTAGCACTGCCAAAATATTCAAGCATTTCATGCCAACTTTTTTCTTCATTCAATGAACCTCTATGACATTCATCTACTACGATAAGATCGAAGAAATCTGGTGGGAGCAATTTATAATAATCTTTATCCGCCGCTGGTTCTTCATCAGGATTTTTATCATCTTCATCTTCTGAACGACCAGATTTAAGTTGCTGATAAAGAGAAATAAAAACTTCGTAACTTGAAAGTTTTTTTACATCTCCTTCTGTTCTAAGATTTATATGCTCTCCAATACGAACCATATTGTTCATTTTATGAAAGGCTGTAAAATCATCAAAAGTCTGTGCTGCAAGTGAGGTACGGTCTACAAGAAAAAGTATTTTCTTCTTTTTACCTGCTTCATAAAGACGATAAATTATCTGCATTGCAACAAATGTTTTACCTGTTCCAGTTGCCATTACAAGTAGAAGTCTCTGTTGTCCTTTTGCAATTCTATCAATACAACGGTTAATTGCATTACGCTGATAATAGCGTGGTTTTCTTCCATCTGTTCCCTGATAATAAGGAACTGTAATTAAGGAATTCTGTTCATCACTAATATTGTTGTTTTTCTTATATCTTTCCCAAAGTTCATCTGATGTGGGGAATTCATTCATTGGGAATTCTCTGTTTGTTCCCATATCCATATCTTCTTCATGAAAACATTTTCCATTGCTTGCATAGGCAAAAGGAACATCAAGAAGTTTTGCATATTCAATAGCTTGGCTAACACCATCATGAACATCATGGTCTATTCCTTTTGCTTCAACAAGAGCTAGAGGAAGATTGTATTTATAAAGTAAAAGATAATCGACTTTTTTTCTTTCTCCACGAGTAACAGTACCATCTGAATCAACAAGAATCTGACCATCAGTGAAGGCTGTCTTTCCATATTCCATCACAATCTGATCACCTTCAGCAGACCACTTTTTAATCAATTCAGGAGTAATGTATTTTAATTTTGTATTTTCTTCGTTACGGGTTTGTTCATCGATATCATCTATTGGAGTCATAGTGGGATTATATCACATAACTCGATATTTTTATAGATGAAATACTGCAAAAATCAAAACATAGCTTGGTCGTGTTCCAAAGGCGAAATGTTGGCTGGGATGCAACGTCAGGACGGTGCTCGGAGGAGTGAGAAAAACTTGTAAAATAAGACCACACTTTGTCTGAAATCCATTTTTACCGAGTATGACTGGCTTTCATGACTGAGGTCGCAATGTTGCGGGTTTTTCGAGAGGCGGCGAAACGCCTCTAAGAGAGAGATAAACCGACGATACGGTTTGGGGCCCCGGACTGAAAATGTTATACCACGCAGTAGGTATGACATTTTCAGTGTGGGGTACACCCAGTTTGGCAAACCAAATTGGGGTGTATTACGGATTCCAAAAGGAATACGCAACGTTGCGAAGCAGGGGTGTTACCAGAACATGGATGCAAAATCCTCATCGTCGGCATCTATTATATCAATAATAGAACCATCACAGTCTGAGTATTTGCAATAAACAAGGTGATTATCGCCCTTCTTAAAGACGCGCAGTTCATCTCCATAAAAAACTTTGCCACAATGAATACAACGAACCAAAGAATCAAGCTTTAAACCTTCTCCCTTTAATTCGGAACGTAAAACTTTTGTTCTGATTTTTTCATCTGTTACTAATTCCATAAAATCCTCCTATCTATCCCACTCATAATCGTCATTAATCTTTTTCTGACGAACGGTGTGCTGCTGCTTTATCTGATTCTTTTCCTGAATCTGATAATCCAATTCCCCGTTATAAAACTTCTTATTGTAATCAGAAAACTTTTCGCAGTTGTTTCTGTCCATTAAATCAGCAAGATGTCTGAAGTCCTTTGAAGTTTTATTCCAGAAATCTTTGAACGCGGCTTTGTACCAATTCAATTCTGTCGTAATTGCTGTAACAATTTTTTTTACGTTTCCAACGAATTTATTGAATCGGAAAGTAAAGGCTTCAGAACGATTGTTATTAAAGACACTGATTTCAGAATCAATTGACATGTTGTTTCTTTCAACCTCATCACAAATCTGAATGTAAGCATCAACTTTTTTTGCAGAAGTTTTGAACAGATTTTTATCACGATCTAAATCATTCTGCTCTAATTCAAGATTCTTAGATGCCCTTTCATTTTCAGCCTGTATAGTTTGAGCATCCTGTAAAGTTTTATCAGCAATTTTGGACTTTTGGTCAATTTCATTTTTCAGCTCATCAAGTTCTTTTTGCTTTTTCAAAAGAGGAATTTCACCGAGTTCAACAACTTTTTCTCGTTCAGAAAGTTCAAGTTCTTTTTTCTCGTTTTTTTCATGCTGAAATTTATTGTTTGATTCTTTTATTTTAACCATGGTTTCACGAGACTGTAAATCTATCTTCTGCCGTTCAAGTTCAGATTGTTTTGAACGCTGCTCTATTTCTTTTTTAGAAAACTTGCTTTCCTTGATAAACAAATCCAAAGATTTTTCAGTATTTGCCTGAATATCTTTTTCCAGCTGTTCAAATTTTTGATTAAAGGATTCAATCTTTTTATCCAAATCAGTTCTATCCTGTTTAAGCTGGTGTTCTTTCTTTGAAAGCCATTTATCTTTCTTTTCATTTTCTTTCATTTGCTGATATACAGGCTTTTGCTTGTGTGAATGCTTTTCGCCAGGAGTTCTGTCTATTTTGATTCCACGTTTTTCTGCAAAATCCTGTAGGTCATGTCGAACAGATTCTTCAAATTGCTGTTGTGCAGTACCTTTACCTTTTGCAGTAACAAATCCCATTTCAGCTAATGCTCCACTCATTGAGCTTTGCAAATCCATTCCGGTCTTAAGAGATTTACCAAGATGAGCCACATAAACATAATCGAAATGGATATGTACTGGGCTGAAAACCTTCTGAGAAGTTTCTTCATCAATTGAAAATTCATCGTTGTGAAGATAAATTCCGATTGGAACAATATTAGGATATATTTCAGTCAAGTAATTACAAAAATCTTTTAAGACTTGAGAAACTTCTTCATCATCCGGTCTGTTGTCCCTGTTTCCGAGTTGAATGATCATCTCGTAAGCAGGTTTACGACTTCCATCAGCTTTAATATTTTTATGTTTTCCCTGACGCTTGTCGTTAAGAATTGTTTTCAGATAATTTTCAATTCGACGATCTTTTCGCTTCTGCTTAGCATTGTAATTTTTTACTGCCTCTCCAAAAATCTGCTCATAGCACTTTTCTAAAGTACCACAATCAAGAATTGTTTCATGCGGTCTTGAAGTGTCGATATGTTTTTCTGAATGCACGATTTTTGGATCGCGCATATTGTGTAAACGCTGAATTATAGGTCTACAATGGCACATTGCCTTGTAGCCCATGAAGTCTAAAGTATAATCTTCATTTTCCATGAGCTACTCCTTCTACAATGCTGCAAGAATTTCTTCTGCGGTTTTGCCTTTTGCAAGTTCATCTAAAGCAAACTTTACACCTTTAAAAAACTCAGCATTGTTTTTGTTTTCTTTTGGATGTTCTGCTTTTTTAACTTCCGAATAAGCCTGATTGATTGTGAGTTCTCCAGAAGAAACTTTATCTAAAGTTTCTTCGTCAGCTTTTTTTGAAAGTTCACGCATTTTCTGAACCTGACGTTCAGACTTTTTCAGTTGTTCGGCAAGTTTTGCATCAGTAAAATCCTCTATAGATTTACCTTCTGTTTTTGCTTCTTGCTTCATTTCTTCAAGTTTTTTGAACATTGAAAAAACTTCTGCATCGCTAAGATTTCTACGATCAAGCTGTAAGTGAAGTTCATACTTCAAAGCTTCGTTCTTATCTGCAAAAACTTTATAAACAACAGGAACATATTTTATTCCAATCTGATTTGCAGCCATATACCTAGAATTACCATCCAAAATTGAACCGTCTTTTGTCACAATAATCGGCTGTGATTTATCAAAACCTCTAATTTTCATATCTTGCGCAATGCGTTCAACCTTTTCTGGCTCTTGAGTAAACAGGTCCTTGAAATCTTTGTCAAACTTAAGTTTTGAGATTTCAACCATCTGAATTCTTTCAGAATCAAACTTATTCTGAATATTCTGTTTAGCAGTTTCGATAGAAGTGCTAATTTTTTTATTAAAAAATTTCATATAATATTTCTCCTATAAAATCTCGCATCATCTTGGCCGGCCGGAACCAAAATGATTCTGCTGATTAATTGTGATTACAGATTTACATCTCTAATGGATGTTCTGTAACTTTCACCTTTGAATTCCAGACTTATACAAGTCTCACGAAGGCGATCCAATACGGATTCTCCAAGCTTCTTTAATAAGTTTGCCTTAGAGAGGTTAGAAATCAGAACCGTGGGAAGCATGTTCTCATAGCGACGACGAAGGATATAATTTAAGAGAGCATTTTCCTTCTCCTGCTGCATAGATCTTCCAATCTCATCAATTACCAGCATTTTGGTACTGGAATAAGATTCCATTAATTCCTCTCGATTTACCTTTGCGTGAAAATCCTGTGCAGATTCATACTTGAAAATAAATTCTTCTATAGATATGAACTTACCGCCACAGTTACGAATAATTGCAGAACCAAGATGTGTCTTACCAAGTCCTTTCGAACCAAGCAGAATAAGAACTTTGTCATTTTTCTCAAGCTTCGCAAAGTTTTTTATGGTCTCAAGATTTTTGGAATCCTTATCATTCCGGGGAACGTAAGTATCAAAATCTACATGCCAGTAACGGCGAGGAACACCGCTTGATTCAACTCTTTTCTGCATTTGATAAGCAGCTTCTTTTTCTGCCTGCACTGCAAGTTCTTTCTCACGCTGCATTATCCATGCATCCATTTCTGGATTTGGTTCCAGTGTTTCAAAAAATGAAACAGGATTTAATTTTTTTATTTCCTTCATAAAAAATCTCCATCAGAATGGCAAGTCACCAAGCATTTCATCTGTTACTTCATCAGCTCCGGTTTCTTTTACAGAACTCACTCTAGCTTTATACTTAGTCTGTGCTTTGTTTAGCCATTTTCGTAACGAATCAAAGTCTGATTTTGGGTGAGCATTAACTTTATGTTTCCAATTTGAATAGTCAATAAGACCAGATTCAAACTTTTGTTTACCAAACTCATTAACAAGGCTTTGATACTCTTCAGTACTTAAAAGAACATTGGTAACGTCTTTTAAACAAATATTATTAACACCTTTATTATTACCTGCGTCATCTGTGACTATAGGGGGCTTGTCATTCGTGACTATACCCTGTGGACACGGCTGTCTATACCATCTCATATATTCAGCAAGCATCGGATTTGAAGTATTAACTCTTATACGTCTTTCTTCAATTTCATTGCTTCCAGTTCGCACTGTTATTTCAATGGTGATATAGGATTTAGCTTTCAAATCATTTACCCATCTGGATGCAGTTCTTTCGCTTATGTGAAAGAGTGTTGCAAGATGTTTATTTGAAAACCAGCAATATCCTTTCTCCAAAGAATTTGATGCTATTTCACCAAACAGCAGTTTTTCACCATCAAGTAATGTGTTATCATCAATGATGAACATAGGCACAAGAATAAAGCGTATCTGTTTCTTTACTTTATCGCTTTCTTGATCCATCTGCATCTTCCTCTAAGTGGTGGTCAGATGATTTATTAAGCGAATCAATGTTCCTGCGACGATGAGTTGTAAGCTCATAACTTGTAGGGCGACCATCGTGGAATGTAAAAGAAACTTCAACAGTGCCGAATCGCACATTTTCGCGATTAATATCCTGCAACAACTGGATTAATACATCTTCGTTCATTTGCTGCCTCCGAATACGGTTGTTCTACAAGCGGAAATGTAGTTTTCCAGATCCTTCCGGTGAACGAGCACACGCTTGTGAATTATTGTGCGCGGCAATTCTGAGTACGAGATGAGAGAATCGAGCGTAGATAGACCAATGCCTAATATCTGTGCGGTCTCATGGCGAGTGAATAATGTTTTTTCTGGCCATTCTGTAATGGCAAAGTTTGAAGGTTTCATTATCTGAAACTCCCTGGTGAGTTCCAGATCTAGAATAGGAACTCAGATAGTGCAAGCTAGCTTTTGGAAGAAGTAACACTTCTTCGTTGCAACTATCTGAGATTGTACAAGAGAGAATAAAATAAAAAAATTTATATAATTTCAAAAATATAAGAAATATAAAGTTATTTTTGTATTTTTATTGAAAATTTTGTGGATTCAGTTTGTATTTTTTGTGAAAAAGCTTTCAAGTCTTTTCCTTTTTTATCCGGATTATATTCTCGTGCATATTGAGAAATATTTTTTTCTTTTGGGATGTTAAATAACTCGTGAAGTAAAGATATACTATTTCTATTATTCGAACTAAGAGTTTTTAGATATGTTATGAATAGAGGAAAATCAATCTGTGAGTTTAATTCAAAATCCTCAGATAAAAAGAATCCATCGTTTATAGGCAATTTTTTAAGTACAATAAAAAAGTTTTCGGGAGCTTTATTATACTTTTTAAAGAACTCTTTTTGCTTTTCTTCTATAGTCATATTTGAATATTTTGATTTTGGCTCTTCAAGGTTTTCCAATAAGTAGCCAAACTCTTCTTCAAGATTTGAAAAACAATCTCTGTAATTAATTCCATATCTTAGTTTTAATGAAAGGTTCTTATGAGGGCTAATAAAAGATTGTTCAATTTTACGATAAATAAAAAACATCACTAATCCTATAAGCGGAATTATCGAATAAACAATTTTATTTAGGAGAAGACTTTGATTCTCAAAAGCTTCATATTTCCAGACAGGGAATAATAATAAACCAAAAATAATAAAAGTAAAAATACCAACGCATTTCAGTAAATATGAAATTTCATAAGTCACATTTGGTGTAATATTTGTACAGGCAGAAAAAGTTTCATAGAAATCTGTTATATCTTTTTTCTCTGTTTTGGAAGTATCATTTTTTAAGAGTTTTGAAATTATTGTTTTACAGGTTGTGTTGTTTTCATAAAGAAAAGTTGATTTTTCAGTATCTGTTTTTATGCTTTCAAGAATTATTTCTTCAAAAAAATTTATATATTCTGAAAACGGCCTATAGATAGCACTGTCAAAAGCATATAGATTTTTGATTTTAAATCTACACATAGTTAATATCATAGTGTATCTATTTATATGCTTCATTTTATCCGACAATCCTTTCCATGCGTCATATTTCCACGATAAAGCCATTGTAAACTCCTATTTTATTATTTCTTATAAATTTAATAAGCTGTTATAAGATTCAGCAAGAATTTTCTGAAATCAACTGAACGCAACTTTGCGTTTAAAAGATTTCTTCAACTCATCTTCTTTCGATTATTTTGAAAGAAATTTGAAGTTAAATAGAAAGGGCTTTCAAAACTGACAAAACAGAATTGAAAGCCTTTAAAGTTTAATCCTTTAATTTGTAATTTGCATACTTACCTTTTTGGTTAGGAACAAGTTTGCCTTCAGTTAATAATTTCTTTATTTGTAAATAAGCTTGAACATCAGTTATCTTAAGTAACTCTGCTACATCTTCTTTTGTAATAACTCCGTCCTGCTGCTTTGCAAGCTTAATTATAAGTTCTGGATAACGAACTGCATCTATATCAGTTTGTCTAACATACTTTACACTTTCATTATTCTGCTTATAAACTTTTGCACTTAAAATGTAAGAACGATTAACACCATTGCCGATAGCTTCAACTAATCCCGCTTCGACAAGATTTTCAATTGTAGAACTTGTTCGTGACTTATTAAGATGAATAACCTCACTCAAGCGTTCTGCAGTAACGCGTCGTTCATTTCGGATTGTAGAAAGTATCATCAATGCATTTATTGAAAGTGGTTGATTACGCCTATTCTGTTCATCTGCGATCATCTTTGTAAACTGCATATCAGGATTTGCTCTTGATACAAACAGCTTAACAATTGATGATGTGCTTTCAGAATAGTCTGGCCAAGGTCGTCCGTAAAGAATTGAACCTTCGTAAATTCTATCAATACCTCGTCCGGTTTTTTCAGCCAAACCAACTCTTTTTAATACATCGGAAAGACATGGATTTCTTCCATGAGGTTCAACAAAAATAAGATTTTCTGAATTTACACCTTCTATAAATCCACCCTGACTTGAAATAGTCAATCCCTCATCATCAATCAGAACTCGAACCTGACCAAGTTGTGTATAATCTCTGTGACAAAATGCATTCAATAAGCCTTCACGAAAAGCACCAGGAGTAAACTCAGGAACAGGAATTCTAAAAAGTCCATATTCCATTTCTTTTTCCGGATTCCACGCCTGAAAGTAAGTATAAAACTTTTCAAATATCTTTACTAATGGTTCATTTGAAGTTTCGTTTATTTTTACATTTGTTCCCGATAATACTTGAAATGACGCTCGATATGTTGGAATAAGACGCTTTAAACTTTCTGTTTTTCCAAGAAAAAGTAAACCTGTTACAGTTGGGATTATTTTTCCATTTTCTTCTACAACAAAATGTAATGCTTTATAAAAATCTTCCTGATTTAATTCAAGCAATGATTTATCACTTCCAATATTGTTTTTAATAATATTTCTTAGACGCTCAAATTCCAAATTATCTAAATCGTCATCTGTTGCACCTTCAAGTGGCTGAGCAGAAAAATCTAGAAGGCTTAATTCAGATAATCGACTTGTAATTTCATATGGAAATAAAGGAACAACTTCTGGTGAACCATCAAACTTTAATCTACGTCGTAAGGTTTTTCCTCTTGAAGTTGCTGTAACTGTTCTTGCCTTAGGAACTTCAATACGTAAGATATCTTTTTTATTTTCTGTTATGATTTCTGCTCTTGTTGAAACAGTTGGTACTGTACTATTAGCAATCAAAGCCATTACACCAATAGCATCTTTATGTTGTTTTGTAAGACCTGTTATTTCACCATCATCTTCAACTCCGAGATACAGAATACCACCTTCCGCATTAGTCATTCCGACAATTGCATCTATTAATTCTGAATCCGGTAATCCGTTCTTTTCTTTTGTATCTGATTTGAATTCAGTAAAAAGATCTTCTTTTTTAGGTATAGTTCTCATATAATGCCCCTTTTAATTCAATTATAACTCATTCTAACTCAATATGTCGAGTTAAAATTTAATTCTAATTCAACATTTAAGTTAGAATTGAATTAAATTTAAATTAGAATTACGCAATTCCAAATCTCTGTGAAATGCGTGCAACATCTTCCTCAGAAAGATTTAATTCACCAAGATCCAGTTTTGCAATTCTCTTATCCTTTAGAATCTGTCCTTTTTTTCGGCCTTTTTCTAATTCAGACAAAACAAACAAAACTCCAAGCTTAAAAGAATCCTGATTGATTCCTTTGCCTATGTTAGACGCAGTTTCAATTGTTTTTTTAATTTCTCCGGTCTTCTTCCTAGCTTCTGCTGCTTTAATTATCTCATGAGCCTTATTAATCGAAACAGTTCCTGTTCTGATTTTATCAAGTAAAGCTTCATCTGCCTTCTTTGCAATCTCACGCATCTTGCAGACCTGACGTGCAGACTTATTAAGTTGCCTTCCAATTGCTTCATCAGAAGAGCCTTGTGCATTAGGATTTGAACGGCGGATTTCATCGAGTTTTAGGAAAGCTGCAAAATATTCACCATCGGTCAAGCGTCGCGAGTTCAGTTGCATCTTGTATTCATATTCAATCGTTTCATCCCTGCTATTAAATTTTTTAACTATTACAGGAACCTTTTGCAAACCTGCTTTTTTTGCAGCCATAAATCTACTATGACCATCAACAATGATATAATCTTTTGTAATAACTATTGGTCTTGTTTTATCAAAACCATTTATTTTAATATCATTGGCAATCTCATTAACCTTATCTATTTCTTGATTAAACACAGCTTTAAACTCTCTATCAAATTTAAGTTGTGTAATATCAACCATTTTAATTTTAGTATTATCTTTGTCATTTGCTTTTTTATTTGCAAAAATATTCATATTTTTTATCCCCTTTTAAGCGATTGATTTGTTTAGTTCTTCTAGTTTCTGATTCAGCATTTTTATAGTTTCTTCATCTTCATTTTGTTCAATAAAGATTTTCTTCATAACATTACGAGCCAAATCAACAACTTTATCATCTTCAAGATGTGACGCATAATGATTAAGCATAGCTTCGGTTTTATGACCAGACAAAGCCATAATATATCGCTTATCTTGTACATAATCCAACATCCTTGCACAGAAAAAGTGTCTCCACGAATGAAAACAAATTTCATTAGGATTTTCATACCCAATATCTTTCAAAGCTCGTTTTAAATATTTATTAAACTGTTTACCATCCATAGGTTTATCTTTTACTGTGCTGTAAAAAATAAATCCATTTCCATGAGGATTAAAATCTGCAAGCATTTTTAACTTGAGATAAAGTTGATGAGAAATAGGAATAGGAACAGAACGTTCTTCTCCGTTTTTACAGCATTTAAGACCGTCATATTTTGACCAACTACGGCGAACATAAATCTCATCTTCGCCAAGATCATCAATAGTAAGAGCCTGAATTTCTCCGGCCCTCATTCCTGTGTGCATGGCAAGTTCATTTGCGATTTTTGCTTCGTCGTTATCCCAATCAAGTTCCATCAGTTTTGTTGCAGTTTCCATATCAAGAATCTTTCGTTTTTTACTGATATTTGAACACTTAATGATTCCATCAAAACAATTGTTCTGAGTAAGTTCATTGTAATATGCCCATTTGAGAGGAATTGTGATTGTTTCGATAATTGAGTTTACTGTTTTTGGAGCAAGTTTTTGAGCTTCATCACTTGAAAAAAATGCATCAACATCTTTTCTTGTAATTTCTGCAACACATTTTCCTGCAAGACGAGGAATCCAATAAAGGCGAGTTCTGCTCAAAAGGGTAGCGCAATACTGACGATGGATTGACTGCTTCTTTCCAAGCTTTTCTCTGACATATGGAGACTTATCATAATCCCAGAAGTTTTCGAGAAAATCTTCAATCGGAATACTGCCTTTAGAAGTTTTCGGAACAGCTGAGTAGAGATAATTTCTTTCTGTGAGAATTTTGATGATGGTGTTAATATCATCACTGTCAAAATCAGCACTACGCAAATCATTGAACAATCTGATTTTATCGATGCTCTGAACTTTGCTGTCTTTTGAATTAACACGAACAGGAATATTGCCTGTTACAATCCATTGCATAACAGTACGTTCTGCTTCTGCACGATTTCTGCAACCAGTTGATTTGTTGTTGGAGAGGGTTCCATCTGCAAGACGGATTTGAGCGTAATAAATCCCTGTATGGGCTTTAAAAATTAAATAGGGCTTAGCCATATTCACCTCACTAAGACTATAAACAGTTTTACTTAAACTGTTTACTTAAATTAGTAATTTGAATCACGCTAAGCCCTACTTCATTGGGTTTAGTAGTGTGCTAATTCCTTATAACATAAGGAATTAACTATATAGCGGGGGTAGGACTCGAACCTACGGCCTCCGGGTTATGAGCCCGACGAGCTGCCAGCTGCTCTACCCCGCGTCGTACTGATGTTTTAATATTACAAAAATACTATTTTTTTGTCAACAGATTTATTGAATTTTCTCATCATTTTTGAACATTTGATAGAAAACTCCGCATTGAAAAATTCCGTAAAAAATTACGATGATAGAAACTAACCAAAATTTGCCAGGAAAACCTGCAAAAAAGTCGTATAAGCCATGAACAAAAATTGGAGTTAAAATCAATGTTAAATGAAATTTTTTCTTTCTTAAAAACCAAACAAAAAAAGATGCAGTTGCGGTACAAACTGCGTGAATCACACAAGAAGTAAAAATTCTTAAAATGGGATTTGTCATTCCCTTAAAAATATAAATGATATTTTCAAAACTTCCAAAAGAATATCCAACTAAAAAAGAAAGAGCAAAAAAACTTGTAATACTCAAATTTTTATTTGGAACTAAAAAAAGACAAACAGTTTTACAAATTTCTTCAACTAAGGCAATATAAACCAAACTTGAAAAAAGCAAAGTTAGTAAAGTTTGCTTAGCAAAAAATACTTCTGGAAATAACAGTTGAATAAAAGTAGCTGGAAAAACTGCAAACATCCCAATCAAAAATGATAAAATTGGCATGTACCATTTAATTTGCGTATTTTTTAAACAAAAAATCAAACTTATTACTAAAACTGGCAAAAAATTAACCAAAATATTTACTATTACATTCATATCTTCAGAATAACTTATTCAATATACATTTTCAAGTAAATTTGATATATTGAACTTATGGATTCTATCATTATAGTTGGGATGAAACATTCAGGAAAATCAAGTTTAGGTAAAGGAATGGCTTCCTACTTTTCTCTTGATTTTTTTGATACAGATAAAATTATCGAAAATCAAACAAATATGTCAGTTCGAAGTCTCTTTGTAGAAAAAGGTGAACAAGCCTTCAAAGATGCAGAAGTTGAATCCTGCAAATTTCTCCTAGAAAAAGAAAAAACTTCAAAACCTTTGATTATTGCAACAGGTGGTGGAATTTGCGATAATTCTGAGGCCATAAAAATCCTAAAATCCATAGGAAAATTTATTTTATTAAATGTCCCGGAAAAAACTTGTCTTGAAAGAATTTTACATAATTCTAAAAGAACAGGTAGTTTACCAGGATATATTTCAAGAGAAAATCCTAAATCGCAAGATGATATAGAACAAATCTTTCATAATTTTTACCAAAGAAGAATGAAATCTTACAAAGAAATTTATGATTTTGAATTTTTTCCTAATTCAACGGCTTCAAAACTAGAAAACACAGAAAACTTTGTAAAATTCATCAATGATATTTACCAATAATATTTTTATGTTGTAATTTTTGCATTTTTACAGTATTCTTTAGTAATGGCTTATGAAGTTACAGCGACCCGTCGTCGCCCTCAGCGTTTTGATGACTTAGTTGGACAAGAATTTGTTGCCGCAACATTAAAAAACGCAATTCAATCAGGAAAAATTGCTCACGCATATTTGTTTTCAGGTCCAAGAGGATGTGGAAAAACATCTTCTGCAAGAATTTTAGCAAAAGCACTAAATTGTCACAATGGACCAAGTGCAACTCCATGTGAAGAATGTACCGCTTGTAAAGAAATCACAAAAGGTTCTAGCCTTGATGTTATCGAAATTGACGGTGCTTCTAACACAAGTGTAAACGATATTCGTCAAATCAAAGATGAAGTTCTTTTTCCACCCAATTCTTCAAAATACAAAATTTACATCATAGACGAAGTTCACATGCTTTCAACAAGTGCCTTCAATGCACTATTAAAAACAATCGAAGAACCGCCTGAATATGTTATTTTCATTTTTGCAACAACAGAACTTCACAAAGTACCTGCAACAATTAAAAGTCGATGCCAACAGTTTCATTTTAGACTTGGAACAGTTGACCAAATAAAAGAAGTTTTAGCAAAAGCAAGTAATGAACTTGGCATTCAAGCTGATGACGAAGCATTATTCTGGATTGCTCGAGAAGCCACAGGAAGTTTTAGAGATGCTTACACACTTTTTGACCAAGTTGTAGCATTTTCTGATAATCATATTACTTACGAAAAAATCCGAGACAAACTTGGACTTGTAGGAATTGAACGCTTAAACGAAATTTCAGAATTTTGTGTAGATGGAAATTCAAAATCTGCTTTAGAAAAATTAGATGAAATCACAGCAAACGGAGTTTCTATCGAGCAGTTTGTTTCAAACTATGCAGATTATCTTCGTTCACTTTTATTGATTGAATCTGGAATTACAAAAGAATCCTTACTTGGCCAAAATATCGAAAGATATTCTAAAAAAGTAACTTCCGCTTGGAATAAAGTGATGTTAGAACGAGCATTATCTTTAATGCTTCAACTTTTTAGAGATATTCGATATTCAGTTAGTCCACGATATGAACTTGAACTTGCAATTTCTAGACTTTGCTGGTTAACTTCTTATGTTTCAGTAAATGAAGTAAAAGTTGCAATTGACCAAGCAAAATCCTTGTTATTGCAAGGTCAATCTGTTCAACAGAATGTGATTCAGCAAAATATTCAACAAACTGGTGGATTTGCTCCAAAAAACGAGGGATTTTCTCACCCTTTTTTAAATAGCGGTTATCAGCAAGAGAATAAACCTTCGATAACCGCAAATGCAACTCCAAAAGAAACTTTTGTTCCTCAAAATCAAATTCCTGTACAAGTGGAAAGTCCTATTCAAACTTTACATCAAGAAAATAAACAGGAACAAACCAATAAGTTTGAAGCAGACTCTTCAACTGAAAAGGAAATAAAATCTAAACCGGAATTAACTATTGAAGAACTAAAAAAAGAATCAATACATGAATTAGAAGTGATAAATCCATTTTTAACTTCAATTTTAATTCAAACTTTGGATTGGAATTTTAATAACAATTCAATTCAAATTGAAGTAGAAACTCCATACCTTAAACGACAAATTGAAACCTACAAAAAAGAAATCACTGATTTTATTGCAAAACTTTGGCAAAAAAATGTTAGTATAAATCCAGTGATAAAAGCAAAGGTTGAAAACACTCAACCTCAAGAAAAATTACCAGAAGTTGTAGATTTACTTTGCACAGATTTTAGAGGAAAGGTTGTTCAAGTTTATAATGCCCAAAAATCACCTTCTCCAACAAATACTCAAATGCCAAAAACTGAAGATTCAGAATATAAACAAGAAGAAATATACGAGGAAGAAAACGATGAATTTTAATCCATTTGATTTATTAAAAAATCCCGCTGCTCTTAAAGAAAAATTAGAGCAAGTTCAGGAAAACTTAAAAAATATCACAGCAACTGGTTCTTCAGGAGGAGGATTAGTAAAAGTTACTCTCAACGGAAAATTTGAAATGGTTGATATTCAAATTGATTCAATTGCAGTTGACCCACGAGATGTGAAAATGCTCCAAGATTTGATTATTGCCGCAACTCATCAAGCAACAGAAAATATCCAAGAAAAAATTTCTGGGCTTGGTGGAATGAACATGGGAAATTTGTTTGGAGCTCAATAAATGAACGCTTTAGACCAATTGGCAGATTCATTTTCTCGTTTACCTGGAATCGGAAAAAAAAGTGCAATGAGAATTTCAAATCATCTTTTAAAAGCTGACCAAGTTTTTTTAGAGAATTTTGCAAAACAACTTGTGGAACTTCATTCAAGGATTCATCAATGCTCAGAATGTGGTTCCTACACAGAAACTGACCCTTGTCAAATTTGTACAAATCCTTTGCGTGAAAGAAATTTGATGTGCGTAGTTGAACAACCTCAAGATGTAAATACAATCGAAAATTCTGGCGAGTTTAGAGGAATTTTTCATGTTTTGGGAGGACTAATTTCACCACTTGAAGGAATTGGACCAGATCAACTTCCAATAGGTAAATTGATTGATAGAATCAAAAAAGAAAATGTTACGGAAGTAATTATCGCAACAAATCCTACAGTTGAAGGCGACACAACGGCACTTTACATTCAGCAGATTTTAAAACAAACTGGCGTAAAAGTAAGTCGCCTTGCTTCAGGACTTCCAGTTGGAGGCGACCTAGAATACGCAGACAAACTTACTCTTGCAAGAAGTTTTAGAGGAAGAATTTCTTACTAATTTTGTTCGTCCAAAACGATTATTGGAATTAAAGGTTCTGTCTTTTTCATTACAATTGGAAAATCATCTTTTTGTAACAAATGACTTTCTCCATCAAGCTGAACTAAAATCTTTTCGTTGTAAGAAATTTTTATCATATCAGCGTCGTAAAATACAGAATAAGGTTTTCCGTAGTGAGTACCATCTTTAAAGCGATGTTTTATCATCAATTTTTTGATTAAATTTACAGATTGAGTAAAACAACAATTTTCTTCTGTTGGTAAAATCAAGTGATTACTTCCATAAGTTCTGTGCCCAGAAATTCCCAAAAGTGCAAATTCAATTTTGCTATCGTAAGTTCCGATAGAAGAACCGTCTTTGAAAATTTCTATAAAAGCTGGAACTTTTTTATAAACCCATGTGTAAAAAACACAAGCTAAATCAACCCAAAGTTTATAAAAATCCCCAGGAAGTTTTGATTTCATTTTGTTTGTCATGTGAGTAACAAAAGCATCAATTCCGATACTTGCAATATTAAATGAATACCAAGTTTTTTTACTTCCATTTTCGCCCAAACAAGAAACTTCTACAGCCTTTTGCAATTCAATATGAGATGGAAAATTCAATCTAAGTAAACTTTCTTCTAAATTTCTTCCATCGGAACCATCATTTCCTGTTCCAAAAGGAAGTCTAAAAATACAAAAATCTTTAGCTATAGCATTTTTGTTTTCTTCAGACTGATTTATTAAATTCATCAAAGCACTTTGAACTTCGTGACTTGTTCCGTCTCCTCCAGCGGTAATTATCAAAACTTTGTTTTCGTCATTACCTGCAAGATTTTTTTTGTAATAATCAAAAATTGAATCAACAAATTCGTCACAATGACCAGAATATTCTGTATCAAAAAGTGTAAATTCAATTGATTTTACAACAACGCTAGTTTCCTTTGCTGTATTAGAAGCACTTTCTAAAATAAATTTATTTTTTTGTGCAATTTTCTTTTGTGTAAAACCACCAGAAACAGGATTTGAAATAATAAAAACAGCAACGTTTTTGTCTTTCCATAACTCGCAAGATGAAATAATTGGTTCTAAATAGTATTTTAACATTGAAGAATTTAAAATTTGTTCCATATATATAGAATACATTATTTTACTGCATTGTCAACTTAATTTATTTTGTATATAATCTTGTTATGAATTTTTATCATCAAATGAATCGCCTACAAATGGCTTGTAAAGAAAATGGTCCACTTTGTGTGGGATTGGATACTGCCCCAAGTTATCTTCCGCCTGAAGTTTTGAAAAAATACGAAACTCCAGCAAAAGCAGTTTTAGCCTACAATACAGAATTGATAAATGCTTGTGCAAAACATAGTGGATGTTTTAAAGTTCAGATTGCATATTATGAAGCAATGGGACTTGAAGGATTACAGACTTATGTTGAAACTCTTAAAATGTTAAAAGCAAAAGACATTCCTGTAATTTCTGACATTAAGCGAGGAGATATTGCTGATACAGCTAGTGCCTACGCAAAAGCACATTTTGCAGGAGATTTTGAAACTGATATTATCACAGTAAATCCATACATGGGATTTGATACATTACAATCTTTTACAGAATATTGCAAAAAAGCAGGAACAGCAGATTTAGCAAAAGAAAAAGCAATCTTTGTGTTGCTCAGAACTTCAAACCCTGGAATGCAAGATATTGAAAATCAAATTTTGCAAGACGGAAGTCATGTTTTAGATAGAGTTGGAAATCACTTGGTAGAACTTCAAAAAGAATTTGCTCAAAACTATGGCTACGACGAAAATCAAGTTTGTTCTCCAGTTGGTGCAGTTGTTGGTTGTACAGAAGAACAAGATGCTATCAATTTAAGAAATCAATATCCAAATATTTTCTTCTTAATTCCAGGATACGGAGCACAAGGTGGAAAAGCAAAAATCGCTGGAACTTTGTTAGGTAAAGCAGGTGGAACAGTAAATTCTTCTCGGGGAGTTTTATGTGCTTGGAAAAAAGACGAAGCATTAACAGAAAAACGAGAATCTGGAATTTTAACTTTGGATGACATCGTTGGTGCAGCAGAAAAAGTTGCATTAGCTTCAAAAACAGAACTTTTAGAAATGGCAGGAAAATACAGTGTGTAAAGAAAATTCAACAAAAGCAGGAATTTCAGTTGGAAAAGTAACTTCTCTTAAAGAAGTAAAACCGGGAATTTATCATCTTGTATTAAAAACTAACCTAGTTCATCAAGATTTTTCAATTCCACAAAGTGGTCAGTTTTATATGTTAAGAAGTACAACTTCAAAAGTTTTGCTTTCTCGACCAATTAGTGTTTTTTCTTCTAGAACTGAAGATAATTTTGTTTTTGTTGAATTTTTAATCTTGTTAAAAGGGCAAGGCACAAAAGAACTTTGTAATCTTTCTATCGGGGATTCAGTTGATATGACTGGTCCTCTTGGAAACACATTTCCTCTTCCAGAAGAAAATTTACAAACTTCATCAGAAAATCCAAAAATCGCAATTGTTAGTGGCGGAATTGGAGTTGCTCCAGTTGCAGGATTTTCTACCAACCTAAAAGAAAATTCTTACGATTTTTACGCTTGTTTTAAATCATTTTCTTACGGATTAGAAAATGTAAAAGCAAAAAATTTAATTATCACAACTGATGACGGTGCAGAAGGCGTAAAAGGAATGTTACCAACTGTTCTTACAACAGAAACTCTTTTACAAAAAAAATACACAGTTGTTTATGCTTGTGGTCCAGAACCAATGTTAAAATATGTACAAAAAATCTGTGCCGAAGCAAATATCACTTGTTATTTAAGCATGGAACAAAGAATGGCTTGTGGTGTTGGTGCATGTTTAGGTTGTACAATCACAACTACAGAAGGAAATAAACGCTGTTGTAAAGACGGTCCAGTTTTTGAAGGAAACAAACTTATTTTTGCCGACAAACCGTTTTCCCCTAGAAAAGAAAAAGTTGAAAAACCAGATTTATCAGTTACTATCGCAGGTGTAAAATTTGAAAATCCAGTTATTGCTGCCTCTGGAACTTTTGGTTTTGGAACAGAATTTAACGAAGTAATTGATGTAAATCTTCTTGGTGGAATTTCATCAAAAGGATTAACTTTAGAAGCAAAACCTGGAAACACAGGAATTCGTTTACAAGAAACTCCTTCAGGATTGATAAATTCTATCGGGCTTGAAAATCCGGGAATAAAAACTTTTATCGAAAAAAAACTTCCTGTAATGATGAACTTAAAACCAGTTGCTATTGCAAATCTTTCTGGTTCTTCAATAGAAACTTATGTGGAAGGTGCTAAACTTTTGGAT